>JAAYJU010000009.1 GCA_012522735.1 Clostridiales bacterium | reverse complement strand
CTACATTTTCTTCCTCCAATAATTGTTCAAAACTCTTTTCTGACATAACGGTAAGAACCTCCTTGATAATATTGTGTGGGGTCGAAGCCCCTGCTGTAATACCTACATTCCGAAAAGATTTGAACTCGTTCAAATCCAAGTCATCAGGTTTCTGTATATAGTAAGTATTTTCACATTCATTTTTACAAATTTCATAAAGCTTTCTAGTGTTGGAGCTTTGCTTACTACCAATTACAATCATGGCGTCAGATTTCTTAGCCAGCTCATAGGCCTCAGACTGCCTAGACTGTGTCGCATTGCATATGGTATTTAAAGCAAATATATCATAACCTTTTTTTGAGATTATTTCAACTAATTCTTGAAATCTACTGTAATTAAATGTCGTCTGAGCCACGAGACAAAGCTCTGTATCTAGTGGTAAATCAATAAGCTTTGCATCTTCTATATTTTCAATAACTGAATAATTATCATTTCTACACCATCCGATTATCCCCTTTATTTCAGGATGTTCAGGATCTCCGACTATAATAATATGACGTTTATCATATTTGCTTACGGTTTTGTGTATTTTCTTAACATATGGACATGTAGCATCAATAATCTTATGTCCATAGGAGGAAAGCTCATTATATAGCTTTTCAGAAATACCGTGTGCACGTATAATTATAGTTCCCTTAGGTAATCCATTTAATTCTTCAGGAGATTCAATCACCCTAACTCCTTTTTTCTCAAGACTATCAACCACTTCCTCATTATGAGTAATTGGACCAAAGGTATAAATAGGATCACCTTTATCTATTTCATCATATACAAGATTAACAGCCCGTTCAATTCCAAAGCAGAATCCGGCGTTATTAGCAAGTTTAACATCCAATATTCCAGCTCCTATCTTATCTGTTCATAACATTTTATTATATATTCTGCAACTTCGTCTATAGTCATATCGGAGGAATCTAAAAGTATGGCATCATCTGCCTGCTTTAAAGGAGCAAACTCTCTATTCATATCGCGATTATCCCTCTCGATTATATCTTTTTCTATTTCATTTATATCGGCTGTAATACCTCTTTGCTTAAGCTCTAAGAATCTTCTTTTTGCACGTTCCATACTGCTGGCCGTAAGATAAATCTTTAGATCAGCCCCAGGAAGTACAAATGTCCCGATTTCTCTACCATCCATAACTACGTCAGCCTTCTTAGCAAGATTTCTTTGAAGCTCTACAAGCTTTAACCTAACCACAGGATATACTGAGGATGCACTTGCCATATTTCCGACTTCCTCAGTACGAATGAGCTGGGTTACATTCTCATCGTTTAATAACACCTGCTGCTCGCCATCTCTATAATCTATCGTAACATCAGCATCATTACAAGAGGACTCTATCTTCTCCTTATCAGCTGAAGCTATATTGTTCCTAATAAAATACAAGGCTAATGCTCTATACATTGCACCGGTATCTACATATATAAAATTCAAATGCTTTGCTACCTTCTTAGCAATCGTACTCTTACCTGCTCCTGCAGGTCCATCAATAGCAATACTGTAATGTTTCATCTTCTTCCTCCAAATATATAGTAAAGCGGATTATCTTGGACTAATCCGCTTATTCGTGCAGATTCCCGGCGAGATAGCCGGTTGACCATGCTATCTGAAGATTAAAACCGCCGGTTAAAGCATCTAAATCAAGTACTTCACCGACAAAAAACATGTTTTTTATAATCTTAGATTCCATGGTGGAAGGATTAATTTCTTTTATATTAATTCCACCCTTAGTAATGACAGCCTGATTATATGGAGCAAGTCTGGTGATATTAAAAGTAAGATTCTTAAGCAGTTCTACAAGGTTAAGTCTCTCTTCTTTTGTAATGGAATTAACCTGCTTTTCAGGTTTTATATTGCTTAGTGGAATAATAACATCTATTAGTTTGTTTGGCAATAGCCGGCTCAAAGAATTCTTAAATTGCTTATTCTTAAATTCTTCAAAATCCCTGAGTATTCTCGTATCAAGTTGTTGATGGGTAAGAGCCGGCTTTAGGTCAATGCTTAATGTGATCTTATCTTTATTATTCATATAAGGAATAATATGTCTGCTTGCACTTAATATTACCGGTCCGCTTACACCAAAATGAGTAAATAAAAGTTCTCCGAAATCCTTATATATTTCCTTTTGTCCTGATCTTATAATAATAGATATATTTTTTAGAGATAATCCCATTAGCTCTTTAATATAAGCTTCTGATACATAAAGCGGTACCAAGGAGGGGGATAAATCAGTAATAGTATGTCCGACTTTCTTTGCGAATTTTAAGCCATCTCCTGTTGATCCGGTAAGAGGATAAGAAAGTCCTCCCGTAGCAACTATTACTGCATCACCATAGAGAATCTGGTCACTAGATACTAGATTAATACCATTAAAGCTTCCTTCTTTTGTAACAATATCGCTAACTTCGCTCTTGTATCGAATATCCACTCCCAGTCGCTCTAATTCGTTTCTTAAAGCTGATATTACATCTGAGGACTTATCAGATAAAGGAAATACACGATTACCTCTTTCGATTTTAGTTCTTAGCCCCAGCTCTTCAAAAAAATCAATTACATCAAAGGTAGACATTTGATTATATGCCTTATATAAAAACTTAGGATTGGACATAACATTATCAAAAAAAGTTTCTCTATCACAGGCATTTGTAAGATTACATCTTCCCTTTCCTGTTATATAGAGCTTTTTACCAAGCTTTTCATTCTTTTCAAGCAAAATTACCTTATGGCCACATCTGGCTGCCGAAATTGCTGCTATCATCCCGGAGGCACCGCCTCCTATAACATATACCTTTTTCATCGTCTTTTCCATTCTGCTAATAACTGCAAGTTTTTGATTATTTAGAATAACACAAATTTAGGTAATTGTCGACTACGTTTGCCGCATCGAAATTACCTAAAGTATAAAGTGTGCTAATTTTCTTGGACTAATCTGCTTATTAGCAGATTAGCAGCTCAAAATGCTAATGCATTTTTCGCTCACGTTGCACTTATCCAAGAAAATTACTATGCTTTATTGTGACACAGAAACAGTGTCACATAAATCAAGATAATTTTCTTGGACTAATCTGCTTATCGTGCATCTTCGAAGTAGACTTCATCGATTCCCAGCTCTATATGTCCGCTTATATAAGGTCCGCCTTCTACACGGTATATAATTTTATTATAATCATCTAAATTTTCAGTTAGACTTTGAGCCAATGCATCAAGTATAGCATTTTCTAGGCCAGAGCCAACATTACTAAGCGGAGGCTTATCTGAATAAAAACTGATGATAACTGCATCATCCTTTGTACTTACACTTTCAACTCCAATAACAAGTGATTGATCAGCCATGGAATCTACCACTGTATTTACTATTAATTCAGGTGTTATATCACTACCGGCAGGAACTAAAGCCGTAACAGGATCTAATTCCGTAGAACTATTAACTACATAAACTAATAATTCAATGTTTTCAATAGGCTGTACAATCGTCGGAGTGGGTGTATCATCATCTAAATTGTCCTCATCATCTATATTATCAAGGTCCTTTGTGTCATCTTCATCCGAATCATCATTCTTAGTTAAATCAGCCTTGTTTTCTATCTTATCATTTGTATTATCAGAGTCTTTAAACGTATCTAATCTGATATTCTTGCATCCTGTGAAAGCAAATGCAAATATTAAAATAAGTATCAATATAAAGTATTTATTGTAACGTCTCATACTAAACCTCCTTTCTGAGATGAAAGTATATAATACCTACAACGGAGGTGATACCTCCTTTCAATCTTTCCATTGATACTATTATATGCAACAACTGTGTCATTTCTATGGTATTATTCCAACGAAAGTGTGTTATTATCCATATATTTCAATGATACTTCTGCGAATTAAGTCTAAAGCAGCAATAACACTATGCTCTCTAATTTTTTCTCTATTACCCTTAAAATGTCGTTCAATAACAAATGATTTACCGTCAAGGTGACAAGAAATATATACTAAGCCTACGGGCTTTTCTACTGTACCTCCTCCTGGTCCAGCTATGCCTGTCACAGCAACGCTTACATCACAGCCTGAGGCTTTAAGGGCTCCAGAAGCCATTTCTATGGCTGTCTGTTCACTAACTGCACCATAAGTTTCTAAAGTATGAGGGCTTACCTGCAAATATTTCCTTTTTGCATTATTCGAATAGGTAATAAAGCCCTCCATAAATGTTTCTGAGGCGCCTGGAACATTTACTATTCTTCCTGAAAGAAGTCCACCTGTGCATGATTCGGCTGTAACAAGAGTCAGTTTATGTTTATTTAGTAAATTAACAACGACTTCTTCAAGTGTTTCATTTTCATTTATAGTAAATATATTATCTCCAAAACGAGACTTCAATTCATTAATGATTGGATTTAAAAGTAATTCAGCTTCTTCTTCATTATTTGCCCCCGCAGTAATTCTAAAATGTACCTCACCGCCCTTAGCATAAGGAGCAATTGTAGGGTTGCTTTGACTTTCAATTAAATCAATAATCATGGTTTCTGCCGTGCTTTCACCTATGCCACATGTTTTCACCATCCTTGTAACAAGCACCTTGTCCTGCCTCTTAATTAGGTATGGTAGCATATCATTTTCAAACATGGGTATCATCTCAAAGGGAGGACCAGGAAGAAGAAGAATTATCTTATCCCCATCCTCAACTATATATCCCGGAGCAGTACCATATTCGTTATCTATTACAATGGAATCTTCTATTTTTAAGGCTTGCTTCCAGTTGTTTTCAGTGATTTTGGCTAAGCCCGTAGGAATAGATTTGTTGTCAGTAACTATGCGATGCAAATATAATTTTATCCTCTCACGTGAATGCTCATCCATTATAACTTCTCTATGTAGAGCTTTAGCCAAGGTTTCCTTTGTAATATCATCGGAAGTAGGACCAAGACCACCAGTAAGAATTAATATATCTGAGCGCTGTAAGGCTGTATTTATCGCCTCATGTAATCTGGCTTCATTATCCCCAATCGTAATCTGATGATACATTGAAAAGCCTAACTGGGCACATTTTTGTGATAAATAAGCCGCATTAGTATTTATGATATTTCCCAAAAGAAGCTCTGTGCCTATGCTTATTAGTTCTACTGTCATATAGCTGCATCCCTTCAATTAATGTTGATCCTTACTAAATAAAAGCTCTTTATTTTTTAAAAAGTAATCTATCATAGAGATTATTGTCAATGCTAGCGCAGGATATATGGATACCTCTTCAAGTACATTGATAAAGGCAAAATCCAAATTTACCGTAAGCATAACACTCATTACTACTTGGACATTGGTTTTTATCTTGCCCCACCATCCTGCCGCAAGAACAACACCGTTATCTGCTGCTATTGTTCGAAAACCACTTACGATAAACTCTCTTGCAATTATAATTATAGCTATCCAGCTGGCCATTTGATGCGTTTCAACAAAGCAAATAAGAGCAGAGCAAACCAATAGCTTATCCGCTAATGGATCCATGAATTTCCCGAAATTAGTTATCAAATTATTCTTTCTGGCAATATATCCGTCTAAAGCATCAGTAATTGCAGCTATAGTAAATACAAAACCGGCTATATATCTTCCATAAGGTATCTGCTCCACCAACATAAATATCAAGTATATTGGTATCATAAGTACACGAGCGAGTGTTATTTTATTAGGCAAATTCATCTTTTTGCACTTCCTTCCACAATTTCTCCAATCAAATCATATTTATTTGCTCCGGTAACCTTTGCTTGTATTATATCACCGGATATAAGCTCATCCTCGGAATTTATGAAAATATAGCCATCCACCGAAGGTCCATCCATATAGGTTCTTGCCACGTATACATGGTCCTTGTCTGCAATTCTTCCCTCTATAATTACATTAAAGATACGTCCAATATGAGAAGAAGATTTCTCGAATGCTATAGATTGCTGAAGCTCCATTAGTTCTTTTTGTCTTTGTTTTTTTACTTTGGCTATAACCTGTGGTTTTAAAAGTGCAGCCGGGGTATCCTCCTCCCTAGAGTAAGTAAACACACCCAGTCGGTCAAATCTCATGTTTTCTATAAAATCAAGTAGTTCCTCATGCTCTTTATCTGTTTCTGTTGGAAAGCCTGAAATAAGCGTAGTTCTAAGTGCGATATCAGGTATTCTATCTCTAAGAGAATTAACTATATTTATTATATCATCTTTTGATGTCTTTCTTCCCATTAGCTTCAATATTCTGTCAGAGCAGTGCTGGATAGGTATATCCAGATAATTGCATATCTTTGGTTCTTTTCTTATGGTTTCTATAAGTTCAGGCGTCACTTCCTCAGGATAGCAATATAGTATTCGTATCCACTCAATACCTTCTATCTTGCAAAGCTTTTTTAATAGATTGGGTAAAGTTTTTTTACCATATAAATCAACCCCATATAGGGTTGTCTCCTGGGCTACTAATATTAATTCCTTTATTCCTTGGGATGCAAGGTATGTGGCCTCGTCTATAAGCTCTTCCATAGACCTGCTTCTATAGTTTCCTCTAACCCTTGGTATAATGCAGTAAGTACAATGCTTATCGCATCCCTCAGCAATTTTTAAATATGAATAATGAGTCCCTGTAGATAAAACTCTTTTTGACTTACTTTTAGGTAATTTATCTAGCTCGGCAAAATATGTATACTTCTTGCCAAGGGTAACCTGTTCAACGACTTGTAATATTTCATTAAATGCAGCGGTTCCAAGAAGAGCATCCACTTCTGGAATTTCCTTTAGTATCTCGTCCTTATATCTCTCAGCAAGACAACCTGTAACAATTAAAGCTTTAAGTCTTCCGATTTCTTTATATCTAGCCATCTCTAGGATAGCCTGAATACTTTCTTCCTTAGCATCATGGATAAAGCAACATGTGTTTACAATAATTATATCTGCCATGTCTTCCCTATCTGTAATTGAGTATCCGTTATCATGCAAGATTCCAAGCATGTTCTCACTATCCACAAGGTTCTTATCACAACCTAATGATACAAAAAATATGTCCATATTTGTGCTCCGTTTTCTCTTATTTGTTTACTACCGACTACCGAATGTATGGTGCCAAGTGTTTGTTACATTAAAGCAGATTCTACGCAATTATACATAAGCATGGCTATAGTCATGGGACCTACACCACCGGGAACCGGGGTTATAGCACTTACTTTATCTATAACTTCATCATAATCCACGTCTCCGCATAGCTTCTTATTCTCATTTCTATGCATACCCACATCTATAACAACGGCACCTTCTTTAACATGCTCATTTGTTATAAATTTAGGTTTACCAATGGCAACAATCAATATATCGGCTCTTCTTGTTACTTCAGAAAGATTTTTTGTTCTAGAATGACATACGGTTACTGTAGCATTTTCTCTAAGCATAAGCATTGCCATGGGTTTTCCTACAATATTACTTCTGCCTACAACCACACATTCCTTACCTTCCATGGAAATATTATAGCGCTTTAAAAGCTGCACTATACCGGCTGGAGTACAGGATACAAACCCTTTTTTACCTATGCTTAATCTTCCTACAGACTGGGGATGAAAGCCGTCAACATCCTTGTTGGGCGATATAGCATCTATTATTTTATCCTCATCAATATGCTTAGGTAAAGGTAGTTGTACAAGTATACCATGGACATCATTTTGCTTATTAAGCTTATTAATAAGCTCTAATAACTCATCCTGGCTTGTGTCTTCACCTAGCTCATAGGATAAGGATTTGATTCCGACATATTCACATGCCTTTTTCTTGTTATTAACATAAATAGTTGAAGCAGGATCTGCTCCTACCTGAATAACACAGAGGCAAACTTCAATATTTTTCTCTTTTAAGATCTTTACTTGCTCTTTTAATTCATCCTTAATTTCTGTGGATATTTTTTTACCATCAATAATTGTTGCCATATACTCTCTCCTGACTTTGTAGTATTTCATATAAATTATTAGTATCTTTAGCTTATTACAATTTTAATCTATTCCATCGAATATCACAAGTGGAGATTAAAATAATAAATATTACGAAAATATTACAAAATGATTATATTTAGCTTGTATTTTACTCCATTATTAGTTAAAATTGGTTTGTAGGCTTAAGACAAACTTTAAGGAGTAATGATGAAACAAAATATGAAGAAATCAATTATTATGACAATAATATATTGTATGGGCATCGGTGGATTAACTTTATTTATCGGTGCATTATACCCGGGTAAGAATGTTGATGGTGTAGCTGAAGCTATTAATAGAGAGAAAGAGCTTGTTATTGTATCTGACAATTCAAACAATGATAGAGATTATGTCGATATATCTAAATCTGCCCTTGCCTCCACTACTAGTGCGACACCGATACCGACTCCTGAGGCGACTGCGACACCTGGACCAACACCCATACCCACCCCACTTCCTGTATATGAATTAAGCGTTGGTGGATATCCGGAGATTGAGCAATTCTTCCACGATTATTATGTGGCATGGAATTCATGCGATTATAACTTACTAAAGACTAAGGCTACTAATCCTGATAATATTACCCCCTTAATCGATATAGAAAAAGAGACTCAATTTATTGATGATATCCGTGATAATATGTATTATATCATGAAAAGCTATGAGGATGATACTTATATTGTCTATGCCTATTATGAAATAAAATATGTTAACATAAAAACCACCTTACCTAGATTGGACAAGTTTTATCTGGTAAAAGATGAGGATGGAAATCTCATTATATATAATTCTGAAATGGATGATATACTAAAGACCTATTTCGACGAAAGAGACAATGATGATCTTGTTTCATGGATTATTGAAGGGACTAATGACAAAGCAAATACCGCCCTTAAAAATGATGAAAACTTACGTGTATATGTGGAAGCCTTATATAGAAAATAGTATCTAAAATAAAGGGGCTGTTGCAAAACTGTACTCAGGGTGTATAGGTGTAACCTCACACACCCCTTGTATTTTGCAACAGCCCCTTTTAGTATTTATCTGATGATTAATCTTTATAATAGTTAATAAGACAGCCTTTGAGTATTATTGTTCTTTCATCGTCCGTAAGCTCTCCTAAGGATAGAACAAATTCCTTCATACCTTTATTAACTACATAGGCTTTTATCTTATCGGATTTGTTCTCAACAGCATTTTTGATATCCTTGATAAAGATATAATCATCCTTATCAAAGGGTAAATCACCGTCTAATACAAATGGTAGCATACCCCAGTTAATAAGATTTGAGCGATAACGCTTTGTAGCATATTCCTTTGCTATATTTGCATAACCGCCGAGTACCTTTTGACAGCTTGCTGCCTGCTCTCTTGCAGACCCATCACCAGGTTTAACAGCATATATGGTAGTTCCAATCTGGGTGTTTTCCATGTCTATATCAAAATTCTCTTTTAGTGTTTTATAAACCTTTAATAATTCGGGATTTGCTTTTATTATATCCTTTCCTGCTAATCTCGCCTTCTCAGCTATATGAACCTCTTTTGCACGACCGACATACTCGGGATCTTTTCTGGATAAGGTATATTCAGCAAGTCCCAAAGGATTTGATCGATAGGAAGAGGTTTCACCGGATGGAATCAACTCATCGGTTGTGGTTACAGGATCATGGATTACAGATACAACCTTTAATATTATATCGTCTGTTAACTCTGACATCTTGGGCCAATCAACTATTCCGGGTCCCATCTTAAGCTCAATATTAGAGTCTGGCTTTAAAGTGCCGTCATATACTCTATTCTCATATATCCTACTGTCGTAGAAATACTTGGGCTTTCCAAACTTAGCATCTATATCCTCAGCTGATGTTAAATATCCCTTATTCGCAGCTGTAGCAGCTATTGAACGGGCATCCATAAGAGCAACGGATGCAATTTGTCCGTTTGTTATCTTTGAGCCCTCTCTATTAGGGAAATTTCTCGTTGTATGTCTTATACTTAAGCCATTATTGGCTGGGGTATCTCCTGCTCCAAAGCAGGGACCACAAAATGCCGTGCGAATACTGGCTCCAGCCGCGGTAAGCTTAGCTACCACACCATTCTTTATAAGCTCCATAAATATTGGCTGACTTGCAGGGTATACACTTAGTGAAAATTCATCAGAACCGGTAAAGCTTCCATTTAATATATCAGTAGCATCACAAATATTTTCGAAGCTTCCTCCGGCACAGCCTGCAATTGTACCCTGTTCAACATATAGCTTATTATTTTTTATTTTATCCTTTAAAGTGTATTTTATCTTATTATCAAGACTTATTAAAGCATTTTTTTCTACTTCATCCAGAATATCATAAAGATTAGCATTAAGCTCGTCTATGGTATAAGCGTTACTCGGATGAAATGGCATAGCAATCATTGGCTTAATCTGAGATAAGTCAACATAAACCATTCCCTCATAATATGTAACTGACTCCGGTCTGATATACTTAAATGCTTCTGATCTATTATGTAAATCGTAGTATTCCCTTACCATATCATCCGTTACCCATATGGATGATAGGCAGGTGGTTTCGGTAGTCATTACATCTATACCAATCCGATAATCCATGCTTAGATTCTTAATACCGTCACCTACGAACTCCATAACCTTATTATTTACATAGCCATTCTTAAATACAGCCTTAATAATTGACAATGCAATATCTTGAGGACCTACTCCTTTTCTTGGACTTCCGGTTAAATAAACCGCTACCACCTTAGGCATAGGGATATCATAGGTCTTTTCTAGAAGTTGTTTTACCAGCTCTGGGCCGCCCTCTCCCATTGCCATTGTTCCTAAGGCACCATAACGTGTATGACTGTCTGAGCCCAATATCATACTACCTGTTTCAGCCATCATTTCCCGCGCATACTGATGAATTACTGCCTGATGAGCAGGCACATAAATACCACCATACTTCTTAGCGGCGGACAATCCAAACATATGATCATCCTCATTTATAGTACCACCAACTGCGCATAAGCTATTATGGCAGTTGGTTAAGACATAGGGGACCGGAAACTTTAGAAGACCACTTGCTCTGGCAGTCTGAATAATTCCCACATAAGTAATATCATGGGAAATTAACCTATCAAATTTAATCTTTAGATTTGTCATACTACCTGAAGTATTGTGCTTCTTAAGAATTTTATATGCCATTGTTCCATATCTGGCTTTATCCTTATCTATATTATCTGATCCAATTTTCTGAGATACAGCTAAAATAGCTTGTGGTGAATCCTCTATAATCTCCCTACCATTAATCAGGTATACACCTTTGTCATATAATTTAATCATTCTTTTCTCCTTGTAGTGTCGATTACTTCAAATTACTCTTCTTCTTCGCCCGTAGCTAGATTAAAAACATACTCTTCATCGCAGTCTATATGAGGTGAGGGTATAACTCCGGTAGAAGCCTTAACCTTAAGAAGAATCCTTTCATTATCGATATCTTCAAAGCCAATATTTATTCTTCCGCTAAATATTTCATTGAAATAACCAGCATCTACAAACAATTCATCATGTCCTTCAAATTTAAATCTAACTTCAAGATTAGCTTGGCGATAAGCCAAATCTATTTTTTCTAAGGGTAATACAGAGTTATCCCCTCTATCAAGATTTTCAAATAACTTCACATCATCAGAAACAGGACCTTCTATATCAACAAAATAAGCCTTAACATATTCAAGCTTAACATCAGAATTGTTTTTAATAATGATTTTGCTTGACATACCCTCAATAACTAACAGTATCACTACAAACAATAATACTAACCCTGCTAAGGAATACAATAATATCTTAGTGCTGTCCTTCATAGGGGCTTTTTTCTGTAGCTTTTTATTAGTTTTTATTTTCCTCATGCCATTAACCCCCTATTATCTTTGTACTCTTCCCGAAGCATCTCCGCCAACTAATGCGTCAACCTCTGCTCTGGATACCATGTTAAAGTCACCTGGAATCGTATGCTTTAGTGCCGATGCGGCTACACCGTATTCTAATGCGTCCCTCATAGGTTTTCCATCCAATAAACCGCAGATTAAGCCTGCGGCAAATGAATCACCACCACCTACTCGGTCTACTATTCTAATATCATACTTTTTAGATTGATAAAATTCCTTACCGTCATATATGCAGGCTGACCAGCCGTTATCTGATGCAGAATAGCTCTCTCTTAAGGAGCTTACCACATACTTGAAGTTAAATTTCTTTACCATCTGTTCAAATATATCCTTATATCCAGCAAGCTCTAATTCACCGCTTGTAACATCTGTCTTACCGGGTTTAAAGCCAAGCACCTTTTCTGCATCCTCTTCATTTCCAATACATACATCTACATACTGCATAAGATTTGTCATGATACGCTGTGCCTTCTCGGTAGTCCATAATTTCTTTCTATAGTTAAGATCTACGGATACGGTTATATTCTTTCTTTTTGCTGCCTTTAGTGCCTCTTCGGTAAGAATAGCAGCTTTATCGCTGATAGCCGGGGTTATGCCGGTAAAATGAAACCAATCAGCGCCTTCAAAAATGCTGTCAAAATCAAAGTCTGAGACATCTGCCTCTGCTATAGAAGAAGCCGCCCTGTCATATACTACGTTGGAAGCACGCATGGAAGCACCGGTTTCAAGAAAATAGATGCCGAGCCGGTCTCCGCCTTTAGCTATATATTTACAATTAACATTAAATTTTCTAAGAGCAGCTACTGCACTATCTCCGATGGGGTTTTTGGGAACCTTACTTACAAAATAAGCATCATGGCCATAATTAGCTAAAGATACTGCCACATTCGCTTCCCCACCTCCGTAGCATACATCAAAGCTGTCTGATTGAATAAATCTCTGATATCCTGGAGTCGATAAACGAAGCATTATTTCTCCCATTGTTATAACTTTTGCCATATTAAATCTCCTTTTCTTGTCTTGAAATTTTCTCTTTAAAGTATAGAGCCAATTCATAAATAAGTCAACAATAGACCTCCTTGACTTTATACTAACCCAAATATATAATTTAAACGAGTTAATATAATATTACAGGAACTAGAATGGAGGTTATTATGAAGCCTTTTATGGATCATGACTTTTTATTATCAACTGAAACAGCAAAATTATTATACCATGATTATGCAGAAAATATGCCGATTGTAGATTATCATTGCCATATTAGCCCCAAGGAGATAGCCGAGGATATACGTTTTGAGAATATAACCCAGTTATGGCTTGGTGGTGACCATTATAAATGGCGATTGATGCGTGCAAACGGAATAAAGGAAGAATATATAACCGGTAACGCACCGGATAGAGATAAGTTTCAAAAATGGGCTGAAACCTTGGAGCTTGCCATTGGTAATCCCCTTTATCATTGGAGCCATTTGGAGCTTAAAAGGTATTTTGGATATGAGAAATTCTTAAATTCTGAAACAGCCGAGGAGGTATGGAACCTATGTAATGAAAAGCTTAAGGATCCACAGCTTAGTGCCAGAGGTATAATTCGTTCTTCTAATGTAACAGTCCTTTGTACTACCGATGATCCGGCCGATTCCTTAGAATATCATATGGAGCTTGCTAATGACATATCCTTTAAAACAAAGGTTCTACCTGCTCTTCGCCCTGATGAAGCTATAAATATTGAGAAGCCTGGATTTGTCACATATCTTGATAAGCTATCAAAGGCAAGTAGTATCAAAATAAATAGCTTTATTTCTCTTTGTCAAGCTCTTAAGAATCGAATGGAATTCTTTGATAGCGTAGGATGCAAAACCTCTGATCATGGTTTAGATTTTGTTATGTACTATCCTTCCTCTGACAAAGAGATTGAAGATATTATGAGTAAGCGTTTAGCTGGAAACAAGCTTTCTGAAGATGAAGTTCTTAAATTTAAGACGGCTTTATTATTATTCTTGGGAAGAGAAAACCATAGGCTAGGCTGGGTTATGCAACTTCATTACGGAGTAAAAAGAGATAACAATAAACGTATGTATGGAAGTCTAGGTCCAAATACAGGCTATGACTGTATTGATGACAGCAGAAATTCATCCGCACAATTGGCTGATTTTCTTAATGCACTAGATGATACAAATCAGTTACCAAAAACCATCCTCTACTCCCTTAATCCAATAGATAATGCTGCTATTGATACCGTTATGGGATGCTTTCAAGATGATAGCGCCATCGGAAAGCTTCAGCATGGCTCGGCTTGGTGGTTTAATGACCATGAGCAAGGTATGAGGGAACATCTTACTACTCTATCAAGCACATCTTTATTAAGTAATTTTGTAGGAATGCTGACAGATTCAAGAAGCTTTCTATCCTATACAAGACATGAATATTTCAGAAGAATTCTATGTGATATATTCGGAACTTTGGTAGAGTCAGGTAGATTTCCTAAAGATTTGAAGATCCTAAAGAAGCTGGTTGAGGATATTTCATATAATAACAGTATTAAATATTTCGGTTTCTAAATATGTGAGGCTGTCGAAAAATTAAACAGTGACGTATAGGTATAAACCAACACATTTATGTGTTTACACACCGGTATAAGTGCATTATAGTTATACCTATACGTCACTTATATGTTTTTCGACAGCCTTTCGGTTTTAAACATCGAAGCAAATCCAAGTAACATACTAATAATGGATAAAGCAAAGGGAATTAATACTTCAATTCTTGTGGCCGACTTATCCATAAGAAAATTAACACACAAAAACATTGCTATCATTGAAAATCCTGCAAATATTAATCCATTTAGAAAACATCTAAACTTACTAGTTCTATATTTACTCAAAAAATTTCTCATAAAATCCCACCTTTTTATTCTTATTAAAGATTTATCCTCTACCTCTATTATATAAACGAGATAGAGGACAAAAAGGTTACATATTTTATGAGAAATATCTAAAATATTTTATATTTATTTTTTTTACTAGCTATTGATAGCTTTATTACCATTCTTACTTTAATGATTCTACAATTGACTTACCATAATCACTCAGCTTTGTTTTCTCATCGTCATCAGGAACCCAAAGTGATCTTATGCCATCATTTACAACTTCAAATCCTGCATCCTTAAGCTTTTCGGTTAATAGCTTTATTGATTCTCCGCTCCAACCGTAGCTACCAAATGATGCTGCCTTTTTATTCTTAAATTTCATTCCCTTAGCCATCTCAACTAGTCCAGCGATTGAATGTAATAAACCGTTATTTATTGTTGAGGATCCCATAAGGATTGCCTTTGATTTAAATATCTCGGTTATAAGATCATTCTTATCTTCTTTTGAGGCATTAAAGAGCTTGACTGTTACATCTGAATCCGACTTAATTATTCCGTCAGCAATCGCTTCTGCCATCTTTCTGGTTGATTCCCACATAGTATCGTAAATAATAGTAATCTGATTTTCCTGGTAATTATTAGCCCATTCCAGATATTTTTCGATTATTTGAGTAGGCTCATTCTTCCATATAACTCCGTGGCTTGTGCATATCATATTTAAAGGTAGATTAAAGCTTAGTAGCTCTTCAATCTTCTTAGTCACGAATCTGCTAAATGGTGTTAGAATATTAGCATAATACTTGATGGCTTCTGCAAAAAGTTCGCAATTATCAACTTTATCATCAAATAAGGATTCTGTTGCATAATGCTGTCCAAATGCATCATTAGAAAAGAGTATATTCTCACCTGACATATAGGTCATCATGGAATCCGGCCAATGAAGCATGGGAGCCTCAACAAATGTAAGTATGGATTCTCCTATGTTCAAGGTGTCACCTGTTTTTACAGTAACAAAGTTCCAGTCCTGATGATGATGTCCTTTAATAATTTTAGCTCCATTTGCGGTACAGTATATGGGGGTGTTAGGTATTTCCCTCATAAGCTCTGCTAAAGCACCGCTATGGTCAATTTCATTATGATTTGCAACAATATAATCAATCTGATTCAAATCAATTTCTTTTTTTAGATTTGATACAAATTCTTGATCATATGGAAGCCAAACAGTATCGATTAATACAGTCTTTTCATCTCTAATAAGATATGAATTATAGGAGGATCCTTTTGAAGTGGAATATTCATGCCCATGAAAATGAGTTAATTCCCAGTCAACTTTACCTACCCATGTAACTTTATCAGTAATTTTTTTTACCATTATTACACCTCTTCTTCTTAAATTTTTTATTGTAAACCTATTTGTTATTTTAATATAATATCCAAAATATACATTATAATTTACTTATATCAAATTATTACCTATTTATCAAGTATAGTATGATTATATATATAATACATTGATTCAAATCATGATTTAACAGTTTTAGTACTGTAGGCTCCAAAGATTAACAAATCTCCTAAAACAAAATTCATAATCGATGATTTTACTTGCATCGGTGGTATACATAGGAATATCGGCATATAAAATATCATCGATATAATACTTAACCGATCCTACTGTATTTCCTTCATCCTGTGGAGCAGATAATACATTAGGAATATTATATTCGATTCTTACCTTCTCATCATCTCTAAGGAGCAGGCTTAAATCTCCTTCCAAAGTCAATCCTATATGGCTTGTTTGACCATTATCTACAAATACAGGATCCAGCTCCACTTCTTCAAATATTTGCTTTTTATCATAGTTTTCTATACCATAGGTCATAAGACGTTTTGTATCTGTCCATTTAAGATTTTTGCTTGGAGGCCAGCCGCAGCCTAGGACTACGGAGATTAGTGTTCGATCTAATCTCTTTATAGCACCAACAAAGCAATAACCAGCTTTACCAGTAAAGCCTGTCTTAATTCCGATAGCTCCATCCATCATGTATAAAAATTTATTCTTATTTGATACAGAAAAGCTCCTGCCTTTCTTTAGCTCTTTAAATTGGTGTGTTGAGGTATTTGTAATATCTATAAAATCCTTGTTTTTTATAGCATATGATGAAATAATAGCCAAATCTCTCGCGCTTGTATAATGTCCCTCGGCATCAAGTCCGTTTGGAGTAACAAAATTAGTATTGTTACATTCTAAAGCTCTAGCCTTATCATTCATCATAGTAGCAAAGCCTTCCACAGAACCTCCTATGTGTTCTGCTATGGCTACAGCTACATCATTATGACTCTCCAGCATCAAGGAATACATTAAATCCTTCAGATAATACTGTTCACCTGCTCTAATATTCAGCTGTACATCAGGCATTTTGGCCGCATAGGAAGAAACTGTTACCACATCTTCCAGATTACCCTCTTCTAAGGCAATAATACAAGTCATAATCTTTGTAGTAGAGGCCATGGGCATTTCTTGATATCCGTTAAGCTCATAAAGAACCCTGTTGTTTTCTGCGTCCATAAGCAATGCGGATAAGGAATTAAGCTTAGGTTTTTTAGGCTCATCAATCTCTTCTACTGTAAGATTTTCCTCTTTATCGGGTAAGCTTGTATTATTATTCTCCTTCTTTAGTTTTTCTTCAAAATGATCATCGCTCAAAATATAATGACTAAACATTACTTCATAATAATTCTTCAAGCTGATAAAATTGATAATTGTGAATAATAGAAGAATGCCAATACAAATAAAAAACCTAATATTTAATTTGGATTTTAGCAATTAAATCATCCTATCTCTTTCCCTTATTTTAATTTATTTTTGTCTTTACTGACTTATTCCTAAGTTGTATAATTATAATGCAAGGACTTATTTTACTAGAAAGGATTTTGATATGGCTAAAAAGAAAAACAAAATAAATAAAAATATCATGCCCAAAGAAGATAATACAGAAATTACATATAATAACGAGAGTTCTGATAATAAAGATACTGATACTATAATCGATATTGCTGATCAAAGTATACAAGATGAAAATGTGCCTCTTGAAGAAGATACAACATCTGAAGAAAAAGCAGATATTGAGGAAGGTACAGCATCTGATGAAAAAGTACATGTAGAAGAAGATACAACATCTGAAGAAAAAGCAGATATCGATGTAGAAGCCATAAAGAAGAAAAAGCAGAAAAAGCTCATTTTTCGTGGACTGAGAATTCTCTTTACTATCGGTTTCTTCGTATTCGCTGCTCTCTTTATCAATGAAGTAATGATACAACCTTATAAATTAAAAAAGTCAATTGAAAAGGCTAAGGATTTATATCATTATCAGGCATCTATGCCTACCATGAACTCTGATAATTTATTAGAGGATGATGAACCAGATGAGGAACAAGGTTCTGAGATTGTTTCAGATACTACTGACAATGTTACACCTACTCCTACTCCTGATCCTAACAGAGATGATTTGGGACGGCTAAGAAAGTTTACTAATCTGCTTGAAGCTAATGAAGATGTTAAGGGTTGGATTCGTCTTGACAATATTAATGGTGAAAATGATACTAAAATCGACTATGTTGTTGTACAATCCGACGCTTCTGATCCAGAGTATTATATTGATAAGGACTGGCTTACACATGATTATTTAAAAGCAGGAAGTATTTTCATGGAATCCTCCTCATCAGTAGAAAGGAATTCGCAAAATCTAATAATATATGGACATAATATGACCTCCTCTGATGATATGTTCCATTATCTCCTAAAATATAATGATTTAGAGTTTCTAAAGGAGCATCCGGTTATAAGCTTTGATACCATATATGAGGAAGCCCTGTGGAAGGTGTTTTCCATATATATAACACCGGGTAATAATGATAGGGATGATTTCTTCCCCTTTATTAAGTCAAATTTTTCAAGCGATAGAGATTTTATGGAGTATATATATCAAATAAGAGTACGTTCACTATTTCAAATGGATGATATAGATATTAATGAGGAAGACCAAATCCTAACTCTATCCACCTGCTCCTATGAGCTTAAGAATTATAGGACAATTATAGTTGCAAGAAAAGTCAGAGAGGGTGAGGACATCTCAGTAAATACAGATAATTTTAAAAAGAAAGATAAAAAAGAGGTTCTTTATGCTCCTAGCTTTTATTGGAGATATGGAGGTAAAGCACCCAAAATACCAACCTTTGATGCGGCGCTTGAGGATGGGCTTATCCCTTGGTATAATCCCATGGGACGATAATCTCTACAGGGTGTCAAAAGCTGTAGCATTACGCATTCTATTTTTGTACAGATTTCTTTGTAGTATTCATACCGCTTTTGAAACTCGTAGAATTTATTTAGTCCATCTAGTCTAGTTGCTCTTTAATAACAACATTTATATTCTCTAAAGTCATATCCTTAGGCCCAGTAAGTACACAGCCCTTATCCTTAGCATAAAGAATATAATCGATAATTTCCTGTGTAATTCTTTCTCCTGGTGCAAGTATAGGTATTCCCGGAGGATAAGCCATAACAAACTCTCCTGATATATAAGAAGCACTCTTGGTTAAGGGAAGTGCTTTCTTGACACTGTAAAATGCCTTCTGTGGTGTTAAGGCCACATCAGGATTAATGTACTCATAGGTAAGCATATCAGTCTTATCTTTACTGTATCGTCTTTTTATATCAGCCAAGGATGATATAAGTCGTTCTATTTCAAATGCACGGTCACCTGCTGATACTACAGCAAGGAAATTTCCGATATCACCAAATTCTATCAATATATCATAGTCTTCTTGTAATAAATCGCTGATTTCTATTCCTGCTAGTCCCAGAGAGGTGGTGTTTACCGAGAGCTTAGTACGGTCAAAATCAAATATAGTATCATTATTAACAAGCTCCTTCGAAAATGCGTAATAGCCTCCAAGACGATTTACTTCTTTTCTGGCATATTCGGCTAGCTCAAGGGTCTTTGCCACAATTTCCTTACCAT
>JAAYJU010000008.1 GCA_012522735.1 Clostridiales bacterium | reverse complement strand
GATTATGCCATATTAGTTATCAGCGGCAGTGAAGGAATACAAGGACATACTGAAACCTTATGGAGTTTACTTTTAAGGTATAATATTCCTACCTTTATATTCATTAATAAAATGGATTTAGAGGGAGTAGATAGGCATAAATTAATGGAAGAGCTTAAGGAGGTTCTTTCAGAAGGATGTGTGGATTTTAGTGATGATCAGGATCCAAAATTACTCATGGAAAACCTGGCTATGTGTGATGAAAAATTATTTAACCATTATATTGAAACAGGAATTATCAAGACAGAGGATATAGCGAAGCTGATAGAGAGAAGGAAAGCATATCCATGCTACTTTGGTTCGGCACTTAAGCAGGATGGAGTAGAGGCATTTCTTAATGGGATTAGCGAATATACTCTGGGTAAGAGGTACCCCATGGATTTTGGGGCAAAGGTATATAAGCTAGCAAGGGATGAGCAGGGAAATAGACTTACCTATATGAAGATTACAGGGGGAAGCCTTAAAGTAAAGATGCCTGTTACCAATCAGAAATCTATTCAGGTAGAAATTAATCATGAAGATACAAATAATGTAGAGACAAATCATGCATATAGAAATCATGCAGATATATGGGAAGAGAAGATAGATCAGATCCGAATATATTCGGGTAACAGATATGAAACCGTGGATGAGATAGAAGCAGGGAATGTCTGTGCTGTTACAGGACTTTCTAAGGCCTATCCCGGTCAGGGGCTTGGAATAGAGAATGATCTGGATATGGCTCTGCTTAAGCCTGTTCTTACCTATCAGCTTATATTACCTTCACAGTACAACCCATTTCGCATGCTTTCACAGCTTAAAGAGCTGGAGGAGGAAGATCCTACACTCCATATAGTTTGGTATGAAAAGCTTCAAGAGATACATATTCAGCTTATGGGTGAGATCCAGATTGAGATACTAAAAAGCATTATAAAAGAGCGTTTTGATGTAGATGTAGAGTTCGGTGCAGGTAATATACTCTATAAAGAAACAATAGCTAAACCTGTGGTTGGTGTAGGACATTTTGAGCCCTTACGTCATTATGCCGAGGTACATCTTCTTATGGAGCCTCAGGAGGCTGGGACAGGTCTTGTATTTGAGAGTAGGTGTTCAGAGGACATACTAGATAGAAGCTGGCAAAGGTTAATTCTGACTCACTTAGAGGAAAAAGAGCATATCGGTGTCCTTACAGGTTCACCGATTACTGATATGAAGATTACTCTAATATCAGGTCGTGCACATCTTAAGCATACCGAGGGCGGTGATTTTAGGCAAGCGACCTATAGGGCAGTACGACAAGGGTTAAAGAAGACAAAGAGTATTCTACTTGAACCTTACTATCATTTTAGATTGGAAGCCCCATCGGAGAATATAGGACGGGCTATGACTGATATTCAGAATATGAAAGGAAGCTTTGAAGCTCCACTTATCTCCGGAGATAAGGCGATACTTATTGGTAATGCTCCCGTAGCCACAATGGGAGGCTATCAGACGGAGGTAAATGCTTATACCAGAGGAAGAGGCAGCCTATTCTGTACCTTGGCTGGGTACAGGCCCTGTCATAATGAGGCAGAAATATTAGAAAGAATAGGCTATGACAGTGAGTTGGATCCGGATAATCCTACAGGATCGGTATTTTGTACCCACGGTGCAGGCTTTATAGTGTCCTGGGATCAGGTAGAAAACTATATGCATATTGAGAACTCCATGAAGGAGTTATTTCCCCATAAGGCGTCAGATAATGAAGAGTTGGATACATATTCATACGGGTCTTCTGATTCTATGCTTAATCATGATTCAGGGGCTAGAAAATCCTCAAAAGGTAAAATTGATTATTGGCAGGAAGATAAAGAGCTTGAGGAGATATTTACACGGACCTTTGGTCCTCTTAAGCAGAGTGCAATCTATACATCTAGCAAGTTGGGATATGAGAAAAATCCAGATGGTATGGTTGCTTCACAGGCCAATAAGAATCAAAATAGAAAAGACATTAAGTCAAAGGTGCCAACACAGGAATACCTATTAGTAGATGGCTATAATATTATATTTTCTTGGAAAGAGCTAAATGAGCTAGCCAAGAAGAACATGGACAGCGCAAGATATAAGCTTATGGATATATTGAGCAATTATCAAGGCTTTAAGAAATGTAAGGTTATTATTGTATTTGATGCATATAAGGTCAAGGGCGGTGTAGGATCGATTCAAAGCTATCATAACATAGATGTGGTATATACCAAGGAAGCCGAAACCGCTGATCAATATATAGAGAAGGTAACTCATGAAATTGCAAGGGATAATCATGTAACCGTAGCTACATCCGATGCCTTAGAGCAATTAATAATACTCGGTAAGGGAGCAATAAGGCTATCTGCAAATGATTTAAAGGATGAAATCCTTCGTGTAAATAACACAATTCGCAGTGACTACCTTGAAAAGTACTCCAATGGTAGAGTAAATATCGGAGAGCAATTTGGTGATGATGTAATTGAATTTCTAGAAGAAGAGAAGTAACGGTGTCTGTAATAGTTTCGTAATGGTGCCAGGCACCATTACGGAAATGTTAAATCTTAGTAGAATAAACATATTGGTTGGGGTGACAAGATGATATTTGAAAACATAGAATTTCATAATGTTGAAGAAATGATCAGGTGCGATAAGGGTTATCAGATGCTTAGGCTTCCGTCTTATGTGAGGGAGCAGATTAATCCGACCGCGAGAGATGAGGTGAGTCGATTTTCTACAGGTGTAGAAATACGCTTCAGGTTAAAAGGTAACTCGGTAAATATTATTCTATCTGTGGATGAGAATGCAGAGGCACAAGTAGCCTATATATACTATGGTTCATTTCAGGGCGGTTGGCAGTATTCATCAAAAACAATTCAAAATGAAACCATGATAACAATTCCAAAATGTAATAATTTATATCTGCTTAAGGAGATTACTGGATCTAAAAGCCTTCCTTTTGACCCTGAGCTAGTTCGAATAGTATTGCCCTATGGAACCTGTTATTATGTGGGAGTGGAAGGTGAAGTAGAACCTCCTCTTAAATCTCAATTACCTAAGAAGACCTATCTTGCATATGGCTCATCCATCACTCATGGAAGTCTTTCATTGGCAGCTCCCTATACATATCCATTTCGAATTTCACAGATGCTTGGCTGCGACTATTATAATCTTGGTTTTGCGGGCTCCGCTCATATGGAAAAGGCTATGGCAGAATATATAGTATCGAGGCCAGACTGGGATTTTGCCTCGGTTGAGATGGGAGTAAATATGCTAAAGCCTGAGTTTACCTTGGAGCTATTTGAAGAAAGGGTAAGAGTGTTTGTTGATATACTTGCAGATGATTCAAGGCCTATATTTGCCACAAGTATATTTGGCTTTAATGGACCGGAGCAAGAAAAGGCTCAAAAATATAGGGAAATAGTCAGGAAATATTCAAGTAACAAACTAATCTTTACCGATGGATTGGAGCTTCTTAATAATCCTGCTTATATATCAGCTGATTTAGTTCATCCTTCCTTAGAAGGAATGGCAGGGATAAGTGAGCGCTGGTCCTGGTTAATGAAACAGTACCTGCTAGCAGAAGGAGAAATCACATGATACTACACAGTATAAAGAGTATAATACGTACTCCTAAAAAGACTTTACTTTTTCTTTTCTTAATAGCATTGTTATCTATGTTTTTAAGCATAGGTGCTGGAATGTTCCAATCAGCTGATAATATGATTAGGGATGCAGACGAAACATTTACTACAGTAATAGAACTTAATTATCTTGGTGATAGAAGCGACGATGAAGAGGCTTTTTATGAGCGTATGAATAGGGATTTAGAAGCTTTTAATTTTGATAAGCTAGAGGAGCATCCGGATATTATATCTGTTAACAAGGAGAGCTCAGCCTTAGCTTATATAGATGAAAAGCAAATAAATCAGAGTCTATCTATCCTTAATGATTATGTTATTATTGAAGTATTTAGAGTAAGACCTTTTGACGAAATTTTTTATCAAGCTACGATTAATAAAGTACACTTTGGAAAAACAATGAGAGAAAATACATATGTGATGATAAAAGACATAGATGAATTTGGGTCATCTATAGGTTATGAATTTATTGATGGACATAAGTATCTTTTAATAGGGAAAAAATCCGCAGGACAAACCCCAACACCCATAATCTCACTCGGGCTTCCCGAAGGTATTGAAGGCTTTAGGACTGTGATTGATTTAGAAGAAGAGCCGGAATATTATGACTCAGAAGAAGGAAAAAGGTTATTTGAATTAGCCGAAGCCTTTAATATTGTTAATAAATCTCTTCCTGTAACGCTAGTATCAAGCCTAGAGGCAAGTGAGCCCTATTTTAACCGTGACATGATTGTAAGTGAGGGCCGGATATTTAATGAAGAGGAGTACCAGGAAGGCAATAATAAGGTTATTATGATCAGTAAAAACCTAGCTAATTTTTATAAAATTAAGCAGGGAGATATTCTAGATTTAAAGCTTCATTATGCCAGTACTGGATTTGGCTTATCGGATTATATGAAAAATTACAGCTTCAGTGAAGCTAGCCAGTATGAGGTAGTAGGCATCTTTGATAATAAATATGACAACAGGTTCAATATATATATGCCCATGGCAGATTGGATTGAACAGGATTATCATTCTGTTACATTAGCTAGGTATATTGTAATAAATGGATCAGGAAACACTTTTATTGAGACAAATAAAGAAAATTTGCCTGTTCATATGGATTTTACCCTATATGATCAGGGCTATGAAGAAGCGATTAAGCCTATTGAAGAGCTTAAGGATACAGCAATTTTGCTATTGATTCTAGGTGGCTTGTCAGGCATAATTATTCTCTTATTATTTTCTTATCTATATGTCTATAAACAAGGAGACACCCTAATAAACATGCTGGCTCTGGGGGCGGGCAAAAAACGTACGATTAGCTACATTCTTTTTGGTTCAATCCTATTAGTTTGCTTTGCCTCATCCATAGGCTCATTCATATCATCAGGCTTAATAAGTAAGACAACTAATAATGTCTTTGAAAAAATGATTAACTTATATGGTAAAGATATGAGATATAGTGAGAGAGCACTAGGAGTTCAACTAGAGTACACGGCAAATGTTAGTATTAACTACTGGATTCCTGTATTCATCACCCTCCTTATGCTCATAACAAGCTTTATCTTACTATATAGCCTTACTATATTCATAATATATGAAGAAAGATATAAAGCCAGAAAGATGAATAAAAAATCTTCAAAGAGGCTAAAAGTTTCAATTAAGCAAAAAGATTCAAGGAAACATAAAGCCTCAAAAAAACTTAAAAAGAAGCTGAAGATTCAGAAAGTAAGTGTAAACAAGGAGCAAGATGTTCTCTTTGGAAGAGTTCGTCCTATCCCACTTAAATTTGCCTTAGTATCCATTATTAGAAATACCGGAAGAAGCTTAATTGTTCCTATATTAACCTTCGTTTTATCAGTATTCCTTGTGTTCTTAAGCTTTCTTTCTAATTTACAGCAGGATAAACGGGCAACAGTATACGAACGAATACCGGTTAACGCCTATTATACTACATTTAAGAATGAAACTAGGGATATTGGTGGATTAAGGCTTCAATTTGATATATATAGGCTTATTGATCCGGACTATTCCTATCGTATGGAATGGAGTTATGAAACATATGAGGACTTTATAAAGAAATATACTTGCCAACAGGCATATGATGAAAGAAATAAACTACTTAAAGACTCTGAATTTTTTAAGGAAATGTATCTATATACCTCCATCCACTATGAATATATGGGGATTTCAAAAACTAAGGACGGCGTAGAAGATAAAGAACTACCAGAGGTGCCTAATGTAAGAAAGCATAAGGATGCATTTGGCTATGACTGGTTTCTCGAAGCTATAAAAAAGATGCCAAGACTAGCCTATGCCGACGATTTAAGATATACACCTGACTTTTTTGGTAGTGTGGATGCAGAGGTGGAATTTCTTTCAGGACATAGCTTTGATTCACTTAGACTAACTGAGAATGTTGGAATGATCTCAAGAAATCTTGCCAGCAAAGAAGGTATTAATCTGGGAGACACTATACGAATTACTGCTTGGTCAGACTATAGTAATGAAGCAGTAACTTCAGTGATTGATGTAGAAGTAGTAGGTATATATGAGCAGGGATGGAGATCTGATGTTATATATCTGCCATGGATTATGAGCTATGACCATGATTTTTATGTGGATTTTGGATATCCTACAGTTCCCGAAGAGATTGTAGAGAAAGCAGATTATAGGCTATGGAATGAGTTTTTACCCAGAAATGTGAGATCAGCAACCTTTAGGTTGAAGAACACAGAGAATTTAGACTCCTTTAGAGAATATCTGGATAGCCAAGGATATAGCGAGGCAGGGAAAATAAAAGTTAATAGACATGCTCTAGTAGTTCAGGATAAGAATCTTGAAGAAACCATAAACACCTTAGATAATTACATTCGCTTAATGGATATATTAATTCCGATCATGCTAATCTTGTTTGGAGTTATTGGATTTATTGTATCATATCTGCTTATTCGACATAGATTGAATGAGCTTGCTATTATGAGAAGCATGGGGGCAGAAAGGGTTCATGTCTTCCTATCGTTCTTCATAGAGCAATTGATCTTATTTGTAATCGGTATGTTACCGGTTCTTATATTTGGTATAGTATTTCCTGAGTACTTTATATACTATGGAGTATCCCTTGGGTATTATATAATAAGCTATCTCGCAGGTACAGCAGTGGCACTATTGGTACTTGGCAGAACGAAATTGCATGATATATTGTTTTCTAGGGAGTAGAGGAGGTTAAGATGAGAATAGTAGAATTAAACAATGTTTCATATAGCTATCAGAGCCAATATCAAAATGTGGAGGCTGTTAAGAATGTCAGCTTAGAGCTGGAGCAGGGGAAAGTATATGCTATCATAGGAAAATCCGGATCCGGAAAGTCAACCCTGCTATCTCTAATGGCTGGACTTACTCTTCCGGAGACAGGAGAGATACTATATATGGGGGAAGCCACAAAGAGTCTTAACTTAGAGGAATATCGAAGAGACAAGGCTTCTGTCATCTATCAAACCTTTAATCTCTTTCCCTTAATGACAGTTCTTGAGAATGTAATATTTCCATTGGAGCTAAAGGGTATGAAATATGCCCAGGCTAAAGAGATAGCCGAGAAACACATAGATAGCGTAGGGCTTAACGAACAGCATTACAAGAGATTTCCCAATATGCTTTCAGGCGGTGAGAGGCAGAGAGTTGCTATAGCTAGGGCTTTGGCAACCGGCTCCAAGCTTCTTCTTGCTGATGAACCGACGGGGAATCTTGATGTTGCCAATGGGGATTTGGTCGTAAAGCTTCTTATAGATCTTGCACACAATGATAATCTTGCAGTTGTTATAGTAACCCATGACCTTGCCATATCACAGAGAGCAGATGTAGTATTTCAGATGCAGGATGGCAGGTTAGAACGTATGTAACTTTATCACAGAGCTAAGTAGATGTAAGTGATATCATATGTCATAACATTTATTATAAAGGTGGAAATATGACATGGCGAAAAGACTTGCTGAGGTTACTAAAGATTTATGTGCTGCTTGTGGTTGCTGCGTTAAGGTGTGTCCAAGAAATGCAATAACTATACATGAGGGAAAATATGCACTGGTTGATGTGGGCAAATGTATAGGCTGTAGTTTATGTGCTAAAGAGTGTCCGGCCTCCATAATTACCATAAAGAAGCTGGAGGTGGTTGCTTGAATAAGAAAGGTATTAACACAGGAAGTAGTGTGAGAAAACCATGGTATGAATATTTGTGGATTGTATCAGCTCTTTATCTTATATTGGGAATTTTCAACATATTATTTGCCTGGCTTGGCATTCTCTGCTTTATAATCCCACTTATAATATCTGCAACCAAGGGTACCAAGGCTTACTGCAATAAGTATTGCGGTAGGGGACAGCTGTTTTCATTACTAGGAAAAAAGCTTTTGTTATCCAGAAATAAACCAATGCCAAGATGGATGGTTTCAAAGTGGTTTAGATACGGTTTTCTTACATTTTTTATGATAATGTTCGTACAAATGCTCTTTATTACCTTTTTAGTGTTTAAAGATGCCAGAGGACTTTCGGAGACAGTAAAGCTATTATGGACATTTAGACTGCCATGGGGCTTTGCATATAGAATAACAGATGTTCCTTTATGGATATCACAATTTGCTTTTGGCTTTTATAGTGTTATGCTGACCTCAACAGTACTTGGAATTATTACTAATATATTATTTAAGCCCAGGTCTTGGTGTATCTATTGCCCAATGGGTACAATGACACAGCTGGTATGTAAAATCAAATAATTGTAACAGCGCTGTAACAGTGCCAGGCACCATTACGGAAATGTGAACTGTTGTTAACATTTTCTTAATGGTGCCTGGCACTGTTACGTAACTGTTACATGATTATATTAATGCTTCTCATCCTCTTTTGTAACTTGTACTCTTCCATGAGGATGATTTGGTGGGGCATAGATTGAATAAAGCTTTATTGGTATATTTCCGGTATTAACTAGGTTGTGCCATGTACCTGCAGGTACGAATATTACATAATCCTCGCCAACTCTTTGCTGATAACAGAGATTGTTTTTGTCTTCACCCATCATTACAAGCCCTTGACCTTGCTCTAATCTAAGGAATTGGTCGACATTTGGATGCATCTCCAAACCAATATCGTCACATACATCAATGCTCATAAGAGTCAGTTGCAGATGTTCACCTGTCCATAAGGCTGTACGATAGGTATTATTGCATAGAGCTTCTTCATGAATATTCGTAACATAGGGGTTTGGACCTTGGTCTTTTGATTCTCTATAAGGCTGTCGACCTTGATAAAAGCTTTTTCCACATGATTCATATGGATTATATCTATTATTGTATGGTTCAAAATCATAATACATAGTTACTATTTTCCTTTCATTATCCCAAATCTTTCTAATATATAATATGTAATATCTAAGCAGGTGGTGATAATGGCTTCAGGTGATACTCTACCTGGCGTTACCCTACCAATTACCGAACCTAGCGCCATCCTACCTAGCACCAAAAATTTACCAAATAATTTTAAAAAAATTAAAATATTATGTACAAGTGTACAAAAATATAGTGGAATTCGATAAATTGGTTGACATTTGTTTCTGATGGAATATAATATCAGAAAATACAAAGGGGAGAGGGAACATGAAAGTAGTTAAGGAGAACACTGATACTATTAAGTCTTATTATGACGTAGATCCCTTATGCGAATGGGAAAGAACCAATGAAAAAAGAATCGAGTATATCATTACCTCTAAAATGCTTAGCCGGTACATAAACCCGGGAGAAACAGTTCTTGATCTAGGTGGGGGTCCTGGAAGATATTCTACTTGGCTTGCATCCTGTGGCTGTGATGTTACTTTATTTGATTTATCTGAGGGGAATATATCCTTAGCCAAGACTAAAGCAAAGGAACTTAATGTATCAATAAAAACTATCTGTGGCAATGCCCTCGATGAAAGCTTATATCCGGAAGAAAAATATGACCATATTCTTGTTATGGGACCCATGTATCATTTGTTTAATTATGAGGATAGGAAGAGAGTTATTGATATTGCTCTATTGCACCTTAAGGAGAATGGAAGAATCTACATAGCTTTTATAAATCTTTTTGCAGGATTATTATATTACCTGGACGAAGATAAATATGGATTTAAGACGGAGCTTGAAATTGATCCTTCATATGGTCATTGTTTATTAGAAAATATTGGATGGAATGGTAGGGCATTTACAGAAGCAAGATTTGAAGCATTACCTGAAATAAAAAGATTTTGTAACTCCTTTGGATTAAGGCAATTATGCCTGTTCGGACAAGAGGGCTTCTTGGGACCATTTATACATCAGCTTGATAATTTGGAGGAGCCTCATAGAAGTCTATGGATTGATTATGCTTATCGTATGTGTGATATGGAAGATTATCTAATAATGTCAGCTCACATCATGTATATAGGGGAAAGATAAAATTAGGAGTGCCAGGTTGGGATTTGTACTTGGCACTCCTGATTTTATACAAAATCGGTATCAGGTACAGAGCTATTTTGTACCTGGTACCGATGAAGTTTACCGTAAATTATGCATATCTCTTTGAAGAAATCTGAGTTTCTAAGTCACTAGCAGGTACAGATATGTTTTCTACTAGGTAGCTTTGCTCATCATGACGTCGCTCTAGATCCATATATTCATTTTGTTCAATCCTGCTAAAATCTTTTACATGACCTATATAGGATGTATAATCTCTAAGTATTTCAGCATGATTCATTTGGTTACTCCACGTGTTTTTATCAAACATTTTATCAACTCCTACATTACATT
>JAAYJU010000059.1 GCA_012522735.1 Clostridiales bacterium | reverse complement strand
TGGCTAAAGCCGTTCCAGATGGAGCATCCACCTTTTTATTATGATGCTTCTCCACAATCTCTATGTCAAAGCCGGAATCGGCAAGTACCTTTGCTGCTTCCTGAACCAGCTTTAGTATGAGATTAACCCCCATAGACATATTGGCAGACCTAAGTATCGGTATTAGCTTAGATGCTTCCTCTATTAGCCCTTGGTCCTCCTTGGAAAACCCAGTTGTACATAGGACTATACCGATACCACGCTTAATGGCAAAATCAAGCATTTCTCTAACATTTACAGGTGATGAGAAATCGATAATGACATCCGCAGGCACATTACACTGCATAAAGCTGTAATATACGGGATATTTATCATCCCTACTTTTACTAACATCTATACCTGCCACAATCACGGCATTATCATCCTCTTCAACCATCTGAGTAACTACATTTCCCATTTTCCCGTTGCAGCCTCGTAAAATGATATTTGTCATATGCTTCCTCCAATCTTAATGAGGGCTGCTTTAATAATATACTCCTCATTATATAGAAGCAGCCCTTTATATTGTTGATATATTACAATTCTTTAGTTCAGCTCTTAGTCTTTCCACATTGGCAGGCTCCATCTCGGTTAACGGCATCCTTAGGGGTCCTACATCATATCCCATCAAATTTAGCGCAGCCTTTACGGGTATGGGATTTACCTCGCAAAATATTGCATTAATAAGAGGAATATATTTTAGCTGTAAATCACGACTTGCATTTACATCTCCCTCTAAGTATTTTGCTACCATATCATGGGTTTCTCTAGGGGCAATATTAGATAGTACGGATATAACACCAATCCCACCAAGGGACAGAAGCGGAACAATCATCTCATCACATCCTGAATATAAATCGATATTACCCTGTGTAAGACTCATAATCTCTGCAACCTGTGCTATGTTTGAACTGGCTTCTTTAATACCTACAATATTATCGACATTCTTAACCAAAGCGGCTACTGTCTGTGGGAGCATATTGCATCCTGTTCTACTCGGAACATTATACATTATAACAGGAAGTGATACACTTTCAGCTATGGCTGTAAAATGAGCAATAAGTCCTTTCTGAGTAGCCTTGTTATAATAGGGTGTAACTACAAGCAATCCATCCACACCGTGGCTCTCGGCTTCCTTAGATAGATAAATAGCTGTATCTGTGCAGTTAGATCCTGTCCCTGCGATTACGGGAACTCTTTTGTTTACCTTGTTAACAGTATACTCAATACACTCTAAGTGCTCCTCATGGGTAAGGGTTGATGCTTCTCCTGTCGTACCACATATAATGATGCTATCTGTTTTGTTGGCAATCTGAAATTCTATCAATTCACCCAGTTTCTCATAATCAACCTCATAGTTCTCCTTAAATGGCGTAACAATTGCCACACCCGCTCCTTTAAATAAAGCCATAACGACACCTCCAAAATTATTAATTATTAGTTTCCTATAAAATCATTGCGCTTAATACTCATGATATGTATAGGCCATGAATAGGATGAATTTTATATTGAATAGTGCAAACTTTCCTATTCAAATAAAAAAGTCGACTACAGAGTCGACACTAAAGAATTCTATACGTAAATAAATATTTACTATACATAATCTTTAGGCAGCACTCCATCCATACTTGTGATGACAGTCATATAGCTATTCGCCATATGCCCAGCAATAATAACTCAGGATTATTATCACTTCGGCAACATTCCCTTTCCACTGTATCTTCTATCCCTGAGATATCTCACAGTGTACTATTGAACATTGCACCTCTACCTTTAGCAATATTTCATATTAATTGTAAACCTATATTAACATTTGACTTTCCTTATGTCAATAGATAAGAGTAAAAAGAGTTGTTATAAATATAATATTATATTAAGGTCAAAAGTCTTGGTGTCGTAGACACCAAAACAAACTGCACAACGAAGCTGAAAAGCAAGCTTTTCACGTGCTTTATTGTGCAGTTATGGGGTTGTTGCAAAATACAAGGGTGTATAGTTTTGCAACAGCCCCTTTTGACCCAAGTATAATTTATATTTTGTTACTCTTATCTTTATATTAATACTCATCCAAATATTCCAGCTTACTTACAGATACCTCATAGGCAACGCGTTTTTCAAATTCTGTCTCATTAAGCTTTTTTTGATATTCCCTACTCTGTATCCTACCCCATATCTGCACATGACCGCCTACCTGAAAGCTCTCAGCAAACCTAGCATTTCTTCCCCAGCTGATACATGGGATATAATC
>JAAYJU010000007.1 GCA_012522735.1 Clostridiales bacterium | reverse complement strand
TTCTGAATCTGAAGGGAATAAATAAGGATGATATTGAAACTGTAGCAATTTCATCCGTAGTTCCTAGGGTAAACTATTCTCTTGCATCGGGAATCAGGAAATACTTAGGCTTAATACCATTAAATATCGGCGTAGGCACCAAAACCGGAATAAAAATACCCATACCTAATCCTAAAGAAGTGGGAGCCGATAGGGTGGCAGATGCCGTAGGAGCATATGAGACATATGGAGGTCCTGTTCTGGTGGCCGATTTTGGAACAGCTAACAAATACGACCTTATTACAGAGGACGGCTCTCTGGTAGCAGCAGTAACCGGTCCCGGCCTTAAGATGTCTGCCAATGCTATGTGGGCGGATACCGCCAAGCTTCCTGAGGTGGAGATTGCTCTTCCGGATACGATTTTGGCTAAGGATACTGTAACAAGTATTCAGGCAGGACTTGTATTCGGCTGTATAGGGCAGACAGAATATATAATAAAAAGAATGATTAAGGAAGCCGGTCTTGATAAATGTACGGTAGTAGCTACCGGCGGAATGGGAAGAATTATTGCTGATAATACAGATGTAATTGATATATATGATCCTGATTTATTGATGAAGGGCTTAAAAATAATAGCTGATAAAAATAAAAATATTAAATAAGAGAGTGAAGTATGTATGAGCTTTTATATAGGCTATGTTGAAATAAAAGGAAATCTGAGTCTGGGTCCAATGGCGGGGGTAACTGACCTGCCATTTCGTTTGTTATGCAAAGAAAAAGGTGTTGATATGGTCTGTACCGAGATGGTAAGTGCCAAAGGTATTAGATTTAACAATAGAAACACCAAAGAACTTCTGACGGTAAGCGATATAGAGCGGCCTGCGGCAGTACAGCTTTTTGGTTCTGATCCGGATATCTTAGCCGATGCAGTAAAACAAATCGATCATATGAATTTTGATATTCTAGATATAAATATGGGCTGTCCGGTTCCAAAGGTAGTAAATAACGGAGAAGGCTCTGCTCTCATGACAAACCCTGGTCTTGTCGCTGAAATCGTAAATAAGGTATCAAGAGCGACCAAGAAGCCTGTAACGGTTAAAATCCGGAAAGGATTCACAAAGGACAATATCAACAGTGTAGAAATAGCAAAGATAGCCGAGCAAAACGGTGCTACGGCAGTGGCTGTTCATGCACGGACAAGAGACCAATTTTATAGCGGTAAAGCCGATTGGGATATCATCCGTCAGGTTAAGGAAGCCCTGTCTATTCCTGTAATTGGTAGCGGAGATGTGGTAACACCATATGATGCGCAGAATATGCTTACTCAGACCGGGTGCGATGGTATCATGATAGCCAGAGGAGCAAGAGGCAATCCATGGATATTTGAGCAAATTAAGGCCTATCTGGAGCATGGAATCATAAAGCCAAAGCCTGAATTTGAAGAAGTAATGGATATGATGCTTCGCCACTGCCGATTAGCTATCGAATACAAGAGTGAATATACTGGAATAAGGGAGATGCGAAAGCATGTGGCTTGGTATACCTCAGGATTTCCGGGATCTGCAAAACTAAGAGATAGAATAAGCGATATAGAGAGTATTGAGAATTTAGAAGCGATGCTGGAAGAATATCAGTTGAATAGGGGCAAATAGACCTGCTATTTGGAAGGATTATATGTACGGCTTATCACTTGTAAAAATTGCTGAATATTTTTGATATTATTTAAATTTACTAACAGAATTAACAAAATTTAAATAAAATAAAAAAAATGGTTGATTTTTATAAAATTTAGAGTATAGTATACTTACTAGAAAGACAAATGTCTGTCATACAAGAACAGAGCTGGAGGAATGATATGGATAAATTGAGAGTTGGTATCCTTGGAGGTACCGGAATGGTAGGACAACGGTTTGTAGCCCTACTTGACAACCATCCATGGTTTGAGGTGGTTTTAGTGGCGGCAAGTCCCAGAAGTGCCGGAAAGACATATGAAGAGGCAGTCGGTGATAGATGGAAGATAAATACACCTATGCCTGAAAACGTGAAAAAATTAATTGTAAAGAATGTTAATGAGATATCAGAGGTAGCCGCTAGCGTAGACTTTGTATTCTCAGCTGTTGATATGACTAAGGATGAAATAAAGGCTATTGAGGAGGCTTATGCTAAGACAGGTACGCCGGTGGTCTCCAATAATAGTGCACATAGATGGACACCTGATGTTCCCATGGTTGTACCCGAGATGAATCCCGAGCATCTTAGTGTAATTGAAGCTCAGAAAAAGCGTCTGGGAACAGACAGAGGATTTATTGTGGTAAAGCCTAACTGTTCAATACAAAGCTATGCACCCGCATTACATGCTCTTAAAGAATATAAGCCTAAGGTGGTTGTAGCTACTACTTATCAAGCAATATCCGGTGCTGGTAAGAATTTTAATGATTGGCCTGAGATGGTGGATAACGTAATTCCTTACATTGGGGGAGAAGAGGAGAAAAGTGAACAGGAACCCCTAAGAATATGGGGAAAGGTAGAGGATGGGCAAGTAGTTAAGGCAAACGAGCCTGTGATAACTACCCAGTGCATACGAGTACCTGTAACCGACGGGCACACAGCAGCGGTCTTTGTTAGCTTTGAGAAAAAGCCTACAAAGGAAGAGATAATTAAGGCTTGGAATGAATTTAAGGGAGTGCCCCAGGAGCTTGAGCTTCCAAGCGCACCTAAGCAGTTCTTGAAATATTTCGAAGAGGATAATCGCCCACAGGCAAAGCTTGATAGAGATTATGAGAAGGGAATGGGAGTAACGCTAGGAAGACTTCGCGAGGA
>JAAYJU010000058.1 GCA_012522735.1 Clostridiales bacterium | reverse complement strand
CAGATCCAATAATAACATTTCTATGTTATATAATATTTCAATGACGAATGACACTATCATAGAAGCATTAGTATATCCAGAGGCTTCACCAACCTTAATAAATGTAGGGGAAGTAAGCTATCTATTCTGGCTACATGATGCAGGAGATCAAAGAACATCAGAGAATAGAACTGCTTTAGTGTATGCTACTTCTACTGATCAAAGGAATTGGAGTGCTCCAATACAGGTAATACCTGAAATCAGGGATTTAGATGGTACTTCTCTCAGTACAGGTGAATTAGAGTATTCTCTTGTCGTCAATAATGATGAAATTCATATTATTTTACAAAAATGTAATAGGGTTCTTGGAGCTGACATCACATTAGATGATTTGGCCAAGGCATCCGATATTTATATGGTCACTATTGGCCGTGATAGCTCTGCGGTAAGCGGGAGTGCAATAAAGTCTATAATTGAAGATGATATTACAGGTGTACCCCAAGGTTCAATTATGCAGGATAGTGGAATAGCTGCGGCGTCCGGAAGTGCAGTGTTTATTACTAACATCACTAACTTTGATGATAATGCTCAAGTGATGCCAAGAATAGCATCAGACGGAAGTACAGTGACCTTGGCATGGATTACAAATAGTATGACCTCGCCGGGCGGACTTTTTGGACATGATAATACATATCACATAAATTATGTGGATATAAATGATTTAAATAATATTCAGAGAGTGCAGCTTCCTAACGGTAGTGTAATAGCATTCATGGATATAGGCATAATTAATAATAAAACTGTTATTGCTTATGTGTTGGATAGAGATGGAGATTATTCTACCGAGGATGATAGAGTATTTTACATAATGGAGACAGGTAGCAATTCTATTCTAATGCAATTTGATGAAGCTGTATATAATCCACAATTCATTAAGCTAGGCAATCAGTATATCTTAGCTTGGTATTATAATGGGGATATATTGTATACATCAGATTTAGTTAATATACAAACAATATTTGGTGAAATGGAGACGGATGTCAACAGCTCCTTTAGCATTATCTCTGGATCGAATGGGGAAGTACTATTAATATGGGAAGCTACATCAGCTGAAAGGGGAAATGTTGTATTTCGTGCTAGCCGGTATAATAATAGTAATGGAGTATGGTCACGTCCATATAATTTATACCAAACAAATAGTGAAACAACCTCTAAGTTCGACGGCTTTATTAGTCAAATGGGCAATCCTGTATTAGCATATATAGAAAGACATTCTGACATTAATAATTTGGTTGTTTCTAATGTAACTCCTAAAAATGATGTGTCGCTTATATCTGTCGGCTATGACGATGATCAGCTTAAGCGGGGCGAAATGCTACCACTTACATTAGTTGTAGAAAACACAGGAAATAATATTGTAAGCTTTTTGGATGTATATGTTGATGGGAATTCGGCTCCATTTGCTAATTTAAATAGTCTTAACATAAACCCTGGTGAAACAGAGATTATCTTGGTAAATGGTTATGTGGTACCTGAGCTATTAGATGGGGTAGAACAAGTAGATATAAATATAAAAGCATATGGTGAAGATAACTTTACAGATAATGCCTATGTAATGGACATTGGGTATACAGACCTCTCTGTGTCTGCTGAAAAATTCTTTATGAATGGACATAACTGGGCAAGAATTACAGTAAACAATAATAGTGACATACCTTCTGATGGCGTTCTTAGAATTATTGCAGACGAGCCAGATGGAGCGGTATTATATGAAGAGGCTTTTACTAATTTAACAAAGGACGCCAACCTAGTGACTCTAAGTAATTTGGACACCATCCTTGGCGAAACTATTATTGATGTCTTCTACATAATGGTGGTTCCTTATGCTGAAGAATTAAGAACCGGGAACAACACAGCCCTATTATATCTAGGACTTGGTAGGGAAGCCAGATCTGTACAAAAGTACAATGTGTATTATGCTTCTAATGAGGCCGCATCTGGTATAGCTCCTACATCCATGGACTACTATCCGAATGAAGAGTTTGTATTACCAAGAAACACATTTGTAAGAGTTGGTTATACTTTTAATGGATGGTCGGATGGATCTCGGACTTATCAAGAAGGAGCTACTTATGTAATGCCTTCAAGAAATGTTCAATTTTACGCTATATGGACAGGGGAGGATTCGGACACACCTTCAACACCAGGTCCTGGCTCTTCTCAAACACCAGCACCAACAAAAGATGATAGTGATAAGGATGAAGACATCTTCACTATCGACATAAAGGAATTTGAAAAATATATTAAGAGGAACAAAGATGGCTCACTTACACTTTTAATCGAGGGTAAAGACCTTATTGATTTAATTAAAAATGATAAATCTAATACTACTAGGATAAGCTTGGTGATTGGTAGTGATGATCTGTCTGATGATCAATTAAGGGATTTGAGTATTATCTTAAGTAAAGAGCTATTAAATGCAATTAGGGAAACGGGTAAGGACATAATAGTATCCATTGAAGATGAGAAAAATAAAGCAATATATCAATGGTATTTTGATGGAGAAAGCCTAAAGAATAGTAAGAAGAAAATTGATGATATAAACTTAGCCTTATATGTGTCATCAGTTAATCAAAACTCAAACATTCAGGGCCTAATTGATAATATGCCAAACAGAGGCAGACAAGAGCAAGGTTATGTAGTAAGCTTTATGCATGATGGCGCTCTTCCAATTGTCTGTGATGTGAGATTGTATCTTGGGGAGAACTCTTCGTTTAAGGAAGGAGACACATTTATACTTTATCATTACAACCCAAAAACGGGCAAATTTGAAACCTTACCATATAGTACTTATACGATTGATAAGAATGGTTATATTACAATAAGAATTTCACACTGCTCAGACTATGTATTATTCCCAGAGGCAGTAAGTAGTAGGTTGATTACTTCATTGCGTAATCAGATATCTATAAGCTCTTCTGACAAAACCTTATATTTATCTGATGTAGATAACAAAGCTAATATCCAGATTAATTCACCAGAGCATTTGGTTGAGGTTAAGGAAATATCTGAAATGGATAAAGAATCTGGAGTTGGAGTATATACTGTAAAATACAAATCAAGTAATGATAAGGTTGCAGTAGTTAACGAAAAAGGTGAAATAACTGCAAAGGGTAAAGGAACTTGTATAATTACAACAACAGTAACACTTTATAGCGGTAAGGTAAAAACTGTAGAGACATTGATAACAGTTAAAAACCCATATATTAAATTAGTAAACAAGTCATCAGAAATGAAGACAGGTGAAAGATTCACATTTACCGCGAAGGGCTATGGAATTGATACGGATGATATCGAGTGGACCACTTCCAAGAGAAGTATTGTTGTAATAAATAAAAAGAGTGGAAAAGCTACTGCTAAATCAGCGGGTACCGATTATGTTATTGCTAAGCATGGTGATTATGAAGTGAGATATAAGGTTGTTGTAAAATAATCAGAATACTTTTTGGTGCCAGGCACTAATGTCAACCTCCAAGATCGATTTGGTTGACAATGGTGCCTGGCACCGTTTATAATTCGGGTAATAATATTATTACAAATAATTCCTCTTTACATCGAACACCCGTTCTGATATAATAAAGTCAAGAGGTGAACATATGTATGGATAATTTGATTTTTCATATTGATGTGAATTCGGCTTTCCTAAGCTGGGAAGCCGTTTATAGACTGCACATCCGGGGCGAGAAGACGGATTTGCGGGATATTCCCTCGGCGGTAGGAGGGGATGTGAAGAAGCGCCATGGAATCATTCTCGCCAGATCCACTCCTGCCAAGAAATACGGCGTCAGGACAGGCGACACTATAAGCGATGCTCTAAAGCTTTGCCCAGATCTTGTCTTGGTGGATCCTCATTACGACCTTTATGAGAACTGCTCGGAGGCTTTTATGGAGATACTTAGGGAGTTTTCCCCCTGTGTTGAGCAATATTCAGTAGATGAGGCCTTCTGCGATATGACAGGAACGGTAGGACTTTACGGCTCGGCGGTGGTTGCGGCCATGCTTATGAAGGATAGGATATATAATGAACTGGGATTTACGGTGAATGTGGGAATTTCCACGAATAAGATACTGGCGAAGATGGCTTCCGACTTTAAGAAACCCAACCTAGTACACACCCTCTTTCCCAGTGAGATAGAGAAGATGTGGAGGCTACCGGTTGGTGATTTGTTCTTTGTAGGTCCAGCCACGAAGAGGAGGCTACATGCTCTGGGGATTCATACGATCGGGGAATTGGCACATATGGACCTAGATATTCTTCGGGCACATTTTAAGAAGCACGGTGAGGTGATATATTCCTTCGCAAATGGAATTGATATGTCCCTAGTGGCCGAGGAGGCTCCGCCCAATAAGGGATATGGGAATTCTACTACGATAGCATTTGATGTGGATGACGGCAGTACCGCCAAGATGGTACTGCTTTCTTTAGCAGAAAAGGTATGTGCAAGACTACGGGCGGATTCGGCTATGGCTAATGTGGTTGCGGTGAGTATTGTTGATACCTATTTTCGCCACGAGTCCCATCAGATGCAGCTTTTTTCTCCGTCTAATATAACGAATGAGATACACAGGGCTTCCTCCAGGCTTTTTGATGAGCTTTGGGACGGTTCCCCGATTAGGCAGCTTGGAATTCATACAAGTAAGATTGTCCGAGGGGCTAATAGTAAACAGATTAATTTATTTGATATGAACCGATATGAGAAGCTATCCAAGCTGGATGTGGCGGTGGATACGATAAGAGAGAGGTATGGAGAGGATTCTCTTGTACGAGCGGTTTTCTTAGACGGACCCATATACCATATGTCCGGCGGTATTTCACCGGAGAAGCGTAAAGCAAAATACAAAGAAGGGATTAATAATTTGTAAGCACAAGAAGGACACTCTTGACTTTAGTCATGTAAGGTTCAATAAGGAACACTATGATGGACAGAATTAAATTATGAAAGGATATTATAATGTTTCATATGCCAGTGGATGTAGTTGCGACATTTAATGTGCAGGGTAAAATCAAGCCGAACTTCATTCGGCTTGAGGATGAAGGTCATGTCCTGCAGACCTATAAAATTGAGAATGTTGTTTTTAGCCGAGAAGAGAAGTATGCCGGGATTCCGGTTATCCTATTTTGCTGCAATATAATGCGGGGCGGCTGTATGCAGCTTATACAGATTAAATACCATGTAAAGTCACACCAATGGGTACTAGTTAATGAAGGAAACAAAAAGCAAGAGAAAAGCTAGTGACAGGCAAGGCTATTACTACTGGGATAATATATAGTAGGTTTTGCCTATGATTTCATTCGTTTTATACTAGCTCTATAATATTCCTCGTCAATCTCGATGCCGATAAAACGACGGTTTAGTTCTACGGTAGCAACGCCAGTAGAACCAACACCCATGAACATATCCAGTACAAGATCTTGTTCATTGCTGGCAATTTTTATAATATGCTTTAGAACTGAAAGTGGTTTTTGGGTGGGATGCTTGGGAGATTTTAGCCTTTCGTATCCCATGCAGACTGGGGCTTCAATAAAGTTATGCATTCCGCTTTGCTTTAGAAAATTCCAGGTATGGCCCTTGTTCCACATGCAGACGATTAATTCACAGCTGTTAAGGAAGGAGGACTTTCTTATGTTTGGCACCGGATTTGTCTTGTGCCAAACCATAAACTGAAAGGTATCGAACTCCTTATCAAATACCTCATGCCATTTTCCTATCATATGGTAGCTGGTAAAGACAAAGATATTACCTGTTGGAGTAAGGAGCCTCTTAAATTCATCAAGTAAATCAGCAGGTGAAAGCTCTATTAGGTCCCATTTTGCCACATCGTTATTAATCTCGTTTCTCCAGTTAAATTTCATGTTTCCTGTGGAGTATTTAGCGAGATTATAGGGAGGATCGCATAGGATAAGTTCGATGCTACTATCGGGAATTTCCTTCATTCTTTCCATACAATCGCCGTGAAGCAGCAGATATTTATCGATGGAGCTAATATCGATCATTCTAGGATAATCTCCCTTCTAATAAAAGGCAGGTGGGTGGCAAGATATCCATATCTATATTCTTATATTATCACAGGAATTGGAAAATGGAAAGAAGTGCAAATATAAAAATTGACCTCTCATAGGTTAGATTTTCATGTCTAGCTTATGAGAGGTTGGTTCAATTAATTAGCCTTTTCTGATCTTTCTATCAACAAATCGGTTTTCTGCAATAGATTCGCAATTATTTATTAAACAAGATATTTCTTTTCTAATGCCTTTAGTAGTGATATATAGTGCTCTTGAATACCTTTCTCATGAGCAGAATTCTCGAAGTCTGCGGTGTCTTGATTTACCTTATTAAGAATGTCTTCGGGTAAGTGCTTCTGGGCAAAGGTGTATATCACCTTATCTTCCTTCTCGATATGTCGTATCATGTGATGGGTATAGCTTATAGCATTGGCTATTACATCTATACGGCTTTCCTCATTACCCTGCTTTGTCCTCTCAAGAGAAGAGATAAGCTCATGAATATATAATCTGCCCATATCATGCTCTACAAGCATTCCCTGGTTTACCATCTTGCTACCGAGGTTTCCCAGGTGCTCTACCATCTCATTAAATAAAAGCTTTTCTTCCTTGCCATGGTGATGAACATCCGAATAATTACGGATGAAATCTATCATCCTATCAAAATCCTCGTAATTAATGGCCTCCCCATTCATTATATGAATACATGCCTTTCGAACCACAGTTAACATTCGAAGTATATATTGATGTTCTTCCATCATAAGGTTTATACTGTCCATTGTATTCCTCCCTTGATTCAATGTGCGGCAGCTCCCTGCTTGGGGGTAATGCTTATTTAGCTAAAAATAGCTCTATATCATCTTCAACGGTTCCGATACCTGATATACCGAAGGTTTCTACTAATACATTTGCGACATTAGGAGATAGGAAGGCAGGTAGTGTTGGTCCTAAATGGATGTTCTTAACTCCTAAGTAAAGGAGTGCAAGAAGAACGATTACAGCCTTCTGCTCATACCATGCAATGTTAAAGGCAAGAGGTAGGTCGTTTACATCTGTAAGCTCGAATGCTTCCTTTAGCTTCAATGCAATTAAGGCAAGAGAGTAGGAGTCATTACACTGACCGGCATCAAGTACTCTGGGGATTCCATTGATATCGCCTAAATCAAGCTTGTTGTATTTATACTTAGCACAGCCCGCAGTTAGAATTACAGTATCCTTTGGAAGTGCATTTGCAAAATCAGTATAGTAATCTCTTGATCTTTGACGACCGTCACAGCCAGCCATTACAAAGAACTTACGAATAGCACCGGATTTTACAGCTTCTACAACCTGGTCAGCAAGTGCAAATACCTGTGCGTGGGCAAAGCCACCGATAATATGACCCTTCTCAATTTCAACAGGAGCCTTACAGCTCTTTGCAAGCTCGATTATCTCGGAGAAATCCTTGATTCCATTTTCGTCTTTATCTATATGTGTACATCCTGGAACTCCTGATGCACCGGTAGTAAACAATCTATTCTTATAGGATTCTGCTGGAGGAACAACACAGTTCGTGGTCATAAGGATTGGTCCGTTAAAGCTTTCGAACTCTTCCTTCTGCTTCCACCAAGCATTTCCGTAATTACCTACAAAGTTATCGTATTTCTTAAATCCTGGATAGTAGTGGGCAGGAAGCATCTCTGAGTGAGTATATACATCAACACCTGTACCCTTAGTCTGTTCTAAAAGCTGCTCCAGATCTCTAAGATCATGTCCTGATACGAGGATACCCGGTCTTGTTCCTACACCGATATTTACCTTTGTAATTTCAGGATTACCATAGGTACCTGTATTGGCTGAATCAAGGAGAGCCATTCCGTCTACGCCGAATTTACCAGTTTCTAAGGTAAGAGCGATAAGCTCATCCACGGTTAATTCGTCATTTAATGTAGAAGCTAGAGCCTTCTGCATAAATGTACTGATTTCCTCATTGTCATATTTTAATTCATTAGCATGCTTCATATAAGCCGCTAAGCCCTTTAGTCCATAGATAATTAATTCTCTTAAGCTTCGAATATCTTCATTCTCTGTAGTAAGGATTCCGACTCTGATGGACTTGTCATTCATCTCATTCCTACTATTGCCATCCCATAGGACTGCTTCTGGTAGAGAGGTCTTATCTGATACCTTGTTTAATAAATCATTTTTGATGCTTAAGGTCTCTATTACTCTCTGATAGAAAATCTCATCATCAAAATTCGCATTCGTAATTGTTGTAAATAGGTTGATAGTAATATAGTGATTAACCTCTGCGGGTATGGTTTCGCCTTGCTCACGTAGCTGTGTAGTGACAGCACTTAAGCCCTTTGTTACATAGATTAATAAATCCTGTATATTTGCAAGCTCTGGTGATTTTCCACATACACCGAACTTTGTACAGCCTACATTTCCTGCTGTCTCCTGGCATTGATAACAAAACATCAAGTTTTCCATTCTTATACTCTCCTTATGTCTATTTGAATATCTTTTTAGTTGACATCGCTGTTCATAGGTGAGTATAATACAAACATAAAATAAAAAATGTAGCCATGGCAACATTCGCGAATAAGCGAAGAGATAAGCTGTATATGTCGAGACAGAAAGCATATAATGCTTTCTGATCCGGTATATACAGCTTAGCGCGAGTAACGCGAGCGAAAGGACGAAGTCCTTGAGCCTGAGCTTATTCATAATGCTAAAATAAATTAATGTGTAAGGACGGTAGGAATAAAGATGGAACAGTATTATTCTATATTAAATAAATGTGCTTTGTTTAGGGGCATAGAAGAACGTAACTATAAGCATTTGCTTGGTTGTCTGGATGCACAGGTCAAGCATTTTGATGAAGAGGAATTTCTATTCTTAGCAGGAGATGAGATTTCTCAGGTAGGAATTGTACTTTCGGGTAGAGTGGAGATACTAAAGGAGAATTTGGCAGGTAATAAGCACATCATCGCCATACTGGATCCCTCTGATATGTTCGCTGAGGGTATAGTCTGTACTGAAAGTCGCTTATCACCTGTTACGGTACAGGCTAAGGAGCCAACTCTAATCATGCAGATTCCTTATGATAGGATTATTAGAAGCTGTGGCATGAGCTGTACCTATCATTTTGGACTAATACAGAATCTTATGATGGTTCTGGGAGAAAAGAATGTAAACTTGAATTGGAAGCTGGAGCTTTTGACACTCAAGGGAATGCGTGAGAAGCTTGCAAATTACCTCTTAAAGGCTTCATATGTTAACGGAAGCAAAACCTTTCAGATACCCTTAAACCGAAGCGAGCTGGCAGATTTTCTGAACGTATCTCGCACATCCATGTGCAGGGAGCTTACAAGGATGAAGGATGATGGCTTAATAGATCTGTATGGCCGAAGCTTTAAAATCCTTGACCAGGAAAGACTGGCAGGGTGCCTGGAGTAATTTTCGTAATGGTTCCGTAATGGTGCCTGACACCATTACGAAATCTTTACAAGCCGAAATACTTGCTCGGCGGTGGCAACCAGATTATATCTGGCTGTATCATATTTCATAGCCTCTTCCACGGTTATGGGTAGCTGCTGTATAGAAAAATAGGCGTCTATACCCTCCTCGTTGCATTTATAGGCATCCTTAGCTACACCACCGGCAAATGCGATAACTCTTTTGCCGTATTTCTTAGCAAGCCTTGCTACCCCTATAGGGGCCTTGCCCATGGCTGTTTGATAATCTAATTTACCCTCTCCGGTAATTACAATATCACAATCCTTAATATCCTCCTCTAAGCCTATCTCATCTAGTATAATATCTATTCCTGATTCTAATCGTGCATTTAGAAAGGTTATAAAGGCATATCCTAGGCCTCCTGCTGCACCGGTTCCGGGAATCGATGAGGTATCCTTTCCAGTGGTTTTCTTAACAAGCTCTGAATAACTTTTAAGACCAGCATCTAGAATTTCTACAATCTCGGGAGTGGCACCCTTTTGTGGGCTAAAGACATATGCTGCTCCATTCGGTCCATATAAGGGACTGTTAACATCGCATGCGATTCTAAAGCTACAGGCAGACAATTCATCTAGAGAATTATTAGTCTGAAGACTTACTATTCTTGATAAATCATTTCCGATTGGCTTTACAGGATTACCTCCAGCGTCATAAAACTCATATCCCAGTGCTTTTAACATACCTATTCCGCCGTCATTGGTAGCACTTCCTCCGATTCCTATTATAAAATTTCGACAGCCCCGATCGATGGCGTCTCGAATAATTTCCCCCACTCCATAGGTAGTAGTATATAAAGGGTTTAGCTTATGGGCAGGTATTTTCTTAATGCCTGCTGCCTCCGCTATCTCAATGATTGCAGTTTTCCCGTCTCCTAATATGCCGTAGTAGCAGCCTGTCTTTTCTCCCAGCGGACCGGTAACATCAAGCGTTATTCTGCTTCCGCCCATACCAAAAAGCAAAGCATCCACAGTCCCTTCACCACCGTCGGCTAAAGGCTTTATCATAACCTTGGCTTCACAGGCTTTAAGGATACCTTCCTTTATCGCCATACCGGCATCCAAGGATGATAGGCTTCCCTTAAATGAATCTATAGCTATGACTACTTTCATGAACTTCTCCTTTGCAATATCCAATTTTCAATGACTACAAATCTCTATCAATATTTATATGTTTACACTTTTACAGTCTATAATTTTGCTATATAATTCATTATAATAATTTCACGGTAATACAATAGGTATTCGGCTTGTTACCTTGACCTCATCCGGCTTAACCTCACAACGGTAGGCTAATACTTCTACACCGGCATTTATAGCCTCCTCGAATATCTTGGAAAACTCAGGATCTGTAACCTTGTTAGGAGAAAATCCTTGGGCATACTCCAGCTGAACCACCAAAAGTAATACGGCACGATAGCCCTCTTTAACGGCATGTATTAATTCACCGATATGCTTCCTTCCTCTCTCGGTCGGAGCATCCGGAAAATACGACCAGCCTTCCCGCTCGAGTGTTACTCCCTTAACCTCAACAAAACATATATCTTGATTATGTATAGAATCATTATTTGGATCTAATGGTTCATTTGATAGTCGTAAATCAAATCTGCTGTTTTGATATTTTGCTTCTCTTCTTATCTGAGAATATCCTGTCAATTCTTTTATAGTCTTATTCCTTATAGCCTCCCAGGCCAAAGCATTTGGCAGTTGGGAATCTATAGAGATCCAACATTCCCCCTTCTTAACCATACGAAGCTCATATTTGGTCTTCCTCTTATCTGATGGATGGTAGGAGATCATAACAGTGGCACCCGGAACCAATAATTCTTTTAATCTTCCTGTGTTTGGTACATGACTGACAACCTCTTCGCCGTCAAGATCAATATGTGCAATAAATCGATTGGGTCTACTCTTAAAGCTGCCGATGTGTAAGTCGTAGT
>JAAYJU010000057.1 GCA_012522735.1 Clostridiales bacterium | reverse complement strand
ATATCAAACAGTTTGTGCCGAAATGTATTGTACAGTCTGTATATGATAAATATAATGCGATAGGGAGTGTTTGAATATGGGAGCAAGCAGGATTGAGCAATTGATAGAGGACATATACGAATTTGTTGAAAGCTGTAGGATGCAGCCGCTTTCAAGCACCAAGGTTATCGTACCTAAGGATGAACTATATGATCTTTTAGATGAGCTAAGGCTTAGAACACCGGACGAAATCAAGCGCTATCAAAAAATAATCGCTAATAGGGATGCTATAATTGCGGATGCTGAGAATAAATCAGAGCAAATACTTGCGAATACAAGAGATAAATCTAAGGAACTACTAAATGAGCATGAAATAATGCAGCAGGCATATTATGAAGCCAACGAAATGATAATGCAGGCCTCCCAGGAAGCCGAAAGGGTTCGCAGGGAAGCCAATGAAGAAGCTGATCAGATTAGAACGGGAGTCCTAGTCTATTCTAATGACATATTAAACGAGTTAGAGAAGGTTGTGGCAAGTGTATATGAAGCATCTTTATCCAAATATGATGGTTTTATTAATGCACTAGGTAATAATCTGGATATTATTAGACACAACAAGCAGGAATTGATGGACCAGTTATATCCTGATAACTCTATGACAGATAGTAACCCCCAAGAGGCTTATCAGGAAGATGAATTTAATTTTGATGAAAATACATTTATTGATGATATAGAGTAAGACTATTTTATACTAAGTACATACAGAAGAGCGAGTAGTATAGCTATAAAGGAACTTAATAATTTAACAAGGAAATAAGTTTTTATGGATAGTCTTGATTTTCCCAGTACACTTTTGGTCTGTGCCAACCCGGACAATCCTCCAAAAGATGCTAAGAAGGAAACCAAGACTATTTTTATGCTGCTATCCATTCGAATTTTGCATATTTGGTCAACGCCGGTTGTTATCTCAAGAAGGCCCATGGCCATAGCCTTAAAAAAGCTAAAGCTTGATCCGATTTCATTTATGATTTGTGCAAGTATAGAAAAAAGAATAATATAGCCTCCAATCTTGGTGACCACCTCAAATCCGTCCATAATTGACTTATCCAATATATCAAAGGAAAATCTAACCGATTTATAATTGCTATTAGGTGGAACAGGTGATATATTTATATCAAAATTATTTTGTTTACGCTTATCATAATGATTTCTATAAATTCGGTAGATAATAGCACTTAGGATAGAGGAGCCGTAGATAATCATGAAGAGTGGAATTCTCAATTTTGGCATTTTTAGTTGGTTAAGAGCTATATAGCTCATAATAAATATGGGGCTGGCATTATTACACATAATCAGAAGGAAATGGGATTCCTTTTGACCTATTTTATTGTCTGTGGCCAGATCTGCAACAGTCTTTGCACCCATGGGAAGCCCTGATAGGAACCCTATCAGTATTGGATAAGATCCATTTGGACTAACCCTAAACAATCTACCAATAAGAGGATAAAGTAGCTTGCTTATCTTTCCCGCTATATTTAATCTAATCATGAGATTTGATACAATAATAAAGGGCAGTAATGTTGGTAAAACATTGATAAACCATAGCATTAATCCCGAGCTAGCACCCTTATAGGATGCGTAGGGGAATAGAAACATTAGAATAAAAAAGAATAATATTAATCCTTTTAATAGTTTGCTTTTATATTTTTTTATGAGCTTCATTATAGATACCGTTTCCTACCTTGGTTAATATAATCTATTGAAAAGAGAACAAGATTATTCAATGATTTAATATAAGATAAGATTAATCAATGATTTATATAAGATAAGAATTTTTGAAAGGAGTCAGTATATGTCAGAAGTAGAAAGATTACCTAAACGAAATGAAGTCGAGAAGCAATTCACCTGGGCAATTGAGGATTTATATGCTACAGATGAATTGTGGGAGAAGGAGTATAATGAGTTAAAGGAGTTATTGCCAAAAGCAGCAGTGTATCGAGGCAGATTAGCGGAATCGGCAAAAACATTATTGGACTTTTTTAAATTTGAGGAACAGCTCGGTATTTTGATGGAACGAGTATATGTATATGCTAATCAAAAGTATCATGAGGATACTGGAAACCCAGTATATCAAGATTTGGCTGATAAGGCTGGTGTAATTGTGGTGCAGACGGAATCTGCTACATCCTTTTCTACGCCGGAGATTTTATCTATACCAGAGGAAACATTGGAGAGGTTTAGATCTGAAGAGGAAGGCTTAAAGGTTTATGATTTCTACCTAAGTAATATACTACGTCGTAAACCACATATTCTTTCGGCCCAGATGGAGGAGCTTTTAGCCGATGCAGGTGAGATGGCTTCTTCTCCAGACAATATATATTCCAAGTTCAATAATGCAGATATAAAATTTCCTGAGATTAAAGATGAGAAGGGCAATAAAATTAGAATTACCCATGGCAGATTCATACAGCTATTAGAGAGCAGTGACCGTAGAGTGAGAGAGGATGCCTTTAAAGGTGTATACGAGACATATGGTAGCTTAAAGAATACTCTTGCGGCAACCTTTAGCTCCAATGTAAAGCAGGAATTATTCTTTACTAAAGCAAGAAATTATGGCTCAAATCTAGAGAAAGCACTGAATGATGTCAATGTACCGGTAGAGGTTTATACTAATCTAATAGACGCAGTACATGATAATATGGGGCTTATGCATCGTTATGTAAGATTAAGAAAGAAGCTTTTAGGAGTAGATGAGCTTCATATGTATGACTTATATACACCAATAGTAAAGGATGTAAAGATAGATATCCCTTATGAGGAAGCTAAGAAGATGGTGGCTGAGGGACTTAAGCCTTTAGGAGATGAATACCAGGAAATACTTGATGAAGGATTTAATAACCGCTGGATAGACATATATGAAAATGAGAATAAAAGAAGTGGCGCTTATTCTTGGGGAGCTTATGGTACTCATCCTTATGTACTCCTAAACTATAACTCTACCCTTGATAATGTATTTACATTAGCTCATGAGATGGGTCATGCTATCCACAGCTATTATTCTGATAAGGTACAGCCCTATGTATATGCGGGCTATAAGACCTTCGTGGCGGAGGTGGCATCCACCTGTAACGAGGCTATATTGATTGATCATCTGCTAAAGAAAACAGATGATAAGATACAAAAGGCATATCTTATTAACCATTTCCTTGATAATTTTAAAGGAACGCTCTACAGACAGACAATGTTTGCCGAGTTTGAGATGATTACCCATAGGATGATACAGGATGGGCAGAGCCTGACTGCAGAAGCTCTTTGTAAGATTTATCATGACTTAAATGTTCTTTATTATGGTAATGATATCGTTATAGATCCGGAAATCGACATAGAATGGGCAAGAATTCCTCATTTCTATACAGCATTTTATGTGTATCAATATGCGACCGGTTATTCTGCTGCCATAGCATTGTCCAGGCGCATATTAAAGGAGGGTAAGCCTGCAGTCGATGACTATATTCGCTTCTTAAGTGGGGGTTACTCCAATTATCCTATTGAGCTTTTAAAGGAGGCAGGAGTTGACATGAGCACTAAGGAACCAGTAAATCAAACCCTTAAGCTTTTCGAGGAGCTGTTGGATCAGATGGAAGAGCTTATGCTGTAATAATTCCACGCTTGTATTCATTTGGGATAGTCTTTTTAAATTTATCATGCGTTACTTGATTATAGAGATGGGTGGCAAGGATATCCTGATTTAGCATTTTCATTCCCAGACTATCCAGCTGCTTATATGCTCTAGAAACCTTAGTAATTACAGGAAGCTTTCCGTGATTTTTAATCTTACGAATAAGATGGGAGGCTTCCTTTTTCATACCCAAAAGGCGTAAATAATAAATAAAATCTCCATCATCAATATATTCCTGAAATGCTTCTTTTCTTATATTCAAAAGTACATGAATAAGTGCCCGGTTAACTCTTGTCAAGGTAATATTCTTTGTCTTTATGCTTTGAGATAGTTCATCCATACTTAAGTCCTGAATATTAATATTCTTAATTCTATCTGCAATATCTGAAGATAAATCCAGATAAGACGAAAGCTCTCTGCTGCTTTCAGAAAGAAGCTTGTATTTTATAATTGCTGAGAAATCTTCAATTGTAATCGGATATGTGATATAATTATTATCGGTAAAATAGTCATATACATTTTTGGGAACACTACTTTTAATGGATGGTAAATTTGAATTATGCTTCTTCTCTAAAACACTCCTTATAGCAGTGGCAGAGCTTAATAATAAACCGGGTTTTTCATCATGGTAATTAGCCATATGCCTTTTGATAGTGACAGGCTGTATAGTGGAGTCAATCTGCTTAAGTGCTTTGATATATTCAATTCCCAGTATATTATTAGGTTCGGATATAACTTTGGCAATATAAGTATTATTAGATTCCCCGTCGATACTAAGCGATTCCTCGGCAGCTTTTGCTCTGGCAGCAGGATAGGAGAAGCCCTCTCTGATATAGGAATATAATGTCCTTTGAAAGCTCTCTGTTGGATTAAAAAACATGCCTGCGGCTTCCTCTAGATCCTTAATATCACCAATCTCGCTTCCGAAACATATATAATCGACAATACCTAGGCTATTTAGTAAAGATACAGCTCCAAGAGCAAAGTACTGTGCACTACCTGTAGAATAGCATACAGGCAGCTCGAATACTAAATCGACTCCGTTATTTAAAGCCATAAGATTGCGATCATATTTGCTTATTATAGCCGGACAACCCCTTTGTACAAAGTCTCCGCTCATTACAGCAATTACATAATCTGCGCCTGTGATTTTTTTGGCCTCATCTATATGATATTTATGGCCGTTATGGAAGGGATTATATTCTGTTATAATACCAAGGACTTTCATTATATGCACCTTTCAGAATGAGTTTTATCAAACACTATGCTGTAATTTTACAATAGGTTATTAAAAAAGTATAGCAAAAGGTAATAGAACTCAAGAAAGCTTAACTCAAGGGTTGATTTTTGCTAAAAATACTTGTATCAATTTAATATTTGTTCTATAATCAAGGTTGGGTGTTCTTTAGAAGTATATTTAATGAATAGGAAAGTACCTTCTATTCAAAAAAAATATATAGAAAATAGATGTTAGGAAGGAGAAACATCATGAGCTTTATTGATGACATTAAATTACGAGCAAAAGGAAACAAAAAGACTATCATATTACCTGAGACAGGAGACAGGAGAACGTTAGAGGCAGCTAATATTATTCTTTCTGAAGGCCTTGCAAAGATTATATTACTAGGCAATCAGGATGAAATAAAAAAAGGCGCAAATGGACTCGACCTGTCTAAGGCAACGATTATTGATCCAAAAAATGCAGATAAGCTTGAAGCATATACTGAACTGCTTTTTGAACTTAGAAAAAACAAGGGCATGACCCCTGAAAAGGCAAGAAAATTATTAACAAATCAGCCACTTTACTTTGGTGTTACTATGGTAAAGGCTGGAGATGCAGACGGCATGGTAGCCGGTGCAGTTTACTCTACGGCTGATGTACTTCGCTCAGCACTTCAGGTTGTAAAGACTGCACCCGGTACTAAGATGGTTTCTGCCTTCTTCTTAATGGTAGTTCCAAATTGTGAATATGGTGCAAATGGTACATTTATATTCGCAGACAGCGGATTAGTTCAGAATCCTTCTGCCGAAGAGCTTGCTGAGATAGCAGCAAGTAGTGCTAAGAGCTTTAAGCTACTTGTAGAGACAGAGCCTGTAGTTGGTATGCTTTCCCATTCAACTAAGGGAAGCGCATCCCATCCGGATGTTGACAAGGTTATAGAAGCAACAAGGATTGCAAAGGAAGCATATCCAAATATTAAGCTTGATGGAGAGTTTCAGCTAGATGCAGCCATAGTCCCTTCTGTAGGAGCATCAAAGGCCCCCGGAAGCGATGTGGCAGGTAAAGCCAATGTTCTTGTATTCCCAGACCTGGATGCCGGTAATATTGGATATAAGCTAGCCCAAAGACTTGCTAAAGCAGAAGCATACGGGCCAATAACCCAGGGACTTGATAGACCTATAAATGACCTGTCCAGAGGCTGTAGCGCAGATGATATAGTAGGTGTTGTTGCAATTACGGCTGTACAGGCACAAGCGAACAGATAAATAAATTGGAGGATATGTAAATGATTGTATTAGTTATTAACTGTGGTAGCTCATCTTTAAAGTATCAGTTAATTGATTCTGAAACCAAGCAGGTATTGGCTCTTGGTATATGCGAAAGAATTGGACTGGAGATGGGAGTACTAAAGCATACGCCTACAGGGCATGACAAGGTGGTTTTTGAAACAAGGATGGAGAATCATGAGGTGGCAGTATCTTTGGTTCTTAATGCTTTGACCGACAAAGAACATGGTGTTATTAAGGATTTGTCTGAGATTCAAGCTGTTGGGCATAGGGTGGTTCATGGGGGAGAGAAATTTGCATCATCAACCATAATTACAGATGAGGTTATTAATGGAATAGAGGAATGCAATGATCTAGCACCGCTTCATAATCCTGCAAACCTAATTGGCATACGTGCATGTAAAAGTCTTATGAAGGATGTTCCCATGGTAGCGGTATTTGATACAGCCTTCCATCAGACTATACCGGAGGAAGCTTACCTTTATGCTCTTCCTATGGAATATTATGAGAAATATAAAATCAGGAAATATGGATTCCATGGGACAAGCCATAGCTATGTATCAGAACGTATGGCAGAGTATTGCGGATTAGATATCAATAACTCCAAAATTATAGTATGCCACCTTGGTAATGGTGCAAGCATCTCAGCCGTTAAAAACGGTAAATCAATTGATACTAGTATGGGCTTTACACCTCTTTCTGGTCTAGTTATGGGTACCAGAAGCGGTGATATTGATCCTTCTATTATTGAATTTATTGCTAAGAAGGAGAATAAAAACCTAGATGAGATTATGCATTTATTAAATAAGGAATCAGGTATACAGGGCATGTCCAAGGTTTCAAGTGATTTTAGGGATATCAATGTAGCCATGAATAATGGAAATGAATACGCAAGAATAGCATTTGATGTATTTGTATACAGGGTAGTGAAATATATCGGCGGATTTATAGCAAGTATGAATGGTGTGGATGCCATAGCATTTACGGCCGGTGTAGGTGAAAATGATCCTAAGGTGCGTTATGATGTGTGTCAATATCTAAAATTCATGGGTATTACCATAGATGAGGAAGCCAACAAGCTTAGAGGTAAGGAGGTTATGATATCCACATCAGATTCCAAGGTTAAGGTGGCTGTTATACCTACTAATGAAGAGCTGACAATTGCCAGAGAGACCGTGGCACTTCTATAAGAAGGCATTATCTTATGTTTTAAATTTTCATTGACAAAGCAAAAGGCAGTAGTTATAATACAATATAGTGCGTAATCCTATGACTTGACTATTTGAAATTCGGAGAGAGAAAATGCTTATATCTTTATCGGAAATAATGAACACTAAGGATAAAGTGGAGCAGGTCCTTGCTCCTATCGAGATGGAGAAATTTATCTTTGAGGGCTCTTCCTATGAATTTGCATGGAAGGATCCTGTAAGCCTGACTATTACCAATCTAGGTAATAAGGTGGTGCTAATTGAGGGATTCGTAAAGCTCTCCATTATTATCTTCTGTAGCAGATGCCTTAAAAAATTGGAATATCCCATGGATATATCAATCAAAAAGGAGATTGATTTTAAGCTTACAGATGAAGAACGGGCCAAAGAATTGGACGAAGCAAATTATATTAATGAATATAATCTGGATGTAGACATATTGATTAAGGATGAGATCATTGTCGGTTTACCGATGAGCCTCTTATGTAGTGATGAGTGCATGGGAATATGCATGCATTGCGGAACAAATCTGAATGAGAGCTCCTGTGACTGTGATAACACTGTATTAGATCCCCGAATGTCAGCAATCCTAGATATCTTTAATAATTTTAAGGAGGTGTGACTATGTCTATATGTCCAAAGAATAAGTCATCAAAAGGTAGAAGAGACAGCCGTAGGGCTAATTGGAAAATGAGTGCTCCTAATCTTGTTAAGTGTAGCAAATGCGGAGAGCTTATGGTTCCTCATAGAGTATGTAAGGCTTGTGGTTCTTACAACAAAAAGGAGATTCTTCCTACAGAGTAAGGCTAGTTGTAAATAAGAAGTTTAATGATTCCCCCGAATTTGATTCGGGGGAGTTTTTTAAATTAGCTTTAAAGTAAATACTTTCTTGACATATTGGTCTATTTGGGATAGACTAATAATATCAAGTCGATAATATATAGACCAAGGAGGCACTTCATGAAGGAATATAAGCTAGCAGAAAGTGAAGAAAGGTTTGCAGAGCTAATCTGGCAAAATGAGCCTATTAGATCCGGAGATCTTGTAAAGCTAAGTGAGAAAGAAATGAAATGGAAAAAGTCAACCACCTATACTGTGTTAAAGAAGTTGTGTGACAAAGGAATTTTCCAAAATGAGAATGCACTTGTATCGTCCTTAATTGCAAGGGATCAGTATTATTCAAAGCAGAGTGTGCGTTTTGTTGAAGATACCTTTGGAGGATCCTTGCCAAAATTTCTTACAGCCTTTATCAATGGTAAAGAATTAAGCAAGCATCAGGCCGAAGAGTTGAAAAGATTGATTGATGAACATAAGTCCTCTAAGTAATAGCTTTCTTTAGTAAATATTGTTTATGCAGGGTTGGGAGGTATAGCTATGATTGAATTATTTCTTACTATTCTTAATATGAGTCTTACTGCAAGCTATGTAATACTTTTTGTAATCCTTATGCGGCTATTGTTCAAAAAAGCTCCAAAAGTCATATCTTATGTCTTATGGGGAGTGGTTGCCTTTCGTCTTATTATACCATTTTCCTTTGAAAGCATAATTAGCCTATTACCTCGGAATATGAATACTAATCCGATTCCAACTGATATTATCTATCAGCAAAGCCCTAAAATTAATAGTGGTATAGAGTCAGTTGATACAGTTGTTAGCGACTTTCTTCCCCTAGCTGCTCCTGGTGATAGTGTAAATCCGCTACAAATTTATGTAGAAATAGGAACTTATATCTGGATTATTGGAATAGTAGGATTACTGGTATTTAGCCTCTTATCAGTTCTAAGACTAAAAAGTCAGCTTAAGGATACACAGCTTATAGAGAAGAATATTTACCTAGTGAAGAATTTAAAGACACCCTTTGTATTAGGATTGATAAAGCCCAAGATATATTTACCAGATGGACTTAATACTAGTGAAAAAGGTTATATTCTATTACATGAGCAGACCCATATCCATCGAAAAGACCATATCATTAAGATATTAGCCTTTCTTATATTGGCAGTCCACTGGTTTAACCCACTTGTATGGATTGCATTTAGATTAATGAGTATGGACATGGAGCTTTCCTGTGATGAACAAGTATTGAAGGAGATGAATATAGATATTAAAAAGCCCTATGCTAATTCATTATTGTCACTTTCTACGGGGAGACATTTCATGAAGGGCGGTCCACTTGCCTTTGGGGAAGGGAATGTAAAGAGCAGAATAATGAATGTGTTAAGCTATAAAAAACCACCGTTCTGGATTATTGTAATATCTGTACTAATTGTGGTTTCCCTTTTTATAGGACTTATGGCAAATCCTAAGTCTAATGATAATAATAGTGGGTTGAATGATATTACTGGTGAAGCTAATGTTGTTGCTGGTGGAACTAATGTTATTAATGGTGATGACAATGGTAAAAATATTGATATTAGTACCATAGATACTAGCAATACAAATGAAATAGATACTATTACTCTGGTACCTACTCTACCCGAATTGTCTCTTGACCAGCCTGTAGGGGCTGATATGGTAGAGCTTGACTATGCCTCTGATGATATTATTATTTTCCACGGCTATTTCGGACTGTTTGTCTATGACCTTAATATAGGTCAAATCATTAGAAGCCTAGATCTGAAGCCAATAAACTGTCACTATACTCAGGGAGATTTTTATTGCGTTGTTACAGTCAGTATGGACGGCAACACGGTGCAGCTACATCCTATAAGCGGTAAGAATATGTATATATATACTGTTTCGGATAATAGCTTGCAGGAAGCAATTTATGAGCCAGATAAATCAATCGATAATTCATTTGGAAGTCAGCTTGTAACCACAAATGAAGTGGTTAACTCTGCCAATCTTGGATTTTATAGCTACCATGCAGTCCGATTTTCTTCAGATGACTACGGATATATATATACAGAGGATGGGACTATAGGTAGGCTTACCTATGTGAGAGGGGATAGGGCTTATAAGCTATTTGATAATCTATCTGGGACATATATGAATAAAGACTATGACTTTATGTTTGAGGTTCCAGCTAATTGGCAAGGGAAATATAAGGTTATAGAAAAGGATAGAAGGATATCCTTTGTATATACTGGAGACATATTTGAAGGCGGAGGATATCAGGAGTTTTTTAGCATTTCTATTATAACTAAGGAGGAATATGAGAAATTATTGAAGGATGAGCCTATGACCGGTATATTACTGGTAGAGAAGGATAATCAAGCTTATGTTGTTTATGCCCCTATAGACCTAGCTATAATGGACCTGGAAAAACAAGAGGATTATCGACAATTATTTTTGTCTCATGATGAAATAAGCCAAAGATTTAAGCTGATTACTAATAATATAGATGAGTCCATTAATGAGGATAGAAATCCTGAGGAATTAATAGGTGATGATGTTTCGGGATGATAATGAAGCTCCTGGGTGATTTCTGATATGGGATATAGATAGTATTTTTGGTCTATCCCCCGCTATAAAAATTATTTAACCTAATGAAAGAGTATAGTCGCTTTTTTATAAGTATAGCTATACTCTTTTTTATGTAATACATAAATATTCTTTTGGTCTAGTATAGTAAGATTATCATAAGAATTAAATTAAGAATAAATTAGAAATTGTATATTTATTTGATTTATACAAATAAATATGCTATCTTAGATAGGACTTACATTATATGGTAGAAATAACAAATAAATTAATTAGAAAGAAGGGGTATTTTGAAGAAAAGAATTATTGTTTTATTCACATCAGTCTGCTTGATATTTACTGCAGTCTTAGGTTCATCAAGTATGGTACTAGCACAATCGACATTTGAAGTGCCACAAATAGGGGATAAGATAAGTGGATTCATTGTTAAGGAGACCACTTATGATCAAAGCACAAAATCAGATAAGATATTACTTGAACATGAAAATACAAGTGCAAAAATGCTAATTATTAACAATAGTGATATTAATCGAGGATTTTCAATTAAATTCAACACCCCGCCGGATAGTAGAGGTACAAATCATATTCTTGAGCATTCGGTTTTGGGAGGAAGTGAAAAATATCCAACTAAAAATTCAATCTTTGATATTATTAATACTACATATGTTTCATTTGCTAATGCCTTAACCTATCCGAATATGACTATGTATCCTATTTGCTCACAAAGTGAAAAGCAGCTACTAAAGTCTGCCGATGTATATCTGGATGCTGTTTTTAATCCTTTGATATTGTCTGATGAAAGGATATTTGAGAGAGAGGGTTGGCGTTATGAGCTAGCTGATGAAGCCTCACCACTGAATTTTAACGGAATTGTTTATAATGAAATACAGGGGAATTTGGGTAACATTACATCAACTGCAGTTTCGAATGCAAATAGAGCAGTATTTTCCGATACAGATCAGGGAAATAATTCAGGGGGTATTCCTAGCGAAATATTGACATTAAGCTATGAAGACTTACTAGACACATATAATGAATATTATCATCCATCAAATTGCTTTATGGTTCTATATGGTGATGTTGATTATGTTGAATTCTTGGATATGATTGATAAGGATTATTTATCGTCATTTACAAAAAAGACTATCGACATTGAAAGAAAGACACAGGGTCAGTTTGACAAGCTTGTAGAAAAAACCTACACATTTCCTGTTGCTGAAGGTACAGACACAAAGAATAAATCTGTGATTGATCTTGTATTTGCAGTAGACGATATAAAGGAAATGGGAATGGAAGGCTATATGAGCTTAAATCT
>JAAYJU010000056.1 GCA_012522735.1 Clostridiales bacterium | reverse complement strand
GAAGCGGGGAATGTTCAGGAAACTAAAAAGGTTAAAGAAGCTAAGAAGTCCCAAGAAGTTAAAAAGGATAATGAAGAGAAGAAAGCAACAAAAGAAAAGGATGTAAAGAAAGCATCTTACCATAAGAAAAAGGATGAGGCTAAAGACGAATATGCAGTTGCAGGTGAAATCTCTATAGCCAGTCCTAAGCGCGAGTATGAAGAAGATGATGAGATATTAAAAGCCCTTGATAAGTACCTTGATTTTGGTGACGATAAGTAGCTAGAAAGTACCGGAGGGCATAGAGTGATTATATGAGTACTTATAAAGAATTATTGCAGACTGCACGTGAATTCCTTAAGAAGAATGGGATAGCAGATGCCGACATAGATGCATGGTATCTGCTGGCTCATGTGTTCGGAATTAACAGAGCAGATTTTTTCATGTATGGAAACGAAGAGGCGTTGGAGGACAAGGCATTGCTGTATAGGGAATTAATTGAAAGAAGAGCTTCCCGTCAGCCTCTGCAATATATCACCGGAAAGCAGGAGTTCATGGGATTGGAATTTGAGGTGGATGAAAATGTCCTTATTCCAAGACAAGATACAGAACTTCTGGTAGAAGAGGTATTAAAGGTCTGTGATGGCAAAACTGTAATGGATGTGTGCACCGGTTCGGGATGCATAATTATATCACTTGCTAAATTAGCTAACATAAAAAATGCTGTTGGCACCGATATATCCGAAAGGGCATTAGAGATAGCAGGAAGAAATTCAAAAAGACATAATGTGGATGTAAAATTCATTCAAAGCGATTTATTTGAGAAAGTTGTGGGAAACTATGATATCATAATATCAAATCCCCCTTATATAAAATCCGAGGAGCTTATGTCATTAATGCCTGAGGTTAGGGATTATGAGCCAATGAGGGCTTTGGACGCAGGTCCTAGCGGGTTGATATTTTATGAAAAGATTATAAATGATATAGAAAGATTTCTAACCCCCAGGGGTTATGTCTTCTTTGAAATAGGATATGATCAGGGTGAATCTGTTTCATGCATGCTTGATAAGGCCAGATTTATTGATATTAATGTAAAAAAGGATTTGAGTGGACTTGATCGTGTTGTATACGCACGAAAGTCAGCTAGATAGAATAATGGAGGAATGATTGATGTTCGATCGTTTAGAGGATATTCTCATAAGATATAGAGAGATTGAGGAAGAGCTTTTAAATCCCAATGTAGTAAATGATCAGGATAATTACAGGAAGCTCATGAAGGAACAATCGGATCTTGCAGAGATTGTTGAGAAGTATCTGGAATACAAGGAAAACCAAAAGACTGTTGAGGATAGTCTATTAATGCTGGATGAAGAAAGCGATGAAGAGATTCGTGAGCTTGCCAGAGAAGAATTAAACGAGAGTAAGCAAAGAATAGTTGAAATAGAAGATGAGCTTAAGATACTGCTACTTCCTAAGGACCCTAATGATTATAAGAACGTTATTGTTGAAATCAGAGGCGGTGCAGGAGGCGACGAGGCAGCCCTATTTGCAGCTGAGCTATACCGTATGTATGTTATGTATGCAGAAAGAAATCGCTGGAAGATTGATATGATGAACCTAAATGAGAATGGAATAGGCGGATTTAAAGAGGTCATATTTATGATTAACGGTAAGGGAGCCTATTCAAAGCTCAAGTATGAAAGCGGAGTTCACCGTGTTCAGAGGGTTCCGGTTACTGAATCCGGAGGTAGAATTCATACATCTACAGCCACTGTTGCAATCATGCCTGAGGCTGATGAGGTGGATATTGAAATAGATTTAAGTGAATGTAAATTTGATGTATTCAGATCTTCCGGAAACGGTGGACAGAGCGTTAATACTACTGACTCTGCGGTAAGATTAACCCATGTACCTACAGGCATTGTTATATCATGTCAGGATGAAAAGTCACAATTGAAGAATAAGGATAAGGCAATTAAGATTTTGCGTTCACGTCTTTATGAATTAGAGATGGAGAAGGCACAGAGTGCCGAGGCTGAGGCGAGAAAGAGCCAGATTGGTACCGGAGATCGTTCTGAAAAGATTCGGACTTATAATTTTCCCCAGGGAAGGGTAACCGACCATAGAATTAAGCTAACACTTCATCAGATGGAGTCGATACTAAACGGAGATCTTGATGAGATAATTGACAGCCTGATTGCAGCAGACCAAGCAGCAAAGCTTAGCAAAATGCAAAATGAGGATTAATATGAATCACCAAGTACTTATCAGCAGTACGAACAATCCACAGATTAAAAACCTAGCTCTGTTACAAAGGAAGGCCAAGGCCAGAAAGGAACAGGGCTTATTTGTCGTGGAAGGG
>JAAYJU010000055.1 GCA_012522735.1 Clostridiales bacterium | reverse complement strand
TTGGGCTTATGTATAGTCCTTCTGCAGGTATTATTACCCTACTTACAGTACAAAACACAAGGAAGGAAACTCTACTAATTGCCTCTAAAAGGATTGTCTCATTCCTTATGGCTGTAATTATTTCCTATATAATGTTTGGCAGCCTCGGTTATAATGCCTGGGTATTTGGTGGCTTTGTATTGGTATTTGTAGCCCTAAGCTATCTATTTGATCTTAAGGATGGAATATCAATGAATGCGGTTCTTATGACTCATTTTCTTATTGAGAAGCGGGTTGACTGGCAGATATTCGTAAATGAGGCTATGATTCTGGGCATCGGAATGGGAATTGGAATCGTAATTAATCTTATCATGCCTAACTATAAGAAGAAGATTATGTTTAAGCAGCATCTTCTTGAAGAGGAAATGAAAAAGATACTTAAAACCATGGCAAAGGCTCTTAAGGATAAAAAGGCCTGTCTTATGCAGGAGGGTCCTTATGAGATGTCATTTTATTCGGATGAGCAGGAGATAGATGCTATTGTTATAGATTTTAGAGGGCTTGATACCCTAACCAACGAGCTTATTATTAAGGCTTATGAGGATGCGGGAAATACACTTCTGACTAATACTAGATATCTGATATCATACCTAGAGATGAGAAAGCATCAGATAGAGGTTCTGAAGGTGATTAGTCGTAGCATTATGGATATTCCGGTATTGCTGAAGCAGTCTATTCCTTTGGCGGATTTCTTAGAAAAGACATCGGATAACTTTCATGAAATGAATAATGTTAAAGGCTTACTTGAGGACTTAAATCAATTGTCACTAAAATATAAAGAGGATAAATTACCTGTGACCAGAGAGGAATTTGAGTATAGGGCGGTTTTATTTCAAATATTAAATGAACTTAAATATTTTCTTCAGATTAAAAGAAATTTCGTGCTAGAGTTAGAGGATAAAAATTAGAATAAATCATTGCTTTTTTTCACATAATAAGATGTAAGTTACGCAAAAAATGTGATTAAGGAGCAAGGTATGCAAACCATAGATTATAAGGAAGATGTTAAGGACATAAAGCAGGAAGACAATTATATCGAAGGGAATAAGAGTAATTCAAAGAAGGAATTGTACAGTAATACTGATTCTGAAAAAAACAGTGAGTTAGACAATAAAGATGATAAAGACAATAAAGACGATAAAGGCAAGGATGACAAAAAGTCTGAAAAGGATGAGCAAGAGAGTGAAATGGTAAAGAAAGAGAATGAAGACCTTAAGGATAAGAAAATAAGCGAATATGGTCAGACCATCCTTGATAACAATAAAAAAGAGCATAAGATACACCTTTTATCGATTATTGGAGAGATTGAAGGTCATGAGTGTCTTCCTCAGCATAATAAGACCACAAAGTATGAGCATGTTCTACCTCAGCTTGCCGCTATCGAAGACAGCACGGAAATAGATGGATTGCTTATACTCATAAATACAGTTGGTGGCGACGTGGAGGCAGGTCTTGCTATAGCTGAGATGATAGGCTCTCTTAGTAAGCCTACGGTATCTCTTGTATTAGGAGGAAGTCATTCAATTGGTGTTCCTTTAGCTGTCTCGGCGAATTATAGCTTTATCGTACCTACTGCAACCATGATTATCCATCCTGTAAGGATGAATGGTACAGTAATCGGCGTTACACAGACATTTGAATATTTTGAGAAGATACAGGATAGAATTATTAGGTTTGTAGTGAATCATTCGGGTATTACTTATCCGGATTTTAA
>JAAYJU010000054.1 GCA_012522735.1 Clostridiales bacterium | reverse complement strand
AATTTCTACACGAATACCCAATATATTTGCGATATATTTTATTAGTACGGTCATTCCGTTATTTTTCTTTGGTTTGAATATTCCTGATGATGTATCAAGTACACCATTAATGGTTACTGTTTCATTGTTAAAATTAATTACAATTGTCGTATTATCCTTAGTTATGGTTAAAATTCCATCCTCATAATCAACCTCAGCTCCCATACCTTTAGTTACAGGACTTATAGGAAGCTTATATCTTCCATGCTTGATTACAGGGGATTTCTTAATCTTAAATTCAATCTTTTTAGCCTTATATTTCTTAGCCTTCTTATGCTTCTTATCCTTCTTATTATTCTTCTTCTGTTGATTCTGGTAATTCTCATACTTTCCTTGATCATCTATATCTGCATATGCAGGAGTTACAATGGAAAGCGATAATACCGCTGTAAGTATAATACATAATATTTTTTTCATAGTTTTTTCTCCTTTCGTTAGCTACTATTCCACCATATTAATAAATTCGTAACAAATTACAGGAAAAAAGGGGTAACTATGTAGGTAATAAGCACTAATTGATTAATTTTCCAAAGAAGTATTACAAATTATTAATTCAACCATATAAACAAAGCAGAAAAATAGCCCTACGAACAATTGTAGGGCTATCACCTATATAATTAATATATTAGGAGGCAGATGTTAGGGTATAACCTTTAGAAGGTTATCAACTCCCTTTTTAGTGGCTTTTTTATAGAAGAAATCATGTCTAAAGTAAATAAATCCATCTACTTGTCCGGTTTTTCTACCATATTCTATCTGTTTACTAAGAATTTTAGCATCATTCTTCCACTCTGTATCCTCACTAGAGCCCGCCTTGTATACGGCAATTCCCACATATACCTTGACATCCTCATTAGTACGAATCTTTAGCCATCTATCCAAGGTCTTATCATAAGGGAATCTTGTATGACGAAATGACCAATAAAGCTGTGGAGCTATATAATCCACATATCCGGGTTTTGTAAGCCATGTCTCTATATCACAGTAATAGCGATCATCCATAAGCAGATAATCCAAGAAACCACTAGGGCTAATACCAAATACCATATCCTCGTTAGCGTTTTTAATAGTTTTATAGACAATCTTGATTAATCTGTTAACATTGTCACGTCGCCAATCCTGAATACTCATAGCCTTCGCACCATTTTTCTTAGCCCAATCAGTGTAAATCTTATATTCAGGAGCATCAAAATTCTTGGCAAAATTTGCTCCTAAGGTCGGATAAAAATAATCATCAAAATGAATTCCATCTACATCATAATTTTCGACTATTTCCTTAACTCCGGTACGAATCAAATGCCTTACCCAATCCTCTGAGGGATTATAATATAAGGATCCTCCGAATGAAAGAACACGACGCTTTTGCTCATCTAGCTTTGATGTCATCCATTTTCTTGCTCTATTGTCCTTAGACAGAAAAGTTGCATCTGTGGTTCCGCTAGATACTCTATAAGGGTTAATCCAAGCATGAAACTCAAGGTCTCTATCATGAGCAGCTTCTACCATGTATTTTAGAGGATCAAATCCGGGATCCTTTCCCTGAGTTCCTGAGACATATTTTGACCAAGGAAATTGATTAGAAGGATAAAAAGCATCTCCAAAAGGTCTTACATGAACAACTACTGCATTCATCCCAAGCTCTACAGCCTGGTCGAACATCTCGTCTATAACTGCATGGAAACGACTCTCTGTAAAGCCAAGCTTTCCAGTAGCAGGATCCTTTAACCTGTCGTTAAACTCCAGATAAGAGATCCATACTGCATTAAATTCATCTCCCTTTTCAGCTGCTTTAGCACTTAATGTTGCAAGCGGTGTCAATATAACATATATAAGAATAAGACTGATACAAACTAATTTTTTAAGAGTGTGCACTATCATAACCTCCTAAGTAACTAAAACAAATGACTAACTACAACGGAGGTTTTACCTCCCTCTCCTTATCTTCCGGTCGGATATAATTCAAATACCATCAGTAATGTTTCATAAATCGATTTAGCTGCTTCATACTGAAAGGTGGAATTAGTAATCTTGGTAAAATCATTTTTGTTTGACATAAAACCAAGCTCGACTAAGATAGCAGGAACAGTGTTTTTGTGTACTACTGTGTATTTTGCAGCCCGTGTACCGCGATTATTGGTTTTTAGTGAACTAGATAGATTATTAACGAATAGCTTAGCAAGGGTTTCACTATTAAGCCCAGCACTATTACGTTTATTGTTATTATTTGAATAATAAATCTCTGTACCATAGACTGATGTATTCGTATTTGCATTCATATGAAGGCTTACAAATAAATCAGCTCCAATCTTTTCGGCAAAGGCTGCTCTTTCGGCTAAGGATAAATCTACATCCGCTTCCCTAGTATAATAAACCTTAAGCTTTGAAGGGTCCGTATTAAAGAAATCCTTGCCCAATTCATATAAAATTTTGAAATTAATATTCTTTTCTCTTGTATTGTTATAAATAGCACCTGGAGCAGGACCTCCATGCCCTGGGTCCAGTACAACTATGTTCTTATATATATCCCTTGGATTAGCCACATTTACATAAATATAATTCGCGTCTACAAATAATTCATATCCCTGAAGTACCGATGTTGTCACCAATATCTCAGTGTCATAATTTGAATTTAAGAATACAGAAACATCACTAATTATATTTGAATTAACAATAACCGGATAACTATTCAGATATGATGTGTAATCTCCCGGTATACGTATAGCAAATCTTTGCTTGCTATACTGATCCTCATGCTTAATCTGACTGACAGTAAGACCAGCAGGGTTAGGGATGATTAGCTCATAATTACTCTGGTCACCAATTGGATATTGAGGTACTGCAGGTATCTCAGGCTGTGTAGGTGCCTCAGGTACATTAGGAACAATCGGTGTAAAAGGTTTATCCTTTTTAGGAAGCATAATAGTGTAATTATTGCCTTCCTCTACAATATAGTATTCAATATTGTCATTTAATCCTAGATACATATAGGTACTTTCTGCGTTATAGTATAAATTTGCATAAAGTATGCTATTAGCGTCTAAGAGATTAACATACTGATCATTCATTAACTTTTTAGTTTTTGGTAACTCTATGGTAATAAGTCCAGGTATCTGATTAATTACAACATTCAGAGGTTTATATCCGGTAAGAGTAACATAATCCATTACATCATTTGTTCCTATAGTTACTCCTTCCAAAAAGTTCTGATATATAGTGATATATAGAATCCTACTATCAGGTGATAATGACAAATCATATGAGAATTCCTCTGATATAAGATTAAGCTCCACTATGCTACTAGAGTTTACTCCATTATAGGCTACCAAAGTATCTGTAATTCCTCCGTTAAAAGCTCCTAAATGATATGTATTATCAATAATATTCATATTAGAAATATTGAGACGAATCTTTCTTCCCATAACATTCGAGCTAACAGTTGAATATTGACTGCTAGAGACTATAGCGTATGTTTCAGTGTTTAGCTTAATATTGCTATAATCTCTGGTTATAGAATAAATGCTACCATGTCCATCAGCTTTAATACCACTATCAATACTTTGAATCCCACTACTGATTCCGATATGATTATTAAGTCCTTCCCACTGTTGAAGAATTTTGCCCCTATCCCACTTAACTGCAGAATCACCCAACTCGGGTGCATTATCCTGAGTTTGATCTGGTGCATTATCCTTAGGCTGATCAGGTGCATTATCCTTAGGCTGATCGGGTTCATTATCCTTAGGTTGATTGGGCTTTTGCTCGGGCTGGGGCTTTGCTTCTTCAATAACATCATCCTTTCTGGATGTGAATATTGAAGTCATGGTGTTTTTATCCCAACGATAATCAAAACCAAGACAGGATGCTGTAAAGCTTCCCGGAACCATTACATAGGAAGTGCCTGCATCATGATTAGTCACAATCATAGGTGCGGTATCAAGAACCATCGCCCTGCCATTTAGGTGAGCAACGGGGCTTCCTATCTTCATTTCCAATACGTTTCCATTTCTGGATAATGTAATTGATTGGTCTTTGGAATTATACTTGTAAACCGCATTAATCTTAGTATCAGCAAATACTCTTTTCGCCCTAAGCATGGCTGTATTATTGGTTATAATGCTTGGCATCTTACCAAGGCTAATATTTTGTCCGTCAATGGTAACCTTTCCTAATGTGCCCTTATAATTGAATATATCCCCATTATCATATGTAAGAAGCAAGGGTTCCTGTTTTCCTGCTATGGAGACAGTGCTGGTGTTTTTGTTCCAGGTATAATCATAACCTAGATTCTCAAATACAAATCTGGAAGGAACAAGAATCTTTGTAACATTCTCCTTAACATACCTAATCTTTACAGGAGCTAAGGGTGCTGTTACCGCTTTACCATTGATATGGGCAGTCTTACTTCCTATCTTCATAACAATGGTAGTACCAAACTTAGATATGGATACTGTACCTGCAACTTTATCATATACACAGTCTGCTTTAATTGCAGATCTCGCAAATATATCCTTATAGGATACAAGAGCTATACCATTCTCAATTAATCCAGGTGTACTATCAACGCTGATTTTCTTGCCGTCATAAATCACCCTTACCTGAGTACTTGTATAGGTATATTCTTTTTTGCTTGTGTAATTGTAAATTCGAACTCCGGATGCTGCGATTACATGATTTTTTTGCATGACAAGCTGTATGCTTATAATAAGAAATGTTACTATCAGCATGCCCCACAACTTAATATTACGATTTTTCCGAAGCTTTTTGTCCTTTGTACTGTATAGAATCCTTTGAATCCAAATCTCCATCTTCTGTCATCACTCCCTGTATACAGCTAAGTCTTCAGTTATCTTTTTTCCGGTTTTTCTTTAGTATAATTTGTAGCAACTAATATAAAATCGATTTTATAATATATAAGCCACTTAACTCTTATATAAGACATATATTACAATAGTGTTAAAAAGTGTTAAAACTGTGTCATTTATGCATTTTTACATTATATATATAAAATAAATATAATATCTGATGTTCCCCCTCTATAATTTGTACCATAATATAACATGTTGGCCATTAAATAGTAAATACTACTCTTGTAGTCGTATATTTCTAAAGCAAATACTTTTATTCTACCGCAATCGAATGATTATTACATGTTTTATAACATGCATCTTAAAATTATTACATTTGGTCTAATTTCTTTCTATTCCAATAGAATGGATAATTCTATTTAAATTCTTATAAAAATATGTTAAACTATTAGAAAGACTATAAGACAGAATGAAAGGTTATAGACTAAATGAAACTACAAAGATTAATGGGGTTTACCAGAAGAGCTATTGATGATTATAAGATGATCGATGAAGGAGATAAAATCGCTGTTGGTGTATCCGGAGGTAAGGACAGTCTTACTCTTCTCTACGCCTTAAGTGGCTTGAGAAGATTTTATCCTAAAAAATTTGAATTAGAAGCTATAACTGTTAATATGGGCTATAAGGAAGCTGATTTTTCAGGTGTTGCAAAATTATGTGATGAATTGGATGTTCCGTATACAGTTGTAGAAACAAATATTGCGGAAATCCTATTCGAAGAACGTAAGGAAAGCAATCCCTGCTCTCTATGTGCAAAGCTAAGAAAGGGAGCTTTTAATAATAAGGCAAAGGAAAACGGATGTAATAAGAAGGCATATGCCCATCATTACGATGATGTTATCGAGACTATGATGATGTCCTTATTATATGAGGGACGTTATCACTGCTTCTCTCCTGTTACATATCTTGATAGAATGGACATAACACTTATTCGTCCATTAATATATGTGGACGAGCAGGATATTATAAATTTTAGGAATGCATATCAGCTTCCTGTTGTAGATAACCCTTGTCCAGTCGACGGTTACACAAAACGTGAATATACAAAGCAGCTAATAAAAACATTAGATAAAGATAGTCCGGGTCTTCGTGAAAGACTCTTCACCGCAATACGAGAGGGCAACATACCCGGCTGGAAGTAATTCGGTACCAGGTACGGTACCTGGTACCAATGTAAACCATATTAACCAAATAAGTTGACAATTGTACCAGGTACCAAGATGAAAGGAGTATCATAATGGCGGAACAAAACTATCATGATCAGGTAAATATTGAAAATTCGGTTAAGCTACGAGCACTTCTAGAAAACTTACCAAGATTTTGTAAGGATTTCTTTAGGGGGATAGAACCAACCACCTCCTCTAGAACGAGAATTGCTTACGCTTACGATTTGGGAGTCTTTTTCGAATTCCTGACCAGTAATAATCCTATATTTAAGGATACTCCTATCACAAAGCTTGATGTAAGCATCCTTGACGATTTGACACCTCTAGATATAGAGGAGTACTTAGATTATCTTAATTACTATAAAACAGATGATAAGGAATATATCAATCGGGAGAACGGTAAGAAAAGAAAATTGGTATCACTGCGAAGCTTTTATAATTATTTTTATAAGAAAAGAATCATAAAAACCAATCCCGCTTCCCTAGTAAGTGTTCCTAAGCTTCATGACAAGGAAATAGTGCGTTTAGATCCGGATGAAGTAGCTCTGCTTTTGGATGAGGTAGAAAACCCTGAAAATCTTACAAAAACTCAAAAGAGATTCCATTCTAAAACAAAAAATCGCGACCTTGCACTGATGACTCTTCTTCTTGGCACGGGAATTCGTGTATCCGAGTGTGTTGGCTTAGACATAAATGACGTTGACTTCAATAATAACGGAATAAAAATCAGGCGTAAGGGCGGATATGAGGTAGTCGTATACTTTGGAGAAGAGGTAAGAGAAGCCTTACTTGATTATCTTGAAGAAAGAAAGCGACTTATTCCTGTGGAAGGCCATACAAATGCTCTCTTTCTATCTATGCAGATGAAAAGACTTGGAGTTCGCTCGGTTGAAAATCTTGTCAAAAAATATGCCAGTGGGGTGACCAAGCTTAAGACAATAACTCCTCATAAGCTCAGAAGTACATATGGCACAAGCCTTTATAGGGAGACAGGTGACATATATCTGGTTGCCGACGTGCTAGGCCACAAGGATGTAAATACAACTAAAAAGCACTACGCTGCCATTGAAGATAGTCGCAGACGCAGTGCAGCTAATATTGTGAAGCTGAGAAAGGAGTAAAAATAATGTATGCCACTAAAAAATGGTCCTATCTTTCTCTAGGTATTTTAGGTATAGTTCCAATTTCATTATATTTAGTCGAGGCTGACTATGGTTGGTCTCTTTGGAGAGCAGTCATATTTACAGCTTTTTGTTTTCTAGGTAGTGTATATTACTTCATAAAGGATAAACCATATAAGAAAAAGGATACTCCACATAGGAGATTAAATAGAGATAGAAATAATGACAGCCATAAAATTTAAAAAATAAACGATGTAACTATCGCTATCAAGGCACTTAGCAATGTACCCAATAAATAATATTCTGCAAAATTTTTATCCTTAGCTATCTTCTCATTTCGCGCAATAGATTTTGCTGTTAAGACCAATCCAATTGCGGAATATTGATTAATTGTAATCAAAAGAAGCATTATTATTCTTTCCAAGGTACCAATAATTCTTCCAGCCCTTTGATCTTTTTCTTGATCTTTTTCCTGGCTATTATCATCTGCCGGCTTATATTGCTTAATAAACTTCGCTATTATTATATTGGCAGGTTTATGTATTATCAATAAAGCACACAGCCAATAAATAACCTTAAGCTCAGATATACCGATAATATTGAAAAGTTCAGCGAATATGTAATTACCAGGTGGAGATACATTAGCTAATACAAGTGTAAATGCTATCACAAATAATATGATCATATGTAATATTTGATCAATTATAAATAGGTTTCTTTCTTGTATATCATCATTCTTGTCTTTTTTACTAATATTAAACTTAACTATATCAATTACACAATGCAATACTGATGCTACCGTAGCTCCTAATAAAATCTCGTACGATAATATTGGCAAAGTAAAGAGTATCATTGCCAGCCAATATAGCAGACTATGCTGCAATACATATGCTAAGCTTTTCTTCTTCTTATATGCCATACTTTCTGTCTGAAAATAAAAATCTCCAACAATATGACCTAATAAAAACAAAACGAAATAATTTTTAAGCATCTCTTCTCCTTATTTCCTTGAATACTTGTCCAATAGTATCATATGCTTCCTTGTATGCATAATACTTTCCTTTTGAAAGGCTTTTTTGAACAGTGGGTTGAGTAATGCCTATCCTTTTTGCTACTTCAATTTGGTTATCTTGGTGTTCGAGCATGTCCCATATTATTTCTCTCTGTCTTTCGGTCCAAGCTTCTTTAATAACTGTCATTAAAGTCAATGTTGTATTCAATAGCATAGTTAATTCATCATAGCCATCCAATATCTCAAAACGAATATCAGCCGGATTAGTCTGCTTTTTTCTTTCATCTTCCTTCAAATAATTAATAGCTTTTCTTGCATTATAGTACGCTGGACCATCAGCCCCTATGGATATATCTCTATTAATATCTGTAGTTATACCACCGATTCCAACACCAATTCTTATTTTAATCGGATATACACGTCTCTCGATTTCAGATAAAATAGACATAATGCTTTTACCATTACACAGTAAGCCCTGAAATTCATCTCCTAAAGTTATAGTGAATTTAGAATATATATCATTTTTATATTTATCATTAATATCACTTAACACATTATTAAGCTTCTTCTGTACTTCACTTCTATCACTAAGCTTTTTCGATGCTTTAATATCGCCTATTATGGCTATATATGTATTAAATGGAAAGTTCACTGACATAATACTCCTCCTTCTCTCTTCTTATACATATTATATAACCTGTATTATGAATAATCAAGCATTATTCACTCTGTGTGCTATAATCTGTTATTATAGATATATGAGTGAATAATATTAATACAAGAAAAAGCACTACGCTGCTATCTAAGATAGTCACAGACGCAGTGCAGCTAATATTGTAAAGCTAAGGAAAGAATGAAAACTAGCTAATATTCTTTCGCATTTAAACTACCATTCACATTAATTAGTGGTTCACTACCTGTATTGCCTATATACACATAGTAAGTTCCAGTATTCATATCTGTAAATTGTGCTTCTATTTCAGTTCCAATAATTTGCCTATATTGCTTCCATACGATACCTTTATATGATTTGATGTCATCAGATTCATATAGAGCAACAAAGATTTTCTCACCAGAATCTACAGATGCACTTATTTCATATATGGACCCATTTTCAATTTCAATTTTTCCGATAAATACAGCTTCGTTCTCTTCAATAGTATCAATTTTGAATGTAATAAATGGTAGTTCTTCAACAATTTGTGAGTTTTTATCTAGAACATCTACATTTCCATTTTCTCTTATATTTTCTGCTTGAGAATGTATAACTTTTTCGTCCTTTGATGCCTTATCCAAAATGCGTAAAGCATATATACCTCCGAACATGAAAATAACTAAAACTATGGCGACAAGTACTATAGCTTCTTTTCTTTTCAAAGGCTGTTCCAAGAGTCTCTTTAATCGTAATTTCATAGTAATTCATACCTCCACTACATTACTTCAATAAATGGATGCCTATTCCAATTCTTACTTAAGCTTATAGTTAATTTCTACCTATGTCAATAATTAATCATAAGAAATCACCAAACTTTCACAATTTAAATCGAAAAAAAGCTACGCTAATCCCAATATTTAGACTAGTGTAGCTTCCAAATCAATATGTCTTATTTGGTACCAGGTGTTACCCTACCTGATACCAAATTACTCAAGCTGGCTGTCATGTTTCTTAAAGAAATCGACCCTAGGCTCAAGGAATTTAAGCCTATGCTCCTTGATGTTAGGAATAAAATAATCCAATGGTTCGAATATTGTATTCCAATCCCAGATTCTTTCGTCTACCCCTAGGTAGTCTCTCACCATATCGGCACCGCTTGGAGCAAGCGGATGCACCAATGTAGCAGCAACACGTACAGCATAGAGAGAATCAATCAGTATCTGTCTGCGAAGAGCATCGTCGTCATTATTATCAGCCGTTCGTATATTATTAACATAATACTTGTTACTAGTGCGAACGTAGCTATCAAGCAAATCAGATATCCTATGAAACTCATGGTTATACATATGTCTTTCATACTTCAGAATAACCTTCTTGGCTTCCTCTAATATCTCCTGACTAACCCTTCCCTCCGGAATATGGGAATCATAGTATTTCTGAGCTGTGTAAAAGCAGGAACGAATTAATCTATTATATACATTAGTCAGAAGGTTTCCTTCCTTAAGTACAGGATCTATACCCTCAATCTCTTCAGTCTGATATACGGCAGGCTGAAAGCTTACGCTCTTATTATCAAGACCAAAGCTGATAAAATGCATCCTAAGCTGTTCACTTGTATAGTAGTTAAGAAGCTCACTCGCCATAGGAGGCTTAATCTCTGAGCTAGAGCTTGCCTTTTTATCCATAAATAACACGTGATTGTTAGCTATAAGATGAGGAAGAATTAATTCTCCATCCTTTGGTAGTATCTTTGGTTCATCATCTTGCATTGCCATGAACATAGCCATCTCAGCTATTCCATAGAAGTATATATTATCCTCTCCAATGAATTGATATACATTTGCATCTCTAGAGCACCACCAGTCCTTCCAATCCTTTGAGGATGCGTCACCATTTTCCAGATAGGTCCTTGTAAATGATATGGGTGCCCATAAGGATTCCGGCCATACCCAGAAGGTTAAATCCTCCAGTCCTTCCTTAACGGGTGTCTTAACACCCCATTCGATATTACCAGTCAGACGAAAAGGAACTAAAGTCTTTCCAGTTCGGAAATTCACCCCATGCCTAGAAATAATCTCCGTTGACTCTTCTCTATCCTTTAGGTTCTTAAATACCAATGTTACTGAGGGCTTCTTCTCTTCTTCTATATATTCATGCTCAGGTAGTTTATCGATAATTTCCTTAAGCTTAGGAAGCTGGTTCTTCTTAATATATATCATAGGATCTCTTAAGAATTCTTCCATAGTATTAAGCAGATACTTTCTAGAATTAGTATTCTTTCTAAGATAATCTACTCTGTCTGTAAGTAGCTTCTGGAATTCCTCTAGCTTAAAATACCAATTAGTTACCTTTATAATCTCAGGAGTCTTTCCGGATAATGTACTCTTAGGGTTAATAAGCTCAGAAGGCATATACTGATGTCCTAAAGCACATTCGTCAGCGTAACCTCTTTCAGATCTACAGCCTTCTATCGGGCATTCTCCCACCACCTGTCGTCCATTTAAAAGCACCTTAAATTCAGGATCAAAGAACTGAGGTGTGGATAGCTTATCAAGATATCCCTTATCATAAAGAAGCTCAAATACCTCCTCAGATACCTTGTCATGGATTTCACCGCTTCTACCAAATGCTGATGTAGCATATAGGTTTATACCTATTTCATAATCATCTAATGTCTTCTTCTGCTTATCATGGTTTTCGGATACATAATCCTCGATTGAACCCTTATAGCCTTCTTCCTCACAGGCCTTCCTATAGCTTTCCAATATGGGTGAGCCATAGCAATCGGTACCTGACACAAATATCACATT
>JAAYJU010000053.1 GCA_012522735.1 Clostridiales bacterium | reverse complement strand
GGTGTATATCCAATTGACCTGATAATCACCGGTACGTCCTATATTATGGGAGAGCCCTCTCCTGTTAGCACTACAATAACTGTAAACACGCAGATTTTAGAGGAAAAGAAACCTGCGCAATTATCCCTTAATGAAGTAGTAGTAGATAATCAAACTATCGGAAAAAGGATAAACCTATCCTTTAGGGTTAAGAATGAAGGCGAAATTACTGCAAGAAATGTATTTGTGAGTATAGATTATGCAGAGACAGGAATGATAGCCGGATATTCCACAAAGAATGTAAAAATAGATGATATTGCCAGTCAAAAGAGTGTTTTTGTTGATTTGCCTATATCAACACTACCTACAGCTACACCCGGAATTAAAACATTAACTATTAATATTGATTACAAGATACAGGACGGGACAGCCTATAAGGAAAGTCGCGAGGTATATATCAATCTTAAGGAAAATGATAAGGCTCCTAGTCTTAATTTAAATGATTTTACTTATAATGTTGAGACAAAACCCGGTAATAAGCTGGGATTGGTTTTACATATTGAAAACAGAGGAGATTCAAGTGCTATTAATCCTCGTATCTATGTTGATGATAGCAGCATAGGAACCAGTAAGTTCATTAAAGATTATTATACTGATTATATAGGTTTAAAAGATATAAAGTCGTATCAATTAGTTAAAGCAGACGTACCCTTAGTGGTCTCAAAGGAGAATAAAGGCGGCTTGAATGAGTTAAAGCTGAATTTGGTCTATTTTGATGCTGAAGGGGTCGAGTATAAATCCTCTATAACATTATATCCTCAAATCGAGGCCGAGGGTATTACTGAGGATGGAAAACCTATTATTATAGTTAGTAATGTTTTACAATCTCCCAAGCAGCCCGTGGCAGGTGGTAGTTTGGAGGTTTACTTCGATATGGAAAACAAGAGTACAATAGATCTTAACGAGTTTAAGATTTCTCTTAAGAATCTAACAGGTAACACCTTTATTCCGGTTGAATCAGAGCCATATCAGTATATCGGAACACTGAAGGCCGGAGCAATAAAGAGAATTACTATACCCCTTACTGTATCTGATGATATACCGGAGGGATTAAATAATCTATTAATTGATTATTCCTATACCGGCGGGGGAGATAGTGTTAACATACCGATATTAGACGTTCAGAACGATTTGGGTAGTGCAAGTAAGCCAAGACTTATTGTAAGTAAATATGAAGCTGATGTGGATGAGCTAAGGGCAGGTAGTGTATTTAACTTTATGTTTGAGGTCACTAATACTCATACTTCAGTAGCAGCCAAGAATATAATTGTGACACTATCAGGTAAATCATCTTCAGGACAGGAGGTCTTTACGGTCACCCAGGGCAGTAATAGTTTCTTTATCAATAAGATAGGACCTGGAGAGACATTTTCTGAATCATTGGAGATGAAGATTAGATCAGATACGGCAACTAACGCTTATCCTATAAATGTTACTATAGAGTATGAATATGATGGAATAGAACCAAATCCTCAAACAGGAAAAATTGGTGAGACAGAGGAGCATGAGCTGAATTTACAGGTTGTTGAGAATGCCAGACCTGTAGTGGATTATGTGAATGTATACTCTTGGGATAGAGGTGTAATAGTAGGTAATCCCGCATCCTTGACATTTGAATTCTACAACATGGGAAAATCCACTCTAAACAATGTAGTAGCCACGGTTGAAGGAGACTTTATGCCAAGTGGTAGCTCTATGTACTTTATGGGTAACGTCATGGCAGGTGGCAACGCCTATGCAGAATTTGAAGTAATTCCCAATGTAGAGGGTATGGCATATGGAACTGTAAAGATAACCTATGAAGACAGTAACGGTGAAGAGCAGATTTATACCAAGGAATTTGAAGCGTCGGTTATGGGAGAACAAATATGGGATCCTGGCATGCCTGGTGATGGAGGAGTAGATGTGTTTAACCCTTCAGTTCCTGAGCCTAAGAAGCCAATTCTAGCAACATGGTTGTTTGTAATAATACAGGTAATTATATTTATAGTGTTTTTACTGATTAGCAGAAAAGTTATTATTAACATATATAAGAGCAAGCTTCGTAAAAAGGAAGATGAGATGTTTTAGGAGTCCTGATAAGAATTCGTAGTTTGTTGGGAGAATGGAGGATTATAATGAGTGAGTTAATCGAGTTAGGAAGATATGAAGCAGTGACAACTGATGAAGTAGTTGTTATTGATGAAGGCTATATAGATCCCGGATTTTATGAGGGAGGATATATGGAGCCTGGCATGGAGATGGGAATGGCAGAGGTAAAAGATCCCTTACTTTCTTCATGGCCTTTTGTAATAGGAATTTCAGCAGCAGTATTTGTAGTAAGTATAGCACTTGGCGCATTATTAGCAAAGTTGAAAATTAAAAAAGGAATTGATCTTTATGAAGATTAGTGATTTGCTCAATATGGGCCTAAGAAGCCTGTTCAGAAGAAAGGTAAGAACTATTCTGACAGTACTTGGCGTTGTTATAGGTTGTCTCTTCATAATCATAACAATTTCCATAGGCCATGGAATGGATAGAAGCTTTGAGACTCAGGTAAAAGAATATGGAAGCCTTACTACCATAACAGTAAATACATATGGAATAATATATGATGAGGATGGTAATTGGGCAGGTAATCAGGATCAGAAGCTTAATGAGGATTTACTTGAGAAGATTAAGCTCATAGATCATGTCAGAGCTGTTACCCCTGTACTAAGAGGTGAGGGAGAAATTTGGTCAGGTAAGTATCGTAGCGGTATTGGTATTATGGCTATGGATATGTCTACATTTGATGATTTTGAGTTTCCCGAGTTAGCATACGGCGAATATCCCACTGAGGAGGATAATAGTACAATTATCTTCGGCCATTACTTGCCATGGGAGTTTTATGACATGAATTATCGTAGTATTAAGCAGGTGGATCTACAAAAGGACCCTGTTACTTTTAAGTTCTATGATTGGCAATATAAGAGAAATGAACGGAAGAGAGAATTTGTGCTTCCCCTTAAGAATATAGCCAAGATGGTAGAGACAAAATCCGAGTTTGACTATAATGTATACATGGACTTAAGCTTTTTTGAGAAGATTTATCTACAATATTGTAATACCCTGACCCTTGATGACAGAAAAAAGGCTGTGAAGGTGATGGATGAATATCAGCAGATAAAGCTGAATGTGGATAATATTGATAATGTGGAAGAGGTTCAGGATAAGATTAAGGAGTTGGGATTTCAGTCAGAAAGCTTGTTGCAGTATCTAAAGCCTACGATTGAAGCATCAAAAACCTTACAGCTGATTTTCTTCTTCCTGGGTGCGGTATCCATGTTCGTATCTGCCATCAGTATTGCCAATACTATGGTTATGTCCATCTATGAAAGGACAAAGGAAATTGGCATCATGAAGGTCCTTGGATGCGTGGTCAAGGATATACGCCTCCTTTTCCTCTTTGAAGCAGGAATGATAGGCTTCCTCGGTGGGGTAGTGGGCGTCGGATTTGGGTATCTGGCATCATACCTAATAAATAAATATGGTCAGCCACTCTTTGGTGCCTTAATGACAGGAGGGCGTCCCATGGGTGATGTGGCTGAAGCCACTTACTCTATAATACCCTTTTATCTACCACTCTTAGGACTTACGATATCTGTCGTAGTCGGTCTACTTTCAGGATATTTCCCTGCAAGACGTGCTACTAAGATTAGTGCCATTGAAGCCATGAGAACAGAAAACTAAATTGGTAATATATTCAAAAGAGTAACAGAGGGGCTGTTGAAAAACTGTACTCGGGTTGCATATGTGTAACCTCACACACTGATTAGTAGTACAGATACTCATGATATGTATATCTTATACGGACCAAGGTCCGTACCGATTATACATATCATGAGTATCAGTTCTCCTAAATGTGTATTATGGTTACACATATACTACCCTTGTAGTTTTTCAACAGCCCCTCATTTATACTTTTTTGAACTAATCTAGATTGCTACAAATAAATTGATTTTTGGTATAGATATGGTATAATGAGTAAAAATATGTGAAGAGGTGAACGTTATGATATGCAATTCCTGTGGAAGAGATAATCAAAATCAAAATGCTAACTTTTGCGAATACTGCGGAGCTTCATTACGTGAGGGCAATGTTCATGTACATGAAACCGAAACTACTAATAATTACTCATATCAAAGCGGAACAGGAAATGCATCCGCCGAGGCACCACCGCCTATGTCGGTGCAAGCTATTGAGATAAATGATAATAAGAAACCCGTTTCTTACTTAAACTGGCTGGGTACATACTTTATTATGCTTATCCCCTTTGTGGGAGGAATAGTGTTTTTTGTTATGCTGATAGTATGGGCTACAAGTAGTAATACTCCTGAAAGTAAGAAAAACTGGGCAAGGGCAACCTTGACCTTCATGATTATTATGCTTGTGCTTGCATTAATTTTAGTTTTAATATTCGCTTCATTGCTAAGAAATCCTGTATTCCAGGATATATTCCAGGATAGCTTTAATAGTGAATTTAAACGCTACAATGATATATTTAGAGATTTCAGTTACTAAACAGAGAGGAAGTATGACATGAATAAAATAAGGACTAGATATGCACCGAGTCCAACCGG
>JAAYJU010000001.1 GCA_012522735.1 Clostridiales bacterium | reverse complement strand
TCATAATTCATATGATCCTCAAATGTAATTCCATCATCAAATTCAAATAATTTAATCATTCCAAAGCCAATATTTCCACTATAAGTATACTCCGTAAAAACCTCAGGTGCATCAAATTCATAATCCATTTCACCTGCTATATAATATAGTCTGTTATTTTCCTCATCATATTCAAATGTTATAAGTTCATGTAACTGTCTATCATAATCATCAGGTGTAAAGAAAACATCCCTATAAATTTCATCCTCGTCAGGCTCTAGTATATGCAGCTCCTCAATTGCCAATCCGGTTCCTGAAGCAACATATAATATGCATATGATTTCTTCTATACCATCCTCATCTATATCCTTCAGCTTTAACCTGGGTAGCACAAATCTAGGCATAAGATAAACCCATTCAAATGGTTTTAACAATTCACCATGCCTTAATATAACTCCATCATCTGCGCCAAACAAATATATATCTTCCTCAGGAATACTAGCAACAAGAGGATAATCAACGAGTCCGAGAGTCATTGGTTCTAATAAGGCCATTTCAGTTAAATCCTCAGGCTTTGCATCGTATATGCTGACCTTAACCCAATCATTTTGACTATTATTATTTAATTTATTGTCTTTATTATCATTATTATCTGTATTAGTATTTGAATCATCTGAATTGTCTTTGTTATCAGTATTATTATTTTCAATTATATCATCATCCGTATTATCGTTCGAACTATCCAAATTCTCATTTTTATCAGCTTCTATATCAAATTCATCACCGGAATCCGTAATATCTTCATTATTTAAATTGGAGGGATTGTCTTCAAAACGCTTTGAATCAAGTACATAGTTAATAAAACCTACTCCTAACATAACAAGCATAATTACTACAGTAATTAAGAGAATCCTTTTACTTCTACTCATACGCACTCCTCCTATATAGCTGTACCTAGCATCGTTTCAGTAGGTACCTGGCACCGATTCAGTTGGTACCTAGCACCGTTTCGGCTGGTGCCTGGCACCGAATTACAATATAAAATGTTCCTTTATCATTTTAGCTACAACCTCTGGTTCAAGACCTGTATTATTAATCTTTATGTACTTTTCAAATGGTATCTCGCACTCATATGAATTAAGACGATATTTTTCCTCAATTCTTCTGAATCTATCCTCAGACTTTTCAAGGTCACGTTTTGTCGGCTTATGATATAGTCGATTAGGTGTCTTATTCCTCTCAATTCGGATGTCAAAATCCGCCTCCAATTCCACGAAATATATATCAGCACCCTTATCAGTAAAGATTTTAGCTACCTTGTAGATATAATCCCAATCCTCCTGACTATCCAGTGCCCACATAAAGGTAAAGATAAGTCCATCCAAATCACTTCCTGCCATAGCCTCAAAGATTTCCTTACGAAACAAGGCTACCAGTCGTTTACCCTCCTCTGTACTATAACTAAAGAAGTTAGCTACCAGCTCTATGGTCATATGATTATGAAAAAGCTTAAGTTCTGTTATTTTATCCAGCTCTTGGCCAACAGTCATCTTCCCCACAGCATGTGGCCCAAAGATAATCACAAGCCTCATATGAATTCCTCCATTTTATTGTCCGGAGCGCCTGGAACCGTATCCGGTGATACCCTATTTGGCACAGTTAGTAGCTGCTAATAATAATGTTTCGAAGTTTTCTGGTAATTTCCATGGTTCCGGCATCTGTCTTTTGAGTCATAAACAGGAAATTAAGATTGTCAGTCGGGCAATTAGCAAAATAGCAACCAAGCCAGCCATCCCATCCATATTCATATGGACTTCCTATTGTACCTGCCTTCGAAGTATCTGTAAGGATCCTCATCAGATTGCCGTAGCTATGACCTTCTAGCTCATACCAGGATTCTAATCCTTTCTCTTGCACAACGCTTAATGACTTAGAGGTCATATACTTTACTGTTCTAGGGTGCATAATATATGTGCCCTCATAGGTCCCACTATTCATAAGCATAAGTGAGAACTTAGCATAATCGTCAATGGTTGAAACCAATCCGGCTCCACCGGCTTCATAGGCAGGTTCTCTGTTCATACTTTGAATTATACCAAGATGGTTGCCTGTATAGAGACTTAATCCTCCCTTACCATCCGCTCCGTAAGTATTGGCGAGACGCTCTCTCTTTTCCATTGGTACATAAAACGCAGTATCCCTCATTCCCATAGGCTCAAAGATTTCTTCTTTAAGAAACTCTCCATACCTCTTACCACTAACTATCTCGATAATGGCCGCAAGAATATCTGCACTTGTCCCATATACCCAAGACTCACCCGGATGGAAAGCAAGAGGGCATTTTCCTAATAAATTAGCTATTTCTATTGTATTTAATGGACTATCCGTTAAAAGTCTTTTATCTACTTCCTCAAAAACCCTTCCTGCAGCCTTACCTGCCTCACATTCTCCTCCGTACATAAGCCCTGATGTCATATTCAATAAATCCTTAATTCTCATCTCCCGTCTAACCGGAACCAAGGAATTATTTTCCTCAACCAGCTGATTACGAAAGCCCTCTAGATACCTGCTAACAGGTTCATAGAGATCTATCTTTCCTCTTTCTAAAAGTATCATAGCAGCGGCAGATGTAATCGGCTTAGTCATAGAGAAAAGTCTGAAAATAGTATCTCTCTTAATCGAAATCTGTTCTTCCTTTGAAGCCAAACCATCTTCATGATAAAATATCTCTTTCCCATTCTTGAAAATCAGTAAATTCGCCCCGGGAATTTCATTTCTTTCTATTGAGCTGCGGATTGCATCCTTAATATTAATAATATCATTTTTATTTAGCATATTACACCCCTCCCGTAATTTTTCCTCACCCTACAATTTTACACCGACATTACTTTGGCACCATTAAATAAATATTACATACAACAGTAGCATGTTAACAATTTCGTAATGGTGCCTGGCACCATTACGGTATCATTACAAAATTGTTACATTTCCATATCCTTTACCTGTTCATATAAAGGCTTTCGTAGCTTCTTTCTTGTAACCTCCACCAAGCCTAAGGCTGTCATATCTACTAGGGTTGTCTTAATAGGATCCTTTTTAAAATGTTCCTCAAGCTCAGACATTAATATATCCTTATTCTTTTGTAAGTCCATATCAATAAAATCTATAATAATGATGCCACTGATGTTGCGTAATCGTATCTGCTTTGCTATCTCCTTAGCCGCTTCAAGATTAACCTTAAGAAATGTCTCTTGGACCTTCTTCTTGCCTGATATGGCCTTTCCCGTATTGACATCTATTACTGTCAGGGCTTCTGTAGGTTGTATTACTAAGGTTCCACCTGATTTTAGCCATACTAATGGTCTTACTGCTGCATCTATTTTCTCATTGATTCCATATAGAGAGGATAGACTCAGGCTAGAATCCTGATATAGTCTAAGCTTATCCTTATCCTCCGGTTGATGCTGTATTAGATATTCCTTCATATTCTCATAAAGCTCATCATCATCCGTAACAAATTCATCCAAACGGTCAGAATAACCATCTCTAATATCCCAGATATAGCCCGGCGGCGTACGATAGAGCAAAGAATATCTGCTCTTATGAACCCCGTAAATACGGATACTTTTATAGAGTTCGACCAAATTATTTATTTCATTTATTATTAACTCATCTTCTATAAATGCAGAATTTGTTCTAACAATAATTCCATATTCTTTAGTAGTATAGGGCCTTACCAGGCTTCGTAATCTCTTTCTTTCCTTAACATCCTCAATCTTTGTGGAGATGCCTACAGATGATTTGCCATATGTCAGAGCTATGAATTTACCCGTAAGATTAATATTTGAACTTACTACAGGAGCCTTAGTCTTAACATCCTCTTTAGTAACCTGGACAATAAGCTCATCACCAATTTTAATATTTGTTTCCTTCTTGGTAGCCATCTCTTTATCCTGTTCCGATTGATTTGCCATTATGGGATATCGGTTCTCAGCCATGGAATAATAACACATCCTGCCATCCGCAATCTCAACAAACGCAGCATTTATATTCTTAACGATATTTTTTACCTTCCCAAGATAAATGTTACCTAATATCGTATCATCATTTGCAGGATTTATAGACACCTGTATCATATCCATTCCATCAAAATATGCAGATATAATACTATCATTATTTTTTGTTATTATAAGCTTATGATTCATGACGAATCCCCCTATACCCTTGTTCTTATATATATCTCAAACTTTTGTATTCTAAATCCATTCAAAATCAACCCTATCTCTCAAGCCTATCAAGTGATATCAAATTCCCCGACGTCTCATCCCTTGTATAAATCTCAAGTCTATGAACCTGCCAAGCATAAGGATTATAGGGAATACTCATCTCATTACAAAATGCTTCCATAACCAATTCGGGTTTTAAATTAGCCGCACTTCCTGTGTCAAGTCGCATATATACTTTAATAGCATTCTCGTAGACATCAGCCTTGCTCTCTGTCTCAAGATTATAACTCCCATCAACAGGCTTAGACAGATACAGTACACCATCTCTTAAATTCTCTTTATATTCTATCTCATCAAATGACACCAAAGTAATCATAGGCTTAATATTGACTGACATTTCACTTTTCTTGGTCCTTTTCAGAATAGTAATATCATTTTTGGCATAAAAGCTCCTAAAAGCCTCTCGAAACTTTTCTATTGAAGTCATCCCATCGCTTTCACTACCCGATGGGTATCCATCATCTAACGGTTCCATCCCATCGCTTAGATTATCTAATAAATAACCATCCTTTAATGATACAAGATAATCTGCAGAGGACACCAAGGACATGGCAGTTATTTTCTTCTCATTCTCGGCAGGCTCAGACAATATATGAAACCCGGTCACATAGAACCCTTCGGTCATAACCTCATTAATTTTCCTTATCATAATTTCCGGCTCTTCACAAGAAATAAGTCCTATATCCACATATTCAGCATCGCTGGTAAGCCCAACACCCAAAGGTGCTGCAAAGGACATTATCTGATGAGGGTTAAAGCCCTTAGTATATTCACTATCATACCCTGCTCTTCTAAATGCCTTCTGAAAATATCTCATAACATCCAGATGACCGATAAATTTCATGGCACCGTATTTTTGAAACTTCAATCTAACCTTCATACGACACCTCCTGTCCCTTAAGCTCCCCACTAGCTTTCGCTAATAAATTCTTGTCCTCAAAGCAGACTCCTCCAGCAAATTTCTTTGCACCACAGCCAACGCATAGCTCTCTGCAGTTAGGTGTCTCGGTAGCATTTTTCGCCCTGCGATATTCTCTAAGCAGAAATGATTTAGAGACACCAGCATCTATAATATCCCAAGGAAAAACCTCATCCTCAGAGCGTTCTCTACTGTTGTAGAACGCAATAGATATTCCATTCTCCTCAAAGGCTTTTAGCCATTTATCATAATCAAAATGCTCACTCCAGGAATCATAAAGGCACCCTGCCATATAAGCATCATATATAACCTTGCTTAATCTTCTGTCACCTCTAGCCAGGACTCCCTCTAATTCACTAAGCTCTGCTTCATGCCAGTTAAACTTTATGCTCTTCTTATTCAGCTGTTCATTTATCTTGCTTCTTAGATAACGTTGCTTATCTAGATATTCCTCAGGCGTATCCATCCGCGACCACTGGAAGGGCGTAAAAGGCTTGGGAACAAAGAAAGAGGTACTCGACACGATGCTTACCTTTCCCTGTCTCTGATCCTTAGGTATCTCATAATATTCCCTAGCTATCTTATCTGATAATATTGCAATTCCTTCAATATCCTCTTCGGTTTCGGTCGGAAGCCCCATCATAAAATACAGCTTGACCCTATTCCAGCCGCTTTCAAATGCCTGGGCTGCACCACTCAGTATAGCCTCCTCAGTCAGCCCCTTATTTATAACATCCCTTAGCCTTTGACTCCCTGCCTCAGGGGCAAATGTCAGACTGCTTTTCCTTATATCCTGAACCTTACCCATAACATCAAGTGAAAAGGCATCGATTCGTAGTGATGGTAAGGAAATATTGACTCCCTTAGAACCAAACTCATCTATAAGAAAATAGACCAACTCCTGAAGCTGTGAATAGTCACTGGAGCTTAAAGAGCTTAAGGATATTTCCTCATGTCCGGTGGATTTTAGCATTTCATATGCACATTTTTTGAGGTATTCAGGATCTCTTTCTCTGGTCGGGCGATAAATCATACCAGCCTGACAGAATCTACACCCACGGATACAGCCTCTTTGAATCTCAAGTACAACCCTATCCTGTGTAGCCTTAATAAAGGGAACTAGTGGCTTTGTAGGATAATAGGCCTCTGAAAGATTCATTTCCACCTGTTTCATAACACGGTCCGGTGCACCATCATAATTTTTATCAAAGCCCTTTACTGTACCGTCTTCATTATAATCCACATCGTAAAAAGCAGGAACATACATACCCTCCATCTGAGCCACCCGCTCTAGGTACTCTCTTCTGGATTTACCGGCATTCTTGCACGCCTTATATATATCGAGGAGCTCATTATATGCGGTCTCCCCTTCACCGATATAGAAAAAGTCAAAGAAATCCGCAATCGGTTCAGGATTATAGGAGCAGGGTCCGCCTCCGATAACTATAGGGTCATTTTCCCCTCTATCCTTAGCATAGATTGGTATATGTGAAAGCTCCAATACCTGAAGTATATTGGTATAACACATCTCATATTGAAGTGTAATACCAAGAAAGTCAAAATTCTTTATCGGATCCTGGCTTTCCAATGCAAAAAGAGGGATTTTCTTCTCCCTCATCAGCTTGTCTAAATCTACCCATGGAGAATAAACCCGCTCACAATAGGTATCCTCCCTGCGGTTTAAAATATCATATAATATCTGAATTCCCAGATGGGACATACCAATTTCGTATATGTCCGGGAAACACATACAGAACCTTATATCTACATTCTTAGGGTCCTTTACCCGCATATTTACCTCACCGCCTATATAACGGGCAGGCTTTTCTACGGATAGAAGTATTTCATCGGATAGTGCTAATTTTCTCATTCTTTATCCTTTCCATAAATCATTATAAGCTCGCTAAAGTAATACCTTCGAATCCGCTTATCGTTGATTATATAGTAAATTAAGATAAAATACAATGAGAGTTTCAGCTACTACATACTATAACTGTCTTAGACTCTAGCTTATTATTTCAGCCATGATATGATAATTTCCTCTAGAGCCTTAAGCTGATTATTGCCTGTCACATACTGGCGTATGGCTTCATATGAAAATACTCCCCAATCTACCTTAACCTTATCAATTATAAATATAGAAAGAAATATCACTGCTGCACATACTGTTCTAATAATCAGTGACCTAAAAGATGCTAGCTCTTCCGGAGGAGCTTCCTCTTCACCCTCATAAAAGAGTCTTTCAACCTTACTTCTCTTTTTTCTTCCATGGGAAGAATCAATTGAATCTAAGGCTCCTCCATAGCTATCATATATCCTGCTTGATGTGTCTGCAGTATTCATTTGACGCAGACATGCTTCTCTTGCTTGAATGATATACTCAGCCCGTGATAGTCTGGGTCCTTCCTCCCTATATTCGACCATAGCACTACCTACATCTATTTTATCATCATAGGGCTTATCGAGTAAAATTGGTTCCTTCTGAACTATATCTTCCTCATATGAAATTGAATCCACAATCTTCTTTTTATTTTTCCCCATATATGTTGGTCTATTAATTATCTCAATGGGAACAAATAATTTGTCATTGATATTATTAGATAGGCTTTTCTCTATCTGCCTGTACATTTTATCCTCATAGCTAGTATCCATGACCATACCCCCATGCTTGTTCTTTATTAATTATATTCATAGAGGCATAATATATTCCCGTAAGCATAAAATCCTAAATTTTCGTTACCAGATAGGGTAACACTAGGTAGGGTAACACCAAGTACGGTGCCAGGTACCGAAGTTCACTCTTTTGTAAGATAATGAACAGCTATCTGTGTTCGGTGCTCCAAGCCTGTCTTTTCCAGTATAGTAGAGATGTGATTTCGAACAGTACCATTAGTAAGAAATAACTTCTCACAAATATCCTTATTTGATAAGCCTTCTGCTATCAACCCCGCAACCTCCATCTCTCTAGGAGATAGCAGCATCTTAAACATTTGATTAGAGGTCCCTTCAGAAGATACTCTGCTTCGTATAAATTCCAATATATCCTTTTGAAATACGCTTCCACCTGAATTTATTACTCTGATTGCTGATAGTATTCTCTCAGCTGGGCTGTTCTTTAATATATATCCATTAATACCCATCTGAAGAGCACGAAGAATAAGCTCAGGCTCGTCAAATGTGGTAAGTAAGAGGGGGTTTGAAAGCTGCTCATCCATAATCTCCTTTGCAGCTATGATTCCGTCCATTAGAGGCATCCTAATATCAAGCATAACCACATCCGGCTTATGCCTTCTTGACATTTCAATAGCCTCAAGACCATTAACAGCAGCTCCTACACACTCCATGTCATCCTGAGTCTCCAAAATCATCTTTAATCCTTCACGTATAATTGCATCATCGTCTGCCAAAAGTACTCGTATCACCCTTATCCCCCCTCAATTCGGTGCCAGGTACCAACCAATTCGGTACCTGGTACCATTCTTGATCAATAATTAAAAATATTCGTTACACAGAACCCTGTCTTATCCTTTGCAAAGAAGCATCTGCCCTCACAATTTATTGTTCTTTCCTCAATTGCCTCTAATCCCAAATGCTTTTCAAATTCATCATCATTTCTGCCATTGTCCTTGTATTCTACCTTGATTATCTTATTAAACACGTGAATATATAACAAGAACTCAGTGGCATTTGAATGCTTTAGTACATTGGTCAGACATTCCTTCAAATTGTCATGGATACAGGCCCAGATATTAAGATTGATATTAGTTAAATCCCCTGTTGCCTTTAGCTTAGCGGAAATATTATATCTAACCTTAAATTCCTCAAGTATAGCCGTAATATCATGAATACCAAGAAGTGACTTATCTGTTCTCTCCTCTCTAAGCGCTGTCCGAATCTCATCCACACTTTCTCGAAGATTTATTATAGCCTTTTCTACAGTACCTATGGCTTTCTTATGATCATCCTTCATTTGAAGCATGGAAGCCTCCAGAAGAATGATGCTCCCCGATATTCCATGACCGATTTCATCATGAATTCTCGCTGCTATTCGATTACGTTCCTCCAAGGAGGCGGTGGTTTTTAGGGTTTTCATCAGACCGTTAAGGTCAGCGATATTACCCTCTAGCTTGGTTATCTTCTCTTGAAGCGTCTCATTTCTATCTATTAGATACTCCTGCTTAATAATAATAAACCTTGATAGCATTATCATCATTATAAGAATAATCGATAAAACCCTTATAGTCATAGATGTGGGAAAAATAAAAAAGATTAATACCATAGCAATAACGCTAATCTGATAATACATATCTCTTGATAATAAAAGCTCACATAGATGCAATAATAATACCACCATAAGTGGAAACAAAAGCTCTATTCCTATAAAAAAGCATCCTATTATTGATGCCGAGATAGTAATAAAGAGTAAGGATTTCTTTTTCCATAGCCTGTCAAGCAAAAGCTCCAAGAAAAATACGCAGGCAAAGCTAAGAACCGATATAATTATTGCAACCACATCGGTCTTAGCATCAACCGCCATCAAATATGAGGCGACAAGAGCCACCAGCTTTGAAATTAGATATAGGACGGGTAAATCTAGCATGAAGGACCTAACCTTTTTTATAATTTTGTGAAAATATCACTGCTCCAATCAAAAATGCTAATATAGAAAATAATAAAAGTATAATAATATTTGAAGTCACATTAGCCATGGGATTATCCATAAGCTTACGTATAGTATCCATGAACCAGAACTGAGGTAAAATCCTTGCCAAGTTCTGCAGGCTTTCCGGTGCCATATCTAAGGGAAAGTATGCCCCTCCTAATATTGCACCAACCGTAGAAAATCCAATAACTAATGCTCCCACAGCACCCTTTGATCTGATAAGCATAGCAGACCCAACTGCAAAGCATATGACAAAGAATGAAAATATTATCATTAAAAGAAATAGCTTATATATGGGAAATCCAATATCAATATCCAAAAAAGCCATATAAGCACAATATATTGATATCATAATAAAGGACAGGATAAGCCCAAATATACTATTGCCTGCAATATATTGCACAGGCTTAACTGGTGTTATGGTAACTCGCTTATATATACCATTTGCCCTATCATCAATTATCATAAATGATAATATAACACCTAATGCAAATATTATCATTAGAAAAAAGCCAATCGTATTACGAAAGCCTTCGCTTTGTCTAAACTTTTCTATATCAAATTCATAGGCTTTAGCCTTAGATATGGGAATTTCCACATCCTTATAATCTGTTAAAAGCCCGTCAAAGGTATCACTATCTCCTTCTGCGCTAGTAGATAATAATCTTATTCCTGCAAGATAGCTATTCATATATGCCTCTAAGTAGGCTGCATTTTCAAAATCATCTGTAGAGGTAATAATTATTCTGCCATCCCTGCCAGAAGCAAATAAATCATAAAAGCCTTCTGGTATCTCTATTATACTTGAAATATCTTTGTCAATCAACAATTCTGAAAGATAATCATAGTTATCATGCTCTACTAGCTCGTAATTTAAATCCTCTGTAAGGTATAATTTAAATTCCTTAGACAGATTACTGTTATCATAATCCATTACACCAATCTTATTACTTGATAAAAGTATATCCTCAATTATGCCCCCCATCATGAAAATCAGAAAGCATAATATTGCTCCGGTAAATACCGAAAGAACGACAGCCCATCGATTGCGTATTAGGTATGATTTTATTAGCATAAAGGTATTATTCATTGCTCCTCCCTCCTAGAAAAGCCAATTGCTCCGATAATAAGCATAATAATCGAAATAATTATACAGACTACAATTACTTTGTTCGCTTTATCATATCTGCCAAATAAGGCCAGATCAAAAGCCGCCTCCTGTACCTGGTAGACCGGCATTACCTGTGTTACTCCATCTATAAAAACCTCCTTAGAATATGCTCCCGATAAGAACATCATAGTCCATAAGATAGGCATAATAGTTACCATGGGATTAACTTTAATAAATAGTCCATAGACTGCTCCGATTAATATAATTGTAAATGAAAGAATTAGGTACATTAGAAACAAATATAAATTATCCAGAAAATTAGATGCATAATTTGCACCTACCACAAGTACGCTTAAAACCATTAAAATACTAATTTGCAAGAGAGTCTGAGGTAACAACCCCAGTATTTTTGATAAAAACAGCTTTACTTGGTTAACAGGAGCAAGCTTCAAACGTCTGATAGTCTTATCCTGTCGTTCTCCCATAAAGCACATAGCTCCAAGCATAATACTCATGAAGCAAAGCACACCCATCATAGTAATGGCGTAATAATCAAGCATGGTCCTCTTAATACCCAGGTCCTTTTGCCGTATAAAATCCACTTCATTATCCATAGAATTCATCAATGCTTTTGGGTTAGACTTTGCAACTACATTTACAGCTTTATTTATTTGTGAAAATCCATTCATCATAGCACTTATAGATTCATTCTTGATGCGATTAGTTCCCTCATATATCTGAATCTCCATTGGATTACCGGTAAATACTATAACTGCGGTAATCTCATCATTTCCAGCAAGCTCCTTTGATTTATCTAAATCAAGAGACTTTTCGAAAATAATATTCTTCTGATCCGTTACCCCTTGGATATATCCATCTATTGCCATAACATCAGAAGGAGCATCAACTTCAATCATATAATGTATCCTTACTTCACCTATAACTTCCTCAGCCAGATCCATCTTGGAAAGCAAATTGCCAAGTAAAAATACCAAAATCACCGGAAACATCAAAAAGATAAGAACATTACTTTTATCTCTAAGAAATTCCTTTGTTTCTTTTAATATAATATGAATCATTGTACCCCTCCTACCTGAGCTCTCGCCCTGTTAAGGTCAAGAAAAGAGTGTCCAGATTTGGCAACTCAGACTTGATATTGTTAATGGGTAGCTCATGACTAATAAACTCCTGAATAATTCTTTCCATACTGTTTTGCTCTATTGATATATCCACCCGTATAAGAGAATCCTCTGTTGTGATTCCCTTTACACCGGGCATTAGCTTAACCTTTTTACAAAATGCCTCGCGGTCAAAACCTAGGGGTAGCTTTGTTTCAATATAAAGCGACATAACATCAGTAACCATAGATACCAGCTCCGCTTCGCTTCCGCAGGCAATCATTTTACCCTTATCAATAATAGCTATACGATCACAGATTTCCTCTACCTCCTGCATATAATGAGAGGTGTATATAACTGTAGCACCTCTGTCACGAAGCATCTTAATTGAATTTAAAATATGCTCTCTAGATTGTGTATCCACTCCAACCGTTGGCTCATCTAAGACAATAAGCTGGGGATCATGGGCGATACCGCAGGCTATGTTAAGCCTTCTTCTCATACCACCCGACATCCTTCTGGGCTTAATTTTCATTTTATCGGAAAGTCCTACAAATTCTAAGGCCTCTAAAACATTCTGTGTTAGCTTATTACCTCTAAGACCATACAAGGAAGCAAAGAATTTCACATTTTCAAATGCACTCAGATGATTATAAATGGCGATATCCTGTGGAACCATTCCGATTAGCTGCTTAATACTTTTTTTGTCCTTACGAATATCCATCCCATTAACCATTACCTCACCCTTATCAAAATCAGCTAAGGTTGTTATCACATTCAAAGTAGAGGATTTACCGGCACCATTTGGTCCAAGAAGACCAAAAATTTCCCCCTTTTCTACAGTAAAGCTAATATGGTCAACCGCTGTAAGCTCGCCATATTTTTTCAATA
>JAAYJU010000052.1 GCA_012522735.1 Clostridiales bacterium | reverse complement strand
TAGAGGAATAGTCTGTTATAAGTAGGTCTGAAGCCATAATAAGCACAGCTAGGCTCCTCTCATCGGATAAATCGCATACATTTTCTTTATCTAGTCTCTTAGCCATCCGGGCTACATAGGGATGTAGTCTTAGTCCGAGTATATAATCCTTAGGCAGTCCTTCGGCCATATCCTCCACATGCTTTAATACCTTATCTGATCCGAGATTAATGTCCCTAAAGGTCGGAGCATATAAGATCAGTTTCTTTTCCATGGGTAGATTATATTTTTCATATATAATTTTTCTATCTAAGTTTTTATTATCCTCTTCCACTCTCCGCATCCGATTAAGAATATCGTCTGTTTTGGGAAGACCTAGAGGATACACCCTGTGAATATCTATGGCAAATACCTTGGCATAAAGCTCTGCCGTCTGCTTGTTGTTAACAATAAGATGTGTAATATTTCGATTCGCCTTTCTTTCTAGCTCCTTTAGTCTTCCTCTGTTAACATCTTGACCAAATTTCTTAATGGTCCCGGTACCATGCCATAGCTGTATTACCTTGACATTCTTCTTTACGCGAAAATATGCCATGGGCAGAAACACATTATCCATCAGTATAACCTTCGATCTTGACAAATGATAAGGCTTAACAAAGAAAAAAACCAATAGCTTACCTACCGCCTTAAGACTCTTAACCGACTCGGTTTCGGATTTTGTAATATGGCTAAAGGTATAAGTACTATTTATCTTTTTTAGCTTTTTCACGAGAAGACTGACATTGCTGTCCTTTCCACCATCATGAGTCATAATACAGAAGACCCTTTTCTCATTCAGAGGAAAAAGCCTACATATATTAAAAACTAATGCAAATATATAATATCCGATTGTCTTAATCATAATCCACATCTCCATTTTTCGTACCTGGTAGGGTACCAGATAGGGTGACGCTAGGCACCGTATTATTTACATATGAGGTCAATTACCTTACCTGCTGCCTTACCATCATCAGCATGGTTGTATTTACTTATAAAGGCTTCGTATTTATCCTTATAGTTCTCATTATCGTATGCTTTTATTGACTCTATAAGCGCCTCTGTGGTTTCAACTACAGGACCAGGTGCCTCATTCATAAAATCAAAATAAAAGCCCCTTAGTGTATCCTTATACTCACAAAGGTCATAGCAGTAAAAGAGCATCGGTCTTTTTAGTATAGAATAGTCAAACATTACCGATGAATAATCAGTTACCAGCATATCTGAAACAAGATATAGAAGCGAGATATCATAATCCTTATCGAAATCATATACAAATCCCTCATAGTCTGACCAATCTATTGCATCCCTTATGAGATAGTGGTACTTGACAACCCACACTGTATCCTCACTTAACTCCTTCATTAGCAAGGGGAAATCAAGTCCGGTATTAAATTTGTATATGCCGTTCCTATAATACTCATTATCCCTCCAGGTAGGAGCATATAGAATTACCCTTTTATCCTGTGGAAGTCCAAGCATTTCTTTTATTTTATATATTTCTTCCTTCTTGTTCTTCTTAAAAAGAATATCATTTCTGGGATAGCCTATCTCCAAAATCTCCTTCTCAAATCCGAATGCCCTTCTAAATATCTCGGTGGAGTATTTGTTTTGTGAGACTAAATAATCCCAGGTCTGCACATTCTTATAAAAATTTCTTTTATAATCCTCCAGACTTGTCTCTCCTGACATATATACAGCATCCAAATCAAGCGCAAGCTTCTTAAGAGGTGTGCCATGCCATGTCTGTATGTATAAGGTATCAGGTCGTTTAATAATATACCTAGGAAATCTGGTGTCACTAATCCAGATTCCTGCTATGGCAAAATAATAAAAATACCGGAGCCGGTTTCTCTTTATCTTCTTAGCCGTTCCCGGTATTTTAGTGTCCATATCCTCAAGTATGAAATAAGATCGGTAGCTTCTATCAAGTCCAAGGCCAAGCATTTCCTCATAGATAGCCTTTGGGTTACCCGTATAGTTTCGGCCCATATTACTTTCAAAAAGTATGATTCTATGGTTTATAGGAAGTACCTTGGTTAATAGTTTATAAATGGCTATGACCAACTGTTTTAGTATATTCATACCTCTACCATGCCTTTCATTCTTGGATTAAAATAAAGACTTCCTATTTGTGGAGGTCGTCCTTAATCTTTGTAGTTGATATACCCTCAGTTCTAGTAAGATATACTACCTCACAATAATCCTTTAGAAAATCAAACTTACCTTCCCAGTCATTACCCATAACAAATACATCTACATCATTGTCAACAACATCATCTATCTTCTGCTCCCAGGTATACTCTGGTAACACCTCATCCACATACTTTATAGCCTCTAAGATAATCTTGCGGTCCTCATAGCTATGATAAGCCACCTTATTCTTAATTGCATTAAATTCGTCCGTTGACAACACTACTATTAAATAGTCTCCAAGCTCTCTGGCTCTTCTTAATAAATTAATGTGACCTACATGCAAAAGATCATATGTTCCATATGTGATAACCTTCTTCATATCATTTTAATTCTCTATGCCTTAGAGAACATCCTCCTTGTTATAAATCTATTGTTATGTCAGTTTCCTTATTAGCTTCAATATCTGTATCCGGAGCTGGCCCCTTACTTATCTCTACTGTCTCGATTGCTATAGCATTAAC
>JAAYJU010000051.1 GCA_012522735.1 Clostridiales bacterium | reverse complement strand
GAATAATGGCGACGTAGAACAAACCCATATAAAGGATATAGTATTATTTAAGAAGATTGGCATATATCTTATGATGGGAATAGGTTGCCAGTTCTTTGTATCGGGAATATTAATTATAATAAGGCCTATATTTGAAACCCTCTTTTCCTATTATGATCAAACAATAAATTCCTTATTTGTTGCAGACACTATTATAGTGGCTGTGTATGTAACAATTCTGGCACCTATTATAGAGGAATTAATGCTTAGAGGAATATTGTTTTCTAGATTAAGGCATGGAATTCCATTTACTGCAGCCAATGCTATACAGGCTGCAGTATTTGGACTATATCATTGGAACATAATACAAGGCATATATGCATTTGGAATAGGGCTCCTATTGGGCTATGTCTATGAAAGGACCAGAACACTACTGGCACCTATTATAGTCCATGTGTTTATAAATGGATTTGGATTTTTGCTACAGTGGTCGGCTCTTGGACAATATGTACCTACATGGCTAGCTGTTATCGCGGGCGGAGGAATTTTATTCGGAGGGATATATTTGTTTGCAAAAAGCACGGACTTCATTGGTAAGGTATAAATCTGAGATGCTTGATAAAAATATCTTGCAATGTATGGAGAATAGTTTATAATGATAACCACATCGGCGATGCTGACGTACCCGTACGGGACGGAAAGTAAGTCGATAAGAATTTACTTAACCAGCTATATCAAGTGTATTTAAGTAAATCCTACCTATAAGCACTTTTTTATACTGTTATCTTAATAAGAGAACAGTCAGCATGAAAGGAGGATATTATGAAAACAATATCAAACACACGTACACTTAAGATGGTGCAATTAGCACTCTTAACAGCAATACTATTGCTGTTGGCATTCACCCCTATGGGGTACATCAAGCTACCTACCGGATTGTCTATCACCATAATCGGAATACCAGTTATTATAGGGGCAATTACCCTAGGACCAGCGGGAGGAGCAATTCTCGGAGCCATATTCGGACTTACAAGCTTTGCGCAAGCCTTTGGAGCAGACCCATTTGGAGTCATACTATTAGGAATAAATCCTATAGGGCTTTTTATTACCACTATGGTACCAAGGATACTTATGGGATGGCTAACCGGATTAATTTTTAAAGGTCTTAAAAAGATTGATAAAACCAAGCTTCTAAGTTATGTTATTACAAGTCTTGCGGGCTCATTACTAAATACAATATTATTTATGTCAACATTAATGCTCATCTTCTACAACAATCCTAAGTTTCAGGAGATTGAATTCATAAAGGGTGTTAATGCAAGCAATGTATTAGCTTTGGTTATAGCTATGGTAGGTATTAATATTGTTACTGAGATGATTGCTAGCGGCATCCTTGGAACGGCAATTGCTAAAGCTGTCGATAAGTATAGCATTAAAAACGAGGCATAAATATGGCTTTTGGCGCTGATGCAAAATTATATTTGACTTAATGCATACAACGTGATATAATATGAAAGCTGTGATAAATTTCATAGATAAAAGAAGAGTATCCATCTCTCACCCATAGCGTAAAGATTATCTTTATTGTGAACGGGTTATGTAAAGCATAATATGCTTAAAGCATAAATGCTTTTATGCATAATAAATGTTATTCCTTAAGGAATCATGACATGTATAAGCAGGTGGATAATCTAGGTTATCCACCTTTTTTGGATAACGGAAACTGTAAATGTGATATAACCATGGAGGTGTAATACTATTAGCGATTTAATGATTAATGAACAGATTAGGGATAAGGAAGTCCGCCTTATTAGTGAAGAAGGAGAACAGCTGGGTATCGTATCAGCTAGGGAAGCCTTAAAACTAGCGAAGGAAGCAAATTTGGATCTTGTAAAGATAGCTCCTTCTGCAAAGCCACCGGTATGTAAGATTATCGATTACGGCAAGTACAAGTATGAATTGACAAGAAAAGAAAAGGAAGCTAAGAAGAAGCAAAAGGTTACCGAGGTGAAGGAGATTCGTTTCTCACCCAATATCGATGATAATGATTTGAATACAAAAGCCAATATGGCCCGAAAGTTTTTAGTTAAGGGTGATAAGGTTAAGGTAACATTGCGTTTTCGCGGACGCGAAATGGCGCATACATCTTCTTCAAGAGTCATTCTTGATAATTTCTATGCTAAGCTGGAAGATATTGCAGTAGTTGAAAAGCCCGCAAGGCTTGAAGGACGGAATATGACTATGTTCTTATCAGAGAAGCGTTAAAATAAGTATCAGAATTATTATTCTACTGTAGAATACAGTAAGAGCTGTACTAATTATAAGGAGGAAACATCATGCCAAAACTAAAAACAAGCAGAGCGGCTGCCAAGCGTTTTAAGGTAACAGGAACTGGTAAACTTAAGAGAATGAAGGCTTATAAGAGCCATATTTTAACTAAAAAATCCGCTAAGAGAAAAAGAAATCTCAGAAAAGCTACAATGACCGATCCAACCAATGTAAAAAACATGAAGAAGATCTTACCATATCTATAGATATTGGTGATAAGGAGGAATAGAAAATGGCAAGAGTTAAAGGCGGATTAAACGCTAGAAAGAAACATAATCGTGTATTAAAGCTGGCAAAGGGCTATAGAGGTGCCAGATCTAAACAATATAGAGTTGCAAAGCAATCTGTAATGAGAGCACTCAATTCATCATTCTCTGGAAGAAAGCAGAGAAAGAGAGATATGAGATCCTTATGGATTATTAGAATTAATGCTGCAGCCAGAATGAATGGCTTATCATACAGCAGACTGATGCATGGCTTAAAGCTGGCTGATGTTGAAATCAACAGAAAGATGCTTTCAGAAATGGCAATAAATGACGCAGATGGCTTCAAGGAGCTTACTGAGGTTGCCAAAGCAAAGTTGGCATAATTATAGGGACAAAGATTATTAGGCTGTAACCTGCCAAGCAAATTTGACACCGCAAATGATGTCAGTGCTTGGCAGGGCACAGCCTTTTTCTTGTTCAGAAAAGCAAATATATCATAATATTACTATATAAGTATAGTGGATGTATTGAGAAGGTTAAAAGTTGATTAGAAGGATTAGATAATATAGTTTTATCTTGCATATTGTATACAATTGGTTTATGATATTTTTATATATAAACCAATTTATAACAATTGCTAGTGGGAGGTAATAATCATGAGAAATAAATTATCTAATATGATTTGGGGACTAATCTTTATTGTAATAGGCGTGGGGATTGCTGGGAATGTACTCCTAGGTTGGAATTTCCGTATATTTTTCGACGGTTGGTGGACTCTCTTCATCATAATTCCTTGTCTTATAAGCATTATACGTAGCGGTATAACAGTGGGTGCATCAAGCGGATTAATAATTGGTGTCATGCTTTTAGTTTCGCATTATATTAACATTAATATTGATTGGTGGAAGCTTATAATACCCGTAATTCTTATAATCATAGGCCTAAATATTATGTTTCAGGGACTATTTAGAAAGCCGCTTAAGGTAAACCATGCGGGACATGTAGAGGGACAGAATAATACTAGAGCTAAGGAATACAGTGCTATATTTGCCAGTAACAAGATTAGTGTTAATGACAGGTTTACAGGTACCATTCTGAATGCAATATTCGGTGGAATAACTCTTGATCTTAGGGATGCTATTATTGATTCGGATGTAGAAATTGCAGCGACTGCTGTATTTGGCGGTATGGATATATATGTTCCAAGAGGAGTCACTGTAAAGGTAAATAATATTCCGATATTTGGTGGTGTAAGCGATAAGACTGTTCGCACAACAGATCCGAGTGCTTATACAATTTACCTTAATTCTACCACAATGTTTGGGGGGATTGATATAAAATGAATACATTTCAAAAGGTAATAAAATATGCGGCTATTGGATTTGCTATTTTTCTAACAGTTACTATTTTAAGTGGAATAATTGGTGTATTTTCAGGAGTAGCGTATATATTTAGCGGGGAGGAGGTAAGTACAGTAGAATATAGTAAGGATTTTAATAATGTAGAAAGATTGAACATTAATCATAAGGTAGGAAAGCTTAATGTTAGACCCGGAAGCGGATTCAAGGTTGAGGCATCTAATGTATCAGACCGTTTCCGTGCCGAGGTTGTTAATGGAACACTAATTATTGATGAACCGGATTTTATGAGAAGATTTTTATGGTTTAATTTTGGTACTTCCCGAGAAAAGTCTGTAATTACTGTATATGTACCAGAGGATTTCCAAGCTAAAAGAATTGAAATTGATAGTGGCGCAGGAAACGTAAATTTAGAAAATCTTACTACAGATTATCTTAAGATAAATGCCGGTGTAGGTGAAATATACGGTAAGAATTTGACTGCTATGAGAGTAGATGCTGATGGTGGCGTAGGCGAAATGAAGCTACTAGATGTTAACTTCACAGACGTAGATTTTAGTAGCGGAGTAGGTAGTATAGATATTGAGGGAATGATTTTTGGCAAAGCTGATTTTGAGTGTGGTATTGGAAGTGTCAGAATTAGTCTAAAGGGTGCTAGAGATGATTATGCACTTAAGGTTAATGCAGGGCTTGGCAATGTAAGAATTAACGGTGATAAGGTATCCGGCGAATATAGGGATAACTTCAAAGCTGATAATACCATAAGTATTGAGGGCGGTATCGGAGATGTTAATATAACATTTAAGCGCTAATTTGTAAGTAGATTCTAAGG
>JAAYJU010000050.1 GCA_012522735.1 Clostridiales bacterium | reverse complement strand
GGATTTCCTGTTGGATACCGGCTTTCGCGCAGTTTCTTTTGAATCTGCGGAGAGCACTATCTAATGTTTCGTTCTCTTTAACAACAACATTTGACATAGTCTCACACCTAACCTCCCTCCAGTTGTAAATTGTGCCTAACAACTGTTTGGGTATTATTTTGTATAGCACTACAATAGATTATAACATAAAAATCTAATTCGTCAACTTTTTTCTTAAGAAATATTATCGTTATGTCGTGATATATTAATCAAGCCAAGTGTAAGCTTAAGAACCATATCTGCCATGAAACGAGGGGATTTTTTCATATCCTCATCAAGCCACTTCTGTACTATTCCCACGCATCCTGTTATCGCAAATGAATATACATATTCTGCATCTTCTCTGGATAAATTACTGTTATCAGTTAAATCATTAATTATTTTATCATATACCAGTATCATAATTTTTTTTTGAAAGCTTAGATCTCCTCTTTCGCTTAGGAGTAGCCTGCAAAGCTTTGCATTTTCCTTAATATAGCCAAATATTTTCTCCGTAAGCTCGGTTTCATTCACCTTTTTACCTTTATGATATAGCTGAGCAAGATAGACGTTAACATTCTCAAGAAGCTCATTCTCAATTTTTTTTAGTAAATCATATACATCAGTATAATGTGAATAAAATGTGGCGCGATTGATATCAGCATTCTCACAGATTTCTGTGACTGTAATCTGAGATATATCCTTCTCCTCGAGTAGGTTTATAAAGCTGTCCTTTAAAACCATCTTAGTATATTTAACTCGCCTGTCATCCTTCACTTCCTTCATCATATCGCCTCCATCTTTTGAATTTTTGTTAGTTTGGCAACTTTTTTAGGTGATTAGTTGTTCAACTAACATTAATTAAATATCTGTCTGTTGAAATATGTCCATGATGTTATTAAACTATACATATAGTTATTTGTCAACAATGTGTATATTATCTTTTTCTTACACGATAAAATTTACTGACAAAATATAAAAGTAAGGAGGAAGTTGAGTGAATCGCTTTTCACAAGGAATTATAAAACATAAGAAGATTATTTTAACTATATTTATTATTGTAGCCATAATCAGTGCTTTATTGGCCACTACTGTTTCTGTAAATTATAATATGGTGGATTATCTTCCTAAGGATGCACCATCAACAATAGCAGTTCGAATTATTGAAGAAGAATTTGTAGGAGACATGCCCGGGGCAAGGATAATGATTAATGATGTGTCAATTATGGATGCATTGGAATATAAGGAAAGTCTAAGTAATATCCCTGGAGTTACTTCAGTCAGCTGGCTCGATGATATTGTAGGTCTAAACACATTGCAGTCTGTGCCTATAGAATATCTAGATAAGGACATAGTCGAAAATTATTATAAAGAGAACACCGCTCTATTCACTCTATCCATAGAAAGCGGTAAGGAACAAAGTACAGTTTCAAATATCTATGACTTAATCGGCAATGATAATGCAGCCTCAGGAGAATCCATTAATTTAGCAGAGACACAGAACATGTCCGTATCAGAGGTATTTAATGCAATGCTGATACTGCTACCTATTGTAATACTCGTACTTATTATATCTACTTCCTCGTGGGTAGAGCCACTGCTTTTTCTTGGATCAATAGGTATTGCTATTGTGATTAATATGGGAACTAATATAATATTTGGGGAAATATCCTATATATCTAATACGGTCAGTCCTATACTGCAATTGGCTGTTTCTTTAGACTATGCAATCTTCCTACTCCATAGCTTTAATAATCATAGACAAAATGAAGAACCAAGTAAAGCCATGGTACTTGCCATGAAGGAGTCAGTTCCCACGGTGGCAGCCTCTGCGGCAACAACAGTAATTGGATTTGCGGCACTTATGTTCATGCGCTTTGGTATAGGCTCGGATCTTGGTGTAAACCTCCTAAAGGGTGTTCTATTAAGCTTTATATCGATCATGATATTTATGCCTGCTTTTACCTTGCTATTATATAAGGCAATTGACAAGACAAGACATCGTAAGCTTATGCCAGATTTTAAGAGCTCGGGTAAGCTTATAGTGAGGGTTCGAATACCTTTCCTCATATTAGCCCTTATTATTGTTATTCCTACCTTTCTTGCCCAGTCAAAGACTGAGTTCATGTATGGAATGGGTTCTATGACGGCTGCATCAAGAGTTGGTAAGGATATGGAGGCTATAGACGAAAAATTCGGTAAAGAAAACCCCTTAGTACTATTGGTTCCTAAGGAAAATGTGGGTAAGGAGAAAATGCTTAGTGATGAATTAGCTCTGCTCCCCCATGTTAAAAACATTGTATCCTATGTGACCTATGTTGGTGCAGAGGTACCAGATGAATTTGTACCAAAGGAGGCATACGATCAGTTTTATTCTGAGAATTATTCGCGAATTATACTTTACACCGATACCGGTGAGGAAGATCTAGCGGCCTTTGAGACTATAGAAGCTATAGTAAATATAACAGAAAAATACTATGATACTCATTATCTTACGGGTACAAGCGCCACCCTATATGATATGAAAAGTATAGTCTCAACCGATACTAGGCGTGTTAATCTGATAGCCATAATAGGTATATTTTTAGTGCTTTTAGTTACATTTAAATCCATAAGCCTACCCTTTATCTTGGTGTTTTGTATCGAAACTGCCATATGGATCAACCTCTCCATACCATATTTTGCAGATAAGCATATTAACTTTATTGGTTATCTAATAATTAGCACGGTTCAGCTTGGTGCAACAGTGGATTATGCCATTTTATTCACCAATTCATATCTAAATAATAGAAAAACATTAGGAAACAAGGAGTCAATGCGTGAAACTATAAGTACCAATCTTGTTGCCATATTTACCTCAGCAATAATATTAGCTTCGGCGGGATTTGCCCTTGCCCTTACATCAAATAACCCTATTATATCGGAGCTTGGCTTACTACTTGGAAGAGGAACCCTTCTCTCGCTTGCTATGGTTGCCTTTGTATTACCGGCTCTACTAGTCCTATTCGATAAGCTTATCAGAAAAACTACTATAAAAGTTAAATAGAAATGGAGGAATCTATGAAAAAAATATTCGCACTTATATTATCTACAACTATATTATTATCATTAACCGCACCTATGGCTATTTTTGCTAGCTCTCCAAAGGAGGAGGTGGTATATGGAATACTGAAATATGATGGGAGTGTTGAGAATCTCTATGTGGTAAATATATTTGATGGTGGAGATATAACCGATTACGGTATTTACAATAAACTTAGCAATTTGACTACAAAGGATAGTCTAAATCAAGAGGATGATAAAATCACCATTTCCACTAATTCTGAAAAGTTCTATTATCAAGGTGATTTAATTACTAAGGATCTTCCATGGAGCATTAATATTAAATACTATTTGGATAATCAGGAAATCTCAGCCCAGGATCTAGCAGGAAAGAGCGGTAAGCTAAAGATAACAATATTAACAAGAAAAAACCCTAAAGTAAGCGGTGCCTTTTATGATAATTTCGGTTTACAGATCGCAGTTTTACTTGATAACAGACTAAGCAATAATATTATTGCAGACAATGCTACTATAGCCGAGGCAGCTGGTAGTAAGCAGCTAAGCTTTACTGTCTTACCCGGAAATCCTTTTGAGGGTACAATTACGGCGGACGTCAAAGACTTTGAGATGGAAGCCATTTCAATTAATGCTATTCGATTAGCCTTTGATATAAACATAGATAGTAGTCAATTTACAGGCCAATTTGCAGAGCTAATAAAAGGAATTGAAGAGCTTGACGATGGTGCCGGTGATTTATTAGATGGTCTAAAAGAATTATCTACAGGGATTAGTGATTATGTAGACGGACTTAATGCCTTTAAAGAAGGAATCGGACAGCTATCCTCAGGAGCAAAAGAATTATATACCGGTGCTTCATCTTTAAACATCGGTATATCAGAATTAGTTAAGCAAAACTCTAGTATTAATATGGGTGCAAGCTCCTTACAAGATACAGCCTTTGATGCTGTTAATGCACAGCTTCAAGCTATGGGACTTGGACTTCCTATACTTACTCCTGATAATTACTCTAGTCTTATTTCAAATATTCCTGATCTTGCGACGGTTAAGCTTCAGCTTGACGGTATAATACAATTTGTTGATGGAATTAAGGCTTATACAGATGGTGTCGCACAGCTGGGTGTAGGTGCCGGTAAGCTTACGGAGGGAATTAAGGAATTTAGAGATTCCTCCGATGAAATTGTAGCCTCTGCAAATGCGATCTATGACGGAGCAGTAAAAATCAATTCAGGTATTAAAGAGCTTAGAGATGGTATGGCTACCTACAAGGATGGAACAGGAGAATTCCGAAGCAAAACCTCCGGTATCAACAGTGAAATTGATGACAAGATAAATGAGCTTCTTGACGAGATATCCGGAACAGGTGAAATGAACGAATCCTTTGTATCAGATAAAAACGAAGATATAAGCTCTGTTCAATTCGTATTAAAGACAGCCGCCATAGAAATCCCTGAGGCACCCAGTATAGAAGTAGCTGAGCCCGTAAAGTTAAGCTTCTGGCAGAAGCTTCTAAAACTATTCGGACTATACAAGGAATAAAAATATCAAAAGCCCGATTTACTTAAAAGAAACACTCTATACGAAACAGTAGAATGTATGCTTCGATTTCAATGTATAAGTGCTTCTAATACATCTCCATAGGCGCATAGCATTCTACACGTTTGTGTAGAGTGTTTCATTATAATATAAAACACTTTTGATATTATATTTTTAATTGACTTCCCAGAACTTCAGCAGCCTTTGCAATTGCGTCTTCAATTCCTGCTGCGTTTTTACCACCGGCTTGGGCCATGTTAGGTCTTCCGCCCCCGCCCCCGCCTACTAAAACGGCCAGTTCTTTAATGAGGTTTCCTGCATGGGCACCCTTTTTAATTACCTCATCACTTACCATAGCAATCAGACTGACCTTATCAGATGCTGTAGAAGAAGCCAGTATAACTACTCCTTCTCCCAGCTTATCCTTTAGCTTATCTCCTAGGTTTCTTAGACCGTTCATATCAAGCTCGGGTACATTAGCTGCCAGTAGCTTTACCCCAGCTACCTCCTTGACACGATTCATTACATCTCCTAAGGAATCACTTGCAAGCTTGGATTTTAACTTCTCATTCTCGGATTTAAGAGTCTTTATTTCATCGAATAAGCTCTCAATTCTACCTATAAGCTGAGTAGGCTCTGCTTTGGCAGCCTTAGCTACATCAAACAGCCTGTTCTCAATCTCCTTATAGTGTTCTAGGACACTCTGTCCTGTTAAGGCTTCTATTCTTCTTACACCTGCGGCTATTCCTGTATCTGAAAGAATCTTAAATACGGTAATTGACCCTGTATTAGTAACATGAGTTCCACCACAAAGCTCTTTACTGAAATCACTCATAGAAACTACGCGGACTTTTTCTGCATATTTTTCACCGAAAAGTGCCATAGCACCTTCCTTTTTAGCATCATCTATAGACATTAGCTGAGTATTTACAGGTAGACTCATAGCTATATGCTCATTAACTATATTCTCAACCCTGTTGATTTCATCATCAGTCATGGCTGAAAAATGTGTAAAGTCAAATCTAAGTCTGTCATTTGATACAAAGGATCCTGCCTGCTCTACATGATTTCCCAGTACCATTCTAAGAGCCTTTTGTAGTAAATGGGTTGCTGAGTGATTCTTAGCAGTTGAAGCTCTATGCTCAGGATTAACCTTAAGATTAACCTTATCATTAACTTTAAGGCTTCCCTTTGTTACTGTTCCCAAATGTCCGACCTTACCACCCTGAAGATGAATAGTATCCTCTACAACAAATTCTGCACTATCATTAACAATCACTCCAATGTCGGCAGCCTGACCGCCTCCGGTAGCATAAAAGGGTGTCTCTTCTACTATGATTGTTCCCTTTTGTCCCGCAACAAGTTCATTTACTATATCTGACTCGGTAGTCAAAGCACTTATATTAGAGGAATGATTTAGGGTTTCATAGCCCACGAATTTCGTAGTTAGACTGTGGTCCAGACCTTGATATATAGTCTCTTCTGAGCCCATATAATTAGTAGTACCTCTGGCACTTCTTGCTGTCTCTCTCTGAACCTCCATTGCATCCAAAAAGCCCTTTTCGTCTACCTCATAGCCCTTTTCCTCTAGTATTTCCTTTGTTAGATCAAAAGGAAAACCATAGGTATCATAAAGCTTAAATACATCTTCACCTGAAAGGATTTTCTGCTTGTTTTTATCTAAATCATTCATCATATCCTGAAGTATGGAAAGACCCTGATCAATTGTCTTATTGAATTTCTCTTCTTCTATCCCAAGAAGCTTAAGTATATATTCCTTCTTCTCCTCAAGCTCAGGATAACCATCCTTGGATTCCTTAATGACTATACCAGACAGCTCTGCTAGAAAAAGATTCTTTATTCCAAGAAGACGTCCATGTCTTGCCGCACGTCTAAGTAGCCTTCTAAATATATAACCCCTACCTTCATTAGAGGGAATAATACCATCTGAAGCCATAAAGGTTACGGCACGGATATGGTCAGTAATAATACGAATTGATTCGTCCTTCTTGGGGTTTTTAAGGTATTCTACCCCTGCTAATTCACATACCTTCTCTCTTATTACTACAAATGTATCAATATCAAATATTGACTCCACATCCTGTACAGCCACAGCTAGTCTTTCCAGCCCCATGCCTGTATCTATATTCTTCTTTTCTAATTCTGTATAATTACCATTACCATCTCCGTAAAACTGAGTAAATACATTATTCCAAATCTCAATAAAACGGTCACATTCACAACCTACTTCACAGGTGGACTCACCACAACCGTACTTCTCACCACGATCATAGTATATCTCTGAACAGGGTCCGCAGGGTCCTGAGCCAATTTCCCAGAAGTTATCCTCCTTACCCATACGATAGATACGTTCTTTTGCTATACCTATCTCCTTATTCCATATATCAAAGGCTTCATCGTCATCCAAATAAACCGAAGGATAAAGACGGTTCTTATCAAGTCCAATTACCTCGGTTAAAAACTCCCATGACCAAGCCAAGGATTCACTCTTAAAATAATCGCCAAATGAAAAATTACCCAGCATCTCAAAAAATGTCGCATGACGTGAAGTCTTTCCGACATTTTCGATATCATTTGTTCTTATACATTTTTGACAGGTTACTACTCTTTTACTAGGTGGTTCCTCCTGTCCTGTAAAATATGGCTTTAAAGGGGCCATTCCAGCATTAATCAAGAGCAAGCTATTATCATTTTGTGGTACTAGGGGAAAGCTCTTTAATACCAGATGATCCTTGCTTTCAAAAAAATCTAAAAACATTTTCCTTAGTTCATTAACACCGTAAGTCTGCACTTTCCTTGCCTCCATTATGTTTATTATAAATTTATAATAAGCAGATTAGGAGCTCGAAAACCTTTGGTTTTCTCGCTCGCGTTACACTTATCCAATTGAAATAATATGTTTTATTGTAACATAAACCATGTTACATAAAACATACCATTTCACTTGGACTAATCTGCTTATTCGCGCATATCTCTATCTAACAATTCTGTAGTTATGTCTTCCCAATCCAGTCCGCTTTGCACCATAAGCACCATAAGATGATATAAGAAATCAGCCATCTCATATCTAAGCTCTCCAGTCTCGGGGTTTTTAGCTGCAATAATAATTTCAGCCGCTTCTTCACCGCATTTTTTAAGAATTTTATCAATACCCTTATCAAATAGATAGTTGGTATATGAGCCTTCCTTAGGATTCTTCTTACGATCCATAATTACATTATATACATCCTCAAGTATATGATAGGAATTGGTTTTCTTAAACTCCTTTTCAATCAAGCTAGTATAAAAGCAGCTTTTATTGCCCGTATGGCAAGCGGGTCCTGCCGGAATAACCTTTGCTAGGAGGGTATCATTATCACAATCAAGAAATATCTCCTTAACATATTGGTAATTACCTGAGCTTTCTCCCTTAAGCCATAGTTCATTTCTGCTTCTTGAGAAGTAAGTCATTCTCCCATCCGTAATAGTCCTATTATAAGCCTCCTCATTCATATAAGCAAGCATTAATACCTCTCCAGTTTTATAATCCTGTGTGATTACAGGAATTAATCCGTCATAATTTTGCTTGAGTTCAGACCATGAATGCTTGCTTTCAAATACATTTACATTAATATTTTCCTGCTTTAAGGCCTGCTTTGCCTTCATTATATCTTTATTTATAAAAAAGTCAGTGGTTATTCCTACAACATTAGGAATTTCCAATAGATATCTGATATCATTGCTCTTTAAATTGTCTTTAATAATAATGGGAAGCTTGGCTTTTGATATTTTATCTATAAAAGCTTCCGAATCATCTATGTAATTAATTAGTAATGTACCAATGCCCAGTTCTTTACATTGCTCATATATATTATCCTTAAACATAAAATCAGTTTGTTCAATCTCTAAGTATATCTTGCTTTCGCCAAATCTGCTGGATATATCCTTGACTAGTTTACTTTTATCAAAAATCGAATATGGTAACAAAACACCGGATGCGCCGGTATAAAGCGCTTTCTTGGCTTGCTCGAAATCATTTATATAGGAACCTATAATAAAAGGAATATCAATGCTTCTTGCTATCTGCTTACATAATTTTAAAAACTCCTCCCCGGAATTTTCATCCTTAGAGAAGTTATATAATAGTAGCTCATCAGCACCCCTATCGGAATACTCACTTGCCAGTTTTGTAATATTTGCTCCGATTTCACCCTCGGTATTTAAAAATGGAATAATCCTCTTGTATTGCATGGATGACCTCCTTCATACATTATTCAAACATCGTTACTGCTAGCCTAAAATCAATTTTATTCTCATAAAGTGCTTTACCAATTATTGCTCCATGTACATTATGCTCGCTTAAAATCTCCAAATCTTTTAATGAGGATATACCTCCTGATGCAATAATATTTAACCCTGTTTCTTCAACCATTTCTACTGTATAGTGAACATTTGGTCCTTGCATCATTCCATCCTTAGCAATATCAGTATAAACTATTGTCTCTACACCAACACTTTTCATTTCTAGAGCCAAAGCCACTGCATTATAAGAGCTGAGTCTTTCCCAGCCTTCAACAGCAACTATTCCATCCTTTGCGTCTATGCCTGCTATAATTCGTTCAGGACCAAATATTGATATGGCTTCTTTCATAAAGCCAGGATCACTAGCCGCCTTAGTTCCGATAATAACTCTATTAATACCCAAGCTAAGCTTGTTCTCTATGTCCTTTATGGAACGAATACCGCCGCCAAGCTGAATGGGTATATTAATATTTTCAACAATTTCTTTAATGGCATCTTCATTAACTGTATGACCAACCAATGCTCCATCTAGGTCAACCACATGGATAAAGGAAGCACCATATGATTCCCACTCTTTTGCTACCTTTAATGGTAGATCAGAATATACAAGTACATCACGGAAGCTTCCTTGTCTTAATCTGACACATTGCCCATTCTTAATATCAATTGCAGGAAATAATTTCATGTCAAGCCCTCTTTCTTAAGCAAACTAACAATGGTTAGATGGTTCCCTTTGTTGACAAAACATCCTGTATTCTACTATCATGTCCGCAGGCCATATCTAAGGCCTTAGCAAAGGCTTTAAATGCAGCTTCTGCTATATGATGGTTGTTTTCCCCACTGAGCATTTTAATATGTAGATTCATTCCTGCATTATAAGACAATGCATAGAAGAACTCCTTGATTAGCTCTGTATCTATATATCCTACCTTGTCGTTATCAAACTTTAAATCATAGGAAAGGAATGGCCGTCCTGATAAATCGATAGCGCATAAGACTAGACTTTCATCCATAGGTATGATAGATGAGCCATAACGGCGAATTCCTATCTTATCACCCAGGGCGTTTTTAATAGCCTGTCCGAGAACAATACCGGTATCTTCAACAGTATGATGAGAATCTACGTATAAATCACCTTTTGCAGTAAGCTTCATATCAAAAAACCCATGGCGTACAAAGCTGTCCAGCATATGATTAAAAAACCCTATACCGGTTTCAATCTGGGAGCTACCCTTTCCATCTAGGTTAAACTCCATATGAATATCTGTTTCCTTTGTTTTTCGATTAATCGTAGATAATCTATTCTCCATAAAGTTTCTTCCTTTCTCTTAATGAATACATCTTACACGATATGTGAATAATCTGTCAAACTCTTCTTTAGTCTTCGAACCTTACTGCTATGGAATTTGCATGGGCACTAAGACCTTCGGATTTTGCAAATGCTTCTATATCCTTATGGATACCTTCTAAGGCTTCCTTTGTGTAGGATATAATAGAGGACTTTTTAATAAAATCATCCACACTTAGGGGTGAAAAGAATTTGGCTGTACCGTTAGTAGGCAGAGTATGATTAGGTCCTGCCATATAGTCTCCCAGGGGCTCGCTGGAGTATTCTCCTATAAATATAGCACCTGCATTTTTAATCCTTGTCATTACCATGAAAGGATCCCTTGTCATTATTTCTAAATGCTCGGAGGCTATTTCATTGGTTACCTCTATAGCTTCATCCATATCCTTAGTAATCAATAAATACCCATAATTATCGAGGGATTTCTTAATTATTTCCTTTCTTGAAAGTGTCTCAAGTAACTTATCAACTTCCTCAGAGACTTTTCGGGCTAGGTCCTTACTGGTAGTAACTAGTATAGAAGAAGCCAGCTCATCATGCTCAGCCTGAGAAAGCAAATCGGCTGCTACAAACCTTGGATTGGCCGTCTCATCAGCTAGAACTAGTATCTCACTGGGCCCGGCTATGGAATCAATGCTGACATGACCATATACGGCCTTTTTAGCTAAGGCCACATATATATTACCTGGTCCTACTATCTTATGAACCTTTGGTATACTCTCTGTACCAAAGGCCAATGCTGCTATAGCTTGGGCACCACCAACCTTATATATCTCCGTTACCCCGGCTTCCTTAGCAGCTACCAATGTGCCCGAGAATACCTTTCCATCCTGATCAGGGGGTGTTACCATGACTATTTGGTTTACACCGGCAACCTTAGCTGGTATAACATCCATCAAAACTGTGGAAGGATATGCGGCCTTTCCACCAGGCACATATACACCAACCTTTTCAATTGGTGTTACCCTTTGACCTACGATTACACCTTCCCTAGATGCATCAAACCAGCTATTTTGTTTTTGTTTATTGTGAAAAGCCTCTATGCTTTTCTTTGACTTCTTAATAACTTCTAGCACTTCTTTGTCTATATCCTGATAGGCTATTTCAATTTCCTCATCTGTAACTCTGATATTATTCCCATTTATATCTGCCTTGTCGAATTTCTTGGTATATGCATTAAGAGCTTTATC
>JAAYJU010000049.1 GCA_012522735.1 Clostridiales bacterium | reverse complement strand
GGGATAATTGCGCAGGTTTCTTTTCCTCTAAAATCTGCGTGTTTACAGTTATTGTAGTGCTAACAGGAGAGGGCTCTCCCATAATATAGGACGTACCGGTGATTATCAGGTCAATTGGATATACACCAATTTTAGCCGTTTCATCAGCTGTAACGTCTACCTCGATAAATTGGGTTACATATGGAGAAATCACGTGAGGTGGCTTATCGAAGCCATCCATCGTTAACCTCGGTTGAGACAGAGAAAGTGGTGCATTGCCAGCCTCCGCCACAACTACAGGTGTCTGTATGATCTCACCAACCGCTTTTATAGGAATTTTAATTGTACTTGTTTCACCGGGAACTAGTAAAAAAACTTCCCGTTCAGTAATAATTACATTATTTCCTTGTGCATTTACTAAAGTATGATTTCCAACAACATTCATAAGTAACAGCAATAACGATAATATTATTGTTACTAAGCCTTTAACTCTTTTTCTCATTTAATATCCCTCTACTTCCTAAATAATTTCTGTTATTTAATCAACCCTATTTCTTATATTAAGCTAATCTTTTATCCCGGATTCTCTGCATGCAATGCTTGCTCACTTATGAAATCTTCTGTCTCTTCCATCTGCCTATCCACTTCCTCAACAGTGGTTTTCTCCGACTTAAGATCAACTATCTCTTCGATTTTTCCGTCAAAGATATGAATAATCCTATCAGCATATCCGGCAAGATCCTTGTCATGAGTAACCATTACAATCGTTTGGTTATTTGCTCTTGCCATATTCTTGATGATATCCATTACTTCCTTACTGGTCTTAGAATCTAAGTTACCTGTTGGCTCATCTGCAAACACTATCTCCGGGTTACATACAAAGGCTCTTGCTATACCGACTCTCTGCTGCTGTCCTCCGCTCATTTCTGTAGGCTTATGCTTCTGCCGATCACCTAGGCCGACATTAATCAACATTTGTCTGGCCATTCTACGCCTTCGCTTTTTATTCATATGCTTAAAGACTAGAGGCAGCTCTACATTCTCCAGAGCGGTCATGGAATTAAGCAGATTATAGGACTGGAATACGAACCCCAAGGTGTTTTGTCTAAACTTTGCAAGTCCCTTTTCACTCATTTTATGTATGTTTCGTCCTTTAATCATGATTTGACCGCCGGTAAGCTTTTCTATACCTGCCATAAGATTTAGTAGAGTCGACTTACCGGATCCCGATGCTCCATATAAGCAGCAGAATTCACCTTTTTTTACGGTAAAACTTACATCATCAACCGCAATAATTCTTTCTCTACCCATCCTATATATTTTCTTTGCGTTTTTTACTTCTATTATATTTTCGTTTTTATTTTTCATCTTGCACCATCCTTATATAAAGCAAGCTTTACCTCCTTATAATTCTACACTAAAATACTTAAAAAATGTCTAACTAATATCTTAATTTTTTCTTACTTTTTTCTATTTTGATAAATATTAGACGATATAGATAAAAACAGGTATCCAATATCTTATATTTTTTTTCTATTAATATTAGCACTGTTTATAACTTTTTCCATTTCATTCCTTTTAATACTTCTATTCTCAACAAATCTTACGAATACCAGCTTGAGGTAAGCGCCTACAGGTACGGCCAGTAGCATTCCCAAAAGCCCTCCGATTGCACTACCAAATATCAGTGATACAATGATAATTAGAGGATGTATCTTTATGGATCTGCTTAAGAGCTTAGGCCCTATAAAGTTACCGTCAATAAATTGAATAATGACTAGTAATATAAGAGCTATAATCAGCTTTTGCATTTCTCCGTTTATGATGCAGACAAGAGCTGTAGAAAAGTATGCAACAACAGGACCAAAATAAGGTATCAGGTTTCCAAGGCCTGCAAAAATACCTATGACTAAAGCAAACTTAACTCCGGTTATTGAAAGCACAAGGCTTATAAGTATCATCATTACAAAAGCATCTGCTAACTGTCCTCTTACATATCCTGAGAATGCATAGTCCAGATCCTTAAGAATAACGGATATTTTTTTATTTGTGTTCTTAGAAAACAAAGCATTGAATGTCTTTTTTAAATATAAGGTAAACATCTTCCCATCAATAATAAAATAAAAGCCTATTATAAATCCAAATATTATGGTTGTTAAATATCCTGATATATCCGTAATGGCATTTACCGTACTCTGAGCAAAATCCTTCAAAGCATTTAATACTACCGTCAAGGTTTCCTCAACATACTGCTCCAGCTGACTTGATTGGATGTCTAGTTTCTCCATGTTCTGGATGATTGAATTATAAAAGGACTCTAGACTCTTCATATATCCTTCCGCCAGCCGTATAACATCATCAAAATTAGCCAATCTAAGCTGGTCTGTCACGCTAAAAATTAAGAGAGAAACTAAGCCTGCTAATGCTATAAAAAAGATTAAAACAGATAAAATAGCAGCCCAGGTTCTGGATCTTTTCATTTTTTTAAATAGCTTAAATTTTCTGAATTTAGATTCAAAAAAGTTGACAACAGGAACCATAAGATAAGCAAATACAAACCCTAAGATTACAGGCCTTATCACCCTTAGTAGCCAACTTAATTTATCCATTAAATCTGCAAATATTGACGGTGCGTTTTTTGCAATTAGTGAAAGTATATATATTATGATAGCTGTAATGATTACATATAGTGATATTTGCATATATTTTCGGTTAACTCTGTCCCTAAGCTTCATAGGCTATATACTATCCCCTTTCGCTGAACTTAATGTAGTCTGCCAGTAGTTCTACCGAATTGTCTATTCCTACATAGTCACTACGTATGGATAAATGATAATTTTCTGCTCTGCCCCATTTCTCACTGGCATGGTAGTTGTAATAGTTAGCTCTTCTTTTATCAATTTTTAATATGGTTTCCTCTGCCTTATCAGCCTCCATATTATATAAATTAACCGCTCTTTCTTTTCTGAAAGCTAAATCAGCCCATATAAATACATGAATTACATCTGCTTGGTCCCTTAATATATAATCCGCGCATCTACCTACTATAATGCTGGGGCCTTCCATGGCAATTTTACGAATTACATTTGATTGAGCAAGATATACTTGGTCGTCCAAGGACAGATGGGTAAAGCCTATATCGTGATTACCGTATGCATTCATACCCATAGCTATTGAATATAAGAGGCTATTGGTTGCCTTTTTCTCCACATTCTCAAATGCTGCTTCCGAAAAGCCGCTTTCCTTTGCTGCCCTTGTTATTAATTCCTTGTCATAGAAAGGTATGTCAAGCTTCTTAGATAGCTTTTCTCCTATTTCTCTTCCGCCACTTCCATACTGCCTGCTAATCGTAATAATATTCTTCATAGTGCACATCCTTTCTTAAAATATAAATCATTTCTTCTTCATCGGTCTTAGAGTCAGTATATCACACTATATTCCTTAACTGCGATTTTTTTCTAATTTCTAAGCTAATATTAATTATCTCTTTTATTAGTCAATGGTCTCCCTAGTAATTTTGAAATAAGCTTTCTTTATAAGAGGAAGTCTCTCATATATTCTATTCCTAAAGGTTCTATAAAAGTGCTCGACCTTCATATATTCCAAAGGACTGATTGTTCCCCTTCCAAACCTTGCTTTTCTTACGGTATCCATACATGCTTCAAAATCTTCTACAGCAACCAGACTTAAATGTTCCTTTACATAGTCCTCATTTTCCTCTAGGCTTTTGGACTTTTTAGGCAAGCCATGATTAAGTATAAATAAACGCTCAACTCTTTTATAAAGTCTCAATGCTTTTTTACTATAGGATTCCTCAGTCATTTCTTTCCTTCGCTTAGTCATAAGCAAAGAAAATATAATAATTGAGGACAAAAGCATAAGTAGTAAGATAGCTATTAAATACCAACTATAAGAGGTTTGAGTTTTATCATCATCTTTCTTTATGCTGCCACTACCCTTTATATCCTCGTCCTGGCCGGGGGCTGGAGGTGATGGAATATCATCCTCGTCTGGTAATACTGTAGGACTCGGCTCTATATCTGTAGGTACCCTTAACTCCTCCTCGGTTTCTACTTCACCTAACTGTTCAATATCACTTATGGTATCCACCATATCCTCCATACCGGCACCAGTAGTAAACTCCACTGGTATCCAACCAAAGCCATCTATATATACCTCTACCCAAGCATGGGCATTATAATCCTTGACTACTATATCTGCCGTATTAATCTCATCACCTATATATGAGGTCATTACCTGATTCATTAAATCAGATCTGTTTATAGCATATCCTTCAACATATCTGCTAGGGTAGCCCATGGCCCTTAGCATAAGCGCACCTGCAGAGGCAAAATGTGAGCAGTAACCAATCTTATTCTCATAGAGAAAATACTCCACAAAATCCTTATCTCTTGGAAGTCTTCCGGGAGATAGAGTATACCTCATGTAACGATTCAAATAGTCCTTAACATAAGCTATGGCATCTATGATGTTTTCCGCTTCAGGCCCTACCTGCTCTCTGGAAAAATCATGCTTTAGCCTATCCAGTCCATCCTCGGGAAGTCTCGTATAAGTATCATAAACAAATTCACGATATATACTTTCATTTTTCTGGTAATCTTTAAATGTATAAAGATCTGAATCTATTAGAACATATCTTTCGTCTCCATCCTGAATTAATATTCCGGACGGCATATTAAAGCTATTATTTATAGTTTCTGTAAGTCTAGATAGATTATAGCTATAATCATAGTTGGTGGCTCCAATTTCCTTATCAGATACAGTACCTAAATCATATTCAAAGCTAACTCCATCCTTGTCTTTAAAAGTGGTAAAATATGGAGCATAAACATAATTTTTACTGGCCTTAATATATCTAATACCTATCCTCCCCTGATTAACATAAAGACTATAGGGAGAGTGACTTAATAAAAAGGAACTTGCATTAGGGGGGTCGTATTCCTCCTTCGAAATACCGGCTATCATCTCATTATAATTTTTTATAATTTGTCTAGAATGAATCTTCCAGCTATCTCCGGTATATTCGCTTCCTATATAACCCTTTAAATATATGCCCTCAATAACCGATTGTAAGGGTGCAGTTACCTGTAGATGCTCAGACTCATCGAAGACCACCTGACCGACTCTTCCAAGTCTTCCTAAGCTAAGACCCCCCGAGCCTTGGTCTCTTCTTGTACGAATATTCCACTTAATATCCAAAAGCTTATCAGTAATATCATAGTTAGAAAAGTCCGTCATAAGGCTTTGTATTTTTGTCTTTGCCTCATCGACACCCTCATAGGCCTTATATTTTTCAACCGGAACAAATTGCTTAACTATAAAAAACATAAAAAGCGTAAGAAGACAAAATATCGTCGCAGACCTTATACTAATACGATAAATCATACTCTTCCTATCATTGGCAAAAGCATTGTGTGGCGAGGATTTGGCATGCGAAAAGCCATTTGATATTAATATAAAAAGAAAAGCTAAGATATAGGCTACCATATCCGCCTCAGGGGGAGTAAGGCCCATAGTAAAGCTTACTACTACGGGTAATAGCATAATTATATAGCTTAATAGCTTACATTTACTTCGAAGCAGGGATATTGTTAGTATGGCAACCACCGGAATAATTATCATTATAAGAAAGAGTGTTATGTCTTGGTCAGCTCTACCCTTATCAGCAATAAAGCTAAATTCAGGGAAACCATAATAAAAACTTGCACGTTTAATAATGGCATTCTCCAAGAGGAAGAAACCGTTTTTTATCTGCTCATATCGATAATATGCAATACCTCCATATATAGTTAATGTTAATATGATTTTTATTAAATCATATCTTGGATATAAGCAGAAAGCATAGAAAATCAAACCCGAAAGAATTATTGATCCAATAAGCCAGCTGTTTATAAACTGTAAATCAAAAGATTCTGTAAAAATAGTCATGAAACAATAGCTTCCAACAAATATGACAAATGCCTGAAGCAGTCTCATATATATAGGAAACTTTCTATAGCTCTCCTCTGATAGATATACAGTATTATCAAAAACAATACCATCACTACTCTTTTTTATCATTCGCTCACCATCATTTCCAGCTAAGCCTTAATTCTTCCAAATC
>JAAYJU010000048.1 GCA_012522735.1 Clostridiales bacterium | reverse complement strand
TCCTCTGGGACTGACTCCCAATTCAATTAAAGGGTTCTCCCTTGTTTGTTGCACCAAAAGAGTTATATATTCATATATGGAATCGTGGATATAGACCTCCTCCACCATATTCTGCATTTGTTCTATCTCGCTCTTTTCTACCACCTGGACTACATTTTCCAAGGGATTTGAGTTCTGTCTTTGCTTTAATATACCAATTTCGCTTTTGATATCGGGATATCCCATGGAGAGTCTGACCATAAATCTATCAAGCTGTGATTCAGGTAGCATCTGAGTTCCTATGGAGCCTATTGGATTTTGTGTGGCCATAACAACAAAGGGCTTTGGTACATCTCTTGTAACAGCGTCAACAGTAACCTTTCCCTCTTCCATTACCTCTAGCAAAGCAGACTGTGTCTTACTAGATGTTCTGTTAATCTCATCTGCCAAAAACAAATTACACATAATGGCACCGGGCTTGTACTGATAACTATCGCCATCCTTAGAAAGTAGATTAAAGCCTACCACATCCGTAGGCAATACATCGGGAGTGAATTGAAGTCTATTATGCTTAAGTGCCATAGCCTTTGAAAAAGCCAGCGCTAATGTAGTTTTTCCAACGCCGGGATAATCCTCTAAAAGGATATGCCCCTTTGCTAAAATAGCTGTAAGAACCTTACCGATAATAACTCTTTTTCCTATAACCACATTATTTACTTCATTCATTATCTGAATTGCTTTATTATTATAAGCTTCCATACTCTACCCTCTTCTTATATTTTCATGCTTTTATCTTGAGTATTGACTCTTTTTTATACATTTAACTTCTAGATAATTATAGCATATAAATATTACAAATAAAACGTAGAAAAGCACTAGTTAATAATAAACAAATTATATAATATTTTTTATCGAATCTGTGAAAAAAACATGGCATCTATTGACTTCTTTCAGGAAACGGTTAAAATAATCATCATGAGAATAGATGGAGGTAGCAACGTGAATAAATCCAAAAAAACTATAAAAGGAAAAAAATCTAAGCAAAAACAGTTTACCATCAGTCCCAAAGTATGGATGGTCGTTGGAGCTATACTGGGATTGGCATTGATTGTTGGCATACTGTTCGATCAATTATATAAAAGTCCCCTAGTAACCATTGACGACGAGAAGTACTACCTTGAGGATTTGACCTATCAATTCTACAATACAGAGTCGACCTATAATTATATCAATCAATTATATGGTGGCTCCTATTGGGACATGCCCTATAATGAGAGCTCAGATATGACTGTTCGTGACTATGCAAAGCTAGAAACGATTAATAATGTTATATATGAAGAAGTTCTTTATAACGAAGCAATCACAAATGGATATACCTTAACAGAGGAAGAGATTGATAAGATTGATGAAAATGTAAATTCAACTCTTAATGATATAGGCTTAAGTGAGAAATTTATTAAAGAAAATGGCTTCACTCCAGAATACCTTAAGACTGTCTTTACCAAGAACACCTTGGCCAACCGATTTAAACAGGATGTCATAGACTCCTTTGATATTAATGATAAGGAAATAGAAGCAGGCTTTAGCTATAGTGATTATAGACAATATGACATTGACTACCTATACATCTCTACAGTTAAGACAAATGAAGAGGATAACTCTCAGGTCCCTTTGGATGATGCAGAAAAAAAGGCTGCTCTAGACAAAATTACAGACCTAAGGGAGAAGGCCCTAGATACAGAGGATTGGTCTACCATAATACCTGAGGATGAGAAGGAACTACAATATAGAACAAGTGACTTTTTAGCTAAGGATACCTATTTCTCCGAGGATTTAATGAGTACTATGCTGGCTATGGAAAATAATGATATTACTGATGTGGTTGAGGAAGCGGATGGTTATTATGTCATTCGAATGTTAAATAATAACTCGGCCGAAACCTATGATAGGACCGTAGAGGAAGCTATAACAGAAAAGGAAGAAGAAGCATTTTCCAAGGAATACATGGACAATATTCTCCCCAATCATAGCTTTGAGTTAAATAATAGGGCTATTGGTAATCTTAGAATGGGACGCATAACATTGGTTGACTAATTTTTCCTTTTCCATTGTATAATATTTCTATTTCCTGAAATAATAATAAATGACTCTGTTCACTTTATTAAGGAAGGAGATATTATGGCAAAGAATAAGAATAATAATTTTAAGAACACCAACAAGAATTCATCTAAGAACAGCAACAAAAATCAAGCTAGAAACTCTGTAAAGAACACTCATGCAGAGGTACCTGATAATTCACCGGGCCGCAGCGGTCCAGGCGGTGAATAGTAACTTTCGTGTTAATAATAGAATGGGCCTGTCTCTATAGCATATATTTCTCATCCTATGAGTAATATATGATTGGATCAGGCCCTTTCTCTTTCTTATATACCATAAATAGTACTGGTATTTTATATAGCAAGTGTTATAATGATTAATAAAATAAATCTAGATTACTTGAAAGGATTAATTTTAATGAATATTATTATAGTAGGTTGCGGTAAGCTAGGAATAACCCTAGCCGAACAACTGAACTCAGAAGGTCACGATATAGTTATAATTGATAATAAAACTACGTTAATCAGTGATATTACAAACTCTTTGGATGTTATGGGTATAGTTGGTAGCGGTGCTAGCCATCATGTTCTGCTTGAAGCCGGCATCGAAAAATCACATCTTTTAATTGCTGTGACCGGTTCAGATGAGTTAAATCTTTTGTGCTGTCTAATAGCACGAAAAGCCAGTAGCTGTCATACCATAGCAAGAGTACGCAACCCGCAATATAATGATGAAATCTCATTTATCAAGGAAGAAATGGGTCTTTCAATGACCATTAATCCCGAATTAGAAACTGCCACAACAATGGCACGTTTAATTAAGCTTCCTTCTGCTATTGAAATAGATACTTTTGCTAAAGGCAAGGTGGAATTACTAAAATTCCAAGTGCCTACGGATTCTATTTTAGATAAAATGAAAATAATGAATCTATCCACTAAGCTTCATTGTAGGGTATTGGTCTGTGTTGTTGAACGGGAAGATCAGGTCTTTATCCCCTCAGGTAATTTTGAACTTCGCGCAAATGATATAGTATCCTTTGTTGCATCTCCTAGAGAAGCAATGGAATTTTTTCAAAAAATAAATATGTATGTTCATAAAATTAGAAAAGTAATGATAATCGGTGGCGGTACCATGGCTTTATACCTAGCTAGGAGATTGATAAATTCAGAAATTAGTGTAACTATTATCGAACAAAATCTTCAGCGCTGTGAGGAGCTTAGTGATCTAATTCCCGAGGCTATGATTATAAATGCAAATGCGACCTATAAGAATGTCCTTTTAGAGGAAGGTCTAGAGGATGCAGAGGCCTTTGCAGCCTTAACAAACTATGACGAGGAAAATATCTTACTGTCTCTATATGCAAAAAAACGCTCCAAAGCAAAGGTATTCACAAAAATATCACGCATGACCTATGATGATATTGTAGGAGAAATGCCGCTCGGTATTATTATTAACCCCAAGTTGATAACCGCTGATCGTATCCTTCAGCATGTAAGAGCTATGCAAAATAATAAAGGAAGTAATGTTGAGACATTATACAACATCGTTGAAGATAAAGTAGAGGCTCTGGAATTTTATGTTAGGAGCAATGCTAGGCTTCTTGGTGTACCACTTCAAAAGCTTCAGCTTAAACCTAACATTCTTGTAAGCTGTATTAACCGTAAAGGTAAAATAATAATTCCAAACGGACAAGACCATATCCAGTTAGGTGACACAGTAATAATTGTTACAACAAATAAAGGACTGGATGATTTGAATGATATTCTGTTATAAATAACTCAACTAACATCTTACTATTATACAAAGTAGTCTTTAATAAGGAGCTATAATGAATAAGTCAATAATACTACATATTTTAGGATGGATTTTGAATTTTGAAGCTGCCTTCATGATTTTACCTCTTATTGTATCAATTATTTATGGTGAAAAAAGCGGGTTCGCTTTTCTGATAACAATTGGAATTTGCCTTATTATTGGCATTCCATTATCTATAAAAAAACCAAAAAATAGAGTGTTTTATGCCAAGGAAGGCTTTATATCTGTCGCTTTAGGTTGGATCTTACTTAGTATTATTGGTACAATTCCGCTTTATATCAGTGGTCAAATCCCCCATTTTGTTGATGCTTTGTTTGAAATAATATCTGGGTTTACAACAACTGGCTCCAGCATCTTGAGTGATGTTGAGGCTTTAGATTATTGTATGTTGTTTTGGAGAAGCTTTACCCATTGGATTGGGGGTATGGGTGTCTTAGTATTTATTCTTGCCATTCTTCCTTTGGCAAAAGGAGAAAGCATGCATATAATGCGTGCAGAAAGTCCGGGACCTTCTGTGGAAAAGCTTGTACCTAGGATGAGATCAAGCGCTTCCCTTCTTTATGGAATTTACATTGGAATGACTTTTCTACAAATACTATTACTTCTGGTAGGGAAAATCCCCTTGTTTGATGCTCTGACACTTACCTTTGGATCCGCAGGCACAGGTGGATTTGGTATTAAAAATGATAGTATCATGTCTTATTCGACATATACTCAAGGCGTTATTACTGTATTTATGTTTTTATATGGAGTTAACTTTAACTTTTACTATTTAATTATACTAAAAAAAGCAAAGGATGCATTTAAATTAGAAGAAATAAAATGGTATTTTATCTCCGCAATAACAGCCATTATACTGATATCCCTAAACACAGGTGGACTTAAAGGTTTTTTCTCATCTATACATCATTCAGCCTTTCAAGTTTCCTCCATTATGACCACAACCGGATTTTCATCAGTTGATTTTCACTATTGGCCTACTTTTTCAAAAACAATACTAGTTCTTTTGATGTTTATGGGTGCATGTGCAGGCAGTACAGGTGGAGGAATAAAGGTCTCTCGTATAATTGTACTGTTTAAAACCATAAGCAAAGAGCTATCTTATTTAATTCATAAGCGCAGTATTAAGATTATTAAACTCAACAAAAAGAAACTGGAAAACGAAACCGTACGCTCAATTAATGTTTTTTTTGTTACCTATATGATAATATTTGCTTCTTCTCTACTTATTATATCCTTGGATAATTTTGATTTTACTACTAATTTCTCAGCTGTATTAGCAACATTTAATAATATAGGCCCAGGATTAGAAGTGGTTGGACCGACAGGAAATTACGGGGCCTTCTCAGACATGTCTAAATTAGTATTTATGTTCAATATGTTGGCAGGACGGCTGGAGATATTCCCGATCCTACTCCTCTTCTCCCCAAGTACCTGGAAAAAATGAAAGGATGCCTAATAATTATCAAAGGCATCCTTTTATTTTAACAGTACCTTGGGCGAATAGGACCACCGATACCATATGGTAATAAAAGCTCAGGTATTCCGGATGCATATGGAGCAATTTCATAAAGCTGAAAATAGACTATGACTCCTCTGCTATTTATGTAAAAATTCTTGCTATTATAATTTTCCTTTACAAGAGCTTGGTAATTCTCAAAATAAGGAAAGGCCTCGACCTCTGCCATAACCATTTGATCCATCTGTTCTATTATGGCATCTGTTACAAAAGTATTTACATCATCCGGTATCAAAAACAAATCACTCAATCTTACTTGACAGCTGTTAGCTATGTTCCATGTATCCGAGGTTCTACTTGTCATTCCATGGGCTCCCCCAGTATATTCATACCTGTCAAAATACAAGCTAAGAACACAATTTTTATTATATGTTACATCATATACCGTTACCACGTCAAAGGGTCTTACCGGGAAATTATTTGCCATAGCATATTCATATTCGACCATGGCTGTTTGAAAGAGCTTTCGTATATTTGTTTTTACATACATATAAGCCTCAGTTTTATAATAGTGATTTATCTTGTCGAGTGTGGTTTGATAACTATCTGAGCTAAAGAATGGATATCTAACCGTATAGCTAAGTATAACAACTCCCTTATAATACATGTCCTGCTGCAAGACCATATCGTATACAATTACTCGGTTTTCAGGCAAATGGCTCCCTCCCGTAATGGGTATCCTTAGCACATTTTATGCCATAAGTCAGTGTCCTATTACAAATCATCTAATAGGACATGCTCCGGTCTCACATTCCGCATCAATAATATCATGCTGCTCATTATTATCATATCTTGCCAAGAGCTCATAATTAATTGGCTTAACTAGGCGAATACGCTCCTCATAGTCTTCACGAGTTGTAGTCTCATAGGGAAGAAGAGGATATGTTTCCTCCATAAGCGGAAGGAAGGTAATTCCTACAACATAGTCAAAATTATCGTATAGCCAATGGGATATATCCTCCCATTCATGCTCTCTTACATGAACAGTAATGGATGAATTATGATCAGACCAGTTCTCCATGGACATTTTATACAGCTCCAGCTGTTCGATAGCACCTACATCATATTTTGTTCTTCCCTCTGGAGCCTTAATAGGAAACTCAATAACCTTTATAGTGCAATTCTCATCGGTCTGTCCGTTCTCATTATATATGGGGAAGCTTCCCTCAGCCTCTATCATCTTATATAAAGGATCGGTAACCGATATCCTAATTCTGCGAATATAGTAATTAGAGTGAGCAAAATGTATACCGCTACTTACGCATGGAAGTGTGGACAAGCTGCCCTCAGGCTTTATAGTTGTCATAAGCTTGGGAGGATCTATGCCTAGCAGAACGGAGTAGCTCTTACCCTCCTTATGAACTTCTTTGCGAAGCTTCTTAAGTAAAACAGCCAAGTCATCATAGCTCATACCGGTCTTATTAACCATATCCATCATTCCTGTCAGGGATATTCCTATTATTCTGTCCTCCTGCATAACCTTATTCCACTCAGGAAGCTCTACGTCAACCAAGGTCATTCTTATAGCTACTCTTGTGGAAAGCTTAATGGTATTCATAAGCTGCTCTTCATCAAGAACAGAACCCTTTACAAAGGCCATAAGGTTATTAGTTGTAAGGTTACAGCACTGCTTTGATTGTAGCAGAATCTCTCCACATGGATTGCAGCCCTTAAATGTTGGCTTTCTACGAAGTGCTTCAGCACCGTTAATAAAGCCGGGTTCTCCGTTAACCTTAATTGAATCTATAATTTCCTTTATTCTATCTAAAGTTGGGCGATGATTATAAAGGATTGAATTATTGCTCATTTTTCTATGAGAAATATCAGTATCCTCAATCCATTTACCATCAACCACCTTATAAATGTTACGTTTGGCATTGATGACCTCATCATCATCCTCATCACATATAACCATCATGGCACTTCTTCTTACGCCACCTGATACCACGTTCTCACTGATTACAGTAGCAACATCCAGTACATCAAGAGTTTGAAGGATGCCATTCTCCCTTCGGTGAATCACCTTGTTGATCTTCTCAAACATCCTCTTAATGGACTTATGTCCAGATGCCCTTCCGCCAAATCTCTTTAGCCTTTCTCCCTCTGGCCTTACATAGCTATAGTCAATAATAACTCTTGTAACATCCTTATATTCATCTAAGGAAAGCAGCTTAAAATATCTTTCAAGCGCATCGCACCAGCCCTCCTTGCTGTCACCAACAAGTATAACAGCTATGGAATTATCGCTCTTATCGAGGATGCACTTAGTATCCTCCATATCCTCCTTTGAGGTATTAGCTCTTACTGTTCCATCATATCTGCCCTCTAGGCTTACACGACGAACCTTAGGGAGCTTATCAACCATCTCTCTAGTAATTCGAATTCCAACCCCGCTACCTACCATTAGAAGGTAAAAGACATCGACCAAATCAGAGAACTTTTCAATATTGGTAAAGGCACAATTATAATTGGACAAGGGATACTTCTCCACCACCTCAGTGCCGCCCATATAAAGAGTCCTTCCTGATGTAAAGGTCTTTAGATTAAAAAGCTCATCAAAAAGCTGCTCAGCTTCCTTTACTTCCTCTTCCATATTAATGCTTAGGCCCATTTTCTTCTTATGCTTAATGCCCAGATTTATATTATACTCTATGGTTCTATGAACAGTTTCAAACCAAGTCTCCCGCCTTTTTTTCTCCTCAAGATATCTGGAATAGGTCCTTAAATATACAAACTCACCAATATGGCTAAGTGGGCTCTTCATATTACGATATGTACTTAAAAATTTCTCAGATAATAAATGCTCCATATACATCCTCCAATCCTGTTTATCCGCATGCAATATATATTATAGTATGTTCGCAGATTTGGAACTTAAACATCTTCAGTTTTTCGTTCGCGAGCACAATATGTTGTGTTCATATTATACAGAAATACAACATCTATGTCAAGAACTAATTGAGAACAATTATCATCTTTGGAAAATATTGCTGTGAAATTAATCACAATAACATATGGCGTAATATTACATTCAGTTAAAAAACCGATACAAAACGAAATTCATAGGCTTGCAAAATATAATAAAAAGGGTTATAATTGGTGAAAATCTATATATAAGCTTGCCTTGATAAAAGCTACGATTTAAGAAATCTTCAGAGAGCCGATGGTTGGTGCGAATCGGTGATGGAATAAGTCCTTCCACTTTTGGAGCAATTGGCGATGAGTCAGAGGCTGATACCCTTTATAGTATCTTCGAGTGGCCGTTATTATTTACGGCAATTTGGGTGGCAACGCGGATCCTTCCGTCCCATGTTATTGGGATGGAGGGTTTTTTATTGAAATTTAATACAAAAATAAAACAAGGAGGATCTTTCTCCGTTATAAGTAGCAAAATAATATAATTTATCTAGGAGGAGAATTCCTCCGTTGTAAACAGTGAACAACTTAAAAAATATCTAGGAGGAATAGAAAATGCTTGATGTAAAATTTGTAAGAGAGAACCCAGAAATCGTTAAACAAAACATCCGGAATAAATTCCAGGATCATAAGCTCGAATTGGTTGATGAGGTTATTGCCCTTGATCTTGAAAATCGTAATGCAAAGCAGGAGGCTGATAATCTTAGATATGAACGCAATACCATATCCAAGCAAATTGGTGGCTTGATGTCACAGGGTAAAAAAGAAGAAGCAATGGAGCTTAAGAATAAGGTAACCAAGCAGTCTGACCGCTTGAAAGCCCTTGAGGAAAGAGAAGCCGAGCTTGGTGTGAAAATAACACAGATTATGATGACTATACCGAATATAATAGACCCCAGCGTTCCAATCGGAAAGGACGATAGCGAAAATGTAGAGGTTATGCGCTACGGTGACCCGGTGGTTCCTGACTTTGAGATACCCTATCATATCGATATTATGGAGAGTAAAAACGGTATAGATTTAGACAGTGCCAGAAGAGTTGCCGGTAATGGCTTCTATTATCTAATGGGAGATATCGCAAGACTTCATTCAGCTGTTATATCCTATGCCCGTGATTTTATGATTGACCGTGGTTTCACTTATTGCATACCACCATTCATGATTCGTAGCGAGGTGGTTACAGGTGTTATGAGCTTTGCGGAAATGGATGCTATGATGTATAAGATTGAAGGCGAGGACCTCTATCTCATAGGTACCAGTGAGCATTCTATGATTGGTAAATTTATAGATACGATTATTAGCGAGGATGATCTTCCCCATACTCTAACCAGCTATTCACCCTGTTTTCGTAAGGAAAAGGGAGCTCATGGACTTGAGGAAAGAGGAGTATACAGAATCCATCAATTTGAAAAGCAGGAAATGATAGTAGTCTGCAAGCCTGAGGACAGCATGATGTGGTATGATAAGCTTTGGCAAAACACCGTGGACCTATTCCGCACTCTTGACATACCGGTTAGAACATTAGAATGCTGCTCTGGTGATTTAGCTGATTTAAAGGTAAAATCAGTGGATGTAGAGGCATGGTCTCCCAGACAAGAGAAATATTTTGAGGTCGGTAGCTGCTCTAATCTAGGAGATGCACAGGCAAGAAGACTTAAGATTCGTGTTGTGGGTGAGGATAGCAAATACTTTGCCCATACACTTAATAACACAGTGGTTGCACCTCCAAGAATGCTTATTGCCTTTCTGGAAAACAATCTAAATGCTGACGGTTCAATAAATATTCCTAAGGCTCTTCAACCCTATATGGGCGGTAAGACAAAAATCTAAGATTAGTTCGAGGGTCAAAACCTATATAGGTATCAATAGATAATTTCTATTTAGGTTTTTGACCCTCGAACTCTTTTATATTTACTTCCTTACCTCAGAAAATCTCATTGTTAATAGGTCACGTGTATATACACTACCCTTCCTCAAGTCAGGTATTGTAACCTCGTCAAGCAACTCACCCTTCAGGTAAAGGCCTACTGTCTCGCCATCCCTAAGATTAAATCCCGCTCGAATCATTCCCCTGTCTGGGGTCTCCTGATTACTTTCTCCCAGTATTTTTAAGCTCTGGCCGCTCTTTAATTGTCTCTGGGGAAGAATTAGCTTACCAGGCTCATCAATATCATCGGTAATTGAATAACCTAATAAATTGATGTCTTGCTTATAAGGGTTATAAAGAATTATATAATCATTATCACCGTCTGAAGATACTTCTGTGATGATAACTTTTAAATTCTCCTTCTTATCATCCTTAAGAATAGAGACTACCTCGACCTTCTTATCGATAATCAAAGACTCCTTGATGATGAGCTTTTCTTCCTCTACGATATCTCCGTTAACAATCCAATGGCTAAGCTCCTTACCCGCAGGAACTATGGCTGTAATGACAGTATCATAGTCCGGATAATACCTGCCATTAAATTCAGAATAAGCTTCAACATTATTAATTCGTA
>JAAYJU010000047.1 GCA_012522735.1 Clostridiales bacterium | reverse complement strand
GTGATCCAGGCTGCCCCTACTGTAAGGAATGGGTTGAAAGTCTACGGATAATAAACCCAACCACATCACCTATAGTAATAACCATAGGAACCACTCTTATAGATAATAATGTATGGCTTCTAGCCACATATATGGATGGTCATACAGAGGAGGTAACAAACGGATATATCGATAATCTGGATATCCATTATCTTGGCACTAAGCCTATAACCATAGGCTATAAGGGGGCATCCGTAACGGTGCTTGTAACTACAGTCTGTGCGACTATGGTTTGTGACATATGTGGATATGAATATAGCCTATATCCTGATGGGACAAACCCCGGCTGTCCAAGATGCCTACAGAAAATCCCTGTGTTTACAGGAAATATAATGATATATGAGCGCAAAAACCATACAGAAGAGGTCCTTGATATGCTATATAGGAAGAAGAAATATATCTTTAATATAGATGATGAATTTAGTGTAGAGGTAAGTAATAAATCATCGACTATAGCAAGAAAGGTGCTAAGTAAAATATATCCTTCCATATCGGATAAGTGGATTAATATAGAAAAAAGGGAACGTGTAATGAGTAAGTAAAGGGTGACAATTATGAAGATATACCATTTTGCACTATTATTTCTTATATTCTTTCTAGGTGCAGTTATAAAGACTGATGTGTCCATAGGAAAGCTAAAGGCGATAGAGAACGAAAAAGAAGAGATAAGGACATCATTATCCTCTGCCACATCAGATGCGGTTAATTATCTATCGAAAACCGGTTCATATGGTGGTGGAGCTATTAATAAGCAAGAGGTGCTTAATACGTTTTTCACATCCTTATATACTTCCTTGGGAATTATATCAGATCCATCTGCCCAGGCAGAGATAGAGATATACATACCTGTTATCCTTCTTTGTGATGTGGATGGGTACTATGTATATTATTATGATGAGTATAGGGCTGCTGATGGAAATACCTATGTAGAACGGATGTGGACCGAGAAGAAACCCTATGGCTATGAGGATGAATACTTTATCTATCGCTTTTCCCTAACTGATATGGTCTATCTATATGATAAGAATAATCTACTTGGTATAGACGAAGCAGTAATAGGAAGTGACTATAAGGAATTTCAAAAGAACCCTCTCTATGCGGATTTTAGGACACATAATAATAGCTGCATTCTTCTCAATGATGAGGACTACGAAATAATAAGAAAGGCTACCATAATGAATAAGCTAGAGGAGGAAATGGCCTACTATACAAGTAAGCATAACCTTATAGCCAGTAGACAGGGAATAACCTATTCATTTTCATTTCCTTCGGGTAAGCAGGACGAATGGGCAGAGTATATAGAGGATGTAAATATTATTGTGGTATTTCAAGGCTACCCTTATGGCCCTGATAGGGATTATACATATAATAAGATAGCATCAGCTGGAGCAAACATAGTAAAAAATCCAAGGTATTATGTTGAGGAAAAGAGCTGGTACTTCCTAGCTCATATACAGGGATGTGAAAAGATAGCTGAGAGTACAACCTTACTAGAAGATACATTTGACACTATAGAGGAATGTGTAAAGCTGGGTGCTTATTGCTGTGAGTGTATAGAGCATGGTGCAAGGGTACCGGAGCTTAAATAGACGTGTATGGGGCATATGGAGGAAACAATGGGATGGGTGCTAATTAATATAATACCAGCAATGGGGTTTGGCTTTATTTTTCAGCTTATAATCCATGAGGTTGGTCACTTAATAGGTGGACTTATTAGCGGATGGAGATTTTTATATTTACAAATATATAGATTAGTAATCAAATGGGAGAATAAATGGCTTAATATAACCACTACCAGAGAAGTAGGCTGTAAGTGTATTATGTATCCAAAATCCATAAATCAAGCTGCAAGGCTTTATACTATGGGCGGGTATATGCTAAATCTTATATCCTCTGTTATTGGCCTTTTTCTTCTTATATTTGCTTCCATATCTCCTGTGATGTGGTTATATATCTGGTCCTTTGTGGCCTTTGGCATAGGACTATTCTTTATGAACGGTATAGCAAGTATAAAAAGGGTGTGTAATGATAAGGCTTGCTATAATCTTATAAAGGCTGATAAGCATAATAAGCTTTGTCATAATGCCCAGCTTATTACTGCTAGACATCTAATTAATGGCCTAACCTATAGTGAGATAGGAGAGGAAATTCTATGTCTTTGTCCGGAAGTAGCAGAAAACGATATACAGGCATATCAAGCTATACTTGAGTATTATTACTTCCTAGATAATAACAACATATTAAAGGTGGGACAAGCACTTAATAAAATAAGGAATAAGAATAATATAAGCGGGAATATGCTGCGCCTTGTAGATATGGAGCTTATTTATATCAGGCTTATCTGCGGAATACATATTCATAATAAAAATATGGATGTCAAGAATTCTTCTGATACTGAAAATACAAAAAGACCGTGGCTTAATGATGCAGAGGCTTTCTTTAATATAAAACAAAAGGACATTCACTTTGATCGTGTAAAAGCCGTATATGATGCATATACTCAATATGCTAATGGTAGTAGTGAAAAAGCGATAGTGACTTTAAATAAAGCTTTATATCTCATGGAGAAGTCAAACTTTATCTATGGTGGTGAAAAGGAGTTCTGTATAAAGCAGCTATTGTGGGTAAAGAAGATAATGGAGTATGAAGAAAAAGAGGCAAAGTAAATAAAGTAAAATACTTGTAAAACATGGAAATATAAAGTAGACTTATATAGAAGGAATTTCCACAGATAGTAGAGGAGCTTCCAAGAGGACAGTTTTGGAGCAGAACGTTTTGTCTTGTAACATTAGAGCATGGTGTAGATGAGAAACTTATAGATGCTTTTTTAGAAAAGCAGAGGTAAATAACAAAGGAGGGGTAGTAGATGAGGAAATTAAAAGGGCTTGTAATAATTCTTGTGGTAATGATGGTATTAATAATGCAGGGTAATACCAATGAAGCAGAGGCGGCAAGTAAGTACATAAAGGTTGAGGATTATATTGAACATATTGTAAAGGAAATGAAATGGGATATTGATAAGACTTCTAAGCAGCCCTATATAGATGTGGCAATGGATAAGGGTATCTTAAAGAAGGGTGATTTTAAAGACTATTCAGCCTACCTTACTAGGACAGATTGTGCAGTAATAGCAAACAGGCTTGATGAATATATAAATCTATGGTATGGGTACCCGAAGGATGTATATGAGTTTTTAAAAGATTGTACCTTGTTTGAAAACAAACTGTTTTATACTACAGAGGGTAGCTTTTATCCTGAAGGGGCAACAAGAAACACATATCCGGAGGAACTTTTCCATGAGGAAGTGGTAATGCCAATACTTGGTGAGTATTTTAAGGATGATAATTGGAAGGATAGAGGGCTAAGGACAGGGTATGAATATATAAGGGATAAGGAAGGAAATATTGTTAAGCGATATATGGAAATAGGTGTTGTACCAAAAAGAATAGAGAGTCTTAATATTGATCCTTTTGATAAAAATTCAGATATAGTAAAGGCATGGAATGTCATTACAGACGGTGAAAGACAGTTAGGAGCAGTATTAGATAAAAGGATATCAGATATAAAAGATGTCCCAAAGACTAAGCGAGAAGCAGTTGCAAGTATTGTCTCCAAAGGAATTATTAAGGGATATTCCAACGGAATGTATGTTCAGAACCGAGAATTTAGGGGTAATAAGAAGATTACAGATAGCGGTGCAAAGAATGTTATACAGTTAGTGCTTAACCCCGTAAAAAGGGCACGGATAAGCCCTGATGGGCAGTTAATAAGGACAACAAAGCTACCTAAGAATTATAAAGATTATAAATATATCCTAGATTGCTTTCCAAATAAGTATTATGAAATGAATTATGATTTTATGTATCGACCAGGTTTCCATGATGGAACTGTAGATAAGAGTAGCTATCACTATCCAAAGGAAATAGATTATGATTTCTTATATGATAGCAGTTATAACTACCAGCTTAAGCTAGATATGGATAAATACGAGTATTATGATACTGCTTTGTTAAAGTTAGAGAGATATCTTCAGTACTTATTTAATGTTGACTATAGAACAGTTGATGATAAATGGAAGGAAGGGCTTGCATCCTCATTTAGTTCATATAATGTGGACTGGAGATTAGATTTATGGCTTGATAATTATATTAAGGCAATGAAGAAGAATGGTGTTATTATAGAGAGTCAACTAATTTCTATTGATCCAGGAACACTTTATGATAATGCAAGGAATTTGTATGTGAGAGTATATGTTAAGTATAAAGTTACTGCTAATAATGTTAATGTTAACCAAGACGGAATATTATATGGAGATTATACTACTTTAACAAATTTAAAGAGTGGTGAATGGAGAGAAGGCGTCTATGATATTGAAATTAGCGACGTTTATACAATGGAAAGCATTTATCAATGGGGCGTAGACACTATGAGCTATATAACAGATTGGGTGTTTGAGGATAGCTTTAAATAGGAGTATTAAATATGAGTAAAAAATTATTACATAAGAAAAAGGTCAAATATCTATTTCTTATTATATTAGCTTTTATTGTTATAGGGATGTATTTTGCTAAAAATAATGCAAAAGCAGCTGTCAAGCCCGAAATGAAAAATGGGGAGATTATAATTACAATATCAAGTACAGCTGCAACCACGAATATAAGATATCGTACCCTTGGCTATACTATCACAACAAAGATGGCTCCCGAGGATGTGTATGTTGATGGAAGATTTGGCCCAAACACACCTCCGTCTCCGAGTAGATACATACCAATTAGTGAAGGAAAAAAGACCAATTTGGGTATTAAGGATGGAAAGCAAATAACAGAGTTTAGGTATCCTGTAGAAATGGTAAAGTATTATATGAAAGATATTGTTGACCTAGATGATCTTTCTGAGAATACACCTATCTACTTTAATGGAGTCTTTCAAACCTATCAAATAGTAAATGACCAAGAAATAATACTGAATAGCAAGCTTGAGACATGGAGGGAGATTGTTACTGCACATGAATGGGCAGATAAAGACTCGTTTGCTCAATACTATAATATATCTGTTCCTTTTAAGCCAGGACCACAGCCTAATACTCTTTATTATGAGATGGACAAAGTAACTTATCGTGAGTATGATTTGGGCGAAGAAGATATAGGAGCAAAGCTTTATTGGGATAAAAAAGTAACAGAAACAGCCATTTTAGGCAGTGACAATACCCCCTGCACCCTTATAGGCTACTATGTCAAAAGCAAATTAACGGGTACAGAATTAGCTGGCTCGCGAAAGATGGTAGGTGATATTGTTGGCGGTCAGCCTCTTACTGCTGATAAAATCATAAATGCAAGTGCAACAGTCCTATATGGTGGACTGGACATACATATGATATATAAGCCCTCTTTAGTCAATATTATAATTAATGCCAAAGATATTGATACTGACCAAATCATCAAGAGGGATATGTATAGGGGAACGGCAAGCCCGGGAGATAGCTTTGAAGAATTAGTTGATAATGTAATTGTTGCTAATGATATCACCTATAGCAAGACTAAAAACTTTGATTATCTATATACTCTTCCTAATGGTAACCAAAAAAAGGTGTATGGTGATTCCGGCACAGATAATGGAGCTATTAAATTTCAAGTCCCGACAGAGATACAGGTTCCAAGTACAATCAATGTTAGTGTTTATTATAAAAAAGCGGTAGCTGGTACCATTCCTGTTACAGTTAAGGCGATAAATAAAGACACCGGGGCTGAGATAACTACTCTTGCTACAGATACGGTGGCAGCAGGAGGTACCTATAATTATACGATTAGTGAACAGCCTCTTAACTCTGGTGGAAAAACCTATAATTATTCTGGTGAGTGGAAGTGGCAGTATAGGAAGAATACTTCCTCTGCTCCTATTGTATCTAATAGTGGAAGTGGAACTAAGGTTAGCTTTACAGCCCCTTCAGCTAACGAGATAAAGGATGGAATAACCGTTCTAGTGTACTACAAGGTAGGCGATACTCAGACTGATGAGATAAGTCTAAGGGTGATTATGGTATCAAAAACCGGGGACTTAATAGAGGAGATATCAAGCGAAAAGGTAAGGATTGGACAAGCCATAAGTAAGTCTATTCAAGGCAGCAGGTCTGTTAATGGCTTTACATATCTCTACATAGATAAATGGGATTATACCTATAACACATCATCGGGAGATACTAGAAAGATAGGTTCGGGAACTACGGCTTCATTTACAGTTCCATCTACTACTAAGCTTGGAACGGTTATTACACTAAGGCTATATTATGATGCAAAGCAGGAGGTTGAGATACCTATTCAGGCTCCTGATATTAGTATGCCTATAGACACCCCTTCTCCTTATGGAGTTATTAATGGTGATAAATATGGTGCCAGTTATTTCTTGTCAAGGGATGGCATATCCACTACTGAAAGCCAGTATGTCTATGTAAAGACTAAGGAATATCTATTAGGCTATAGATTGGTTAATAGGACAGGCAAGGTTGCCTTTACTGTACCTGTAACCATGGCTTATAATTTAGAATTCTTTAGTGCTACCCCGGTGGAGCATGGCGGGCCTAAGCCTGTCACCGATACAGTTACAAGTACACAGTATATATCAGTCGAGAGGGCATATTCCTATTGGGAGATTGAAAGCATAGAGTATTATATGCCAGACTCTGCCAATGTCTATAACTACTCCTTGCCAGATGGAAGGGTTAACCTAAGTGTAAATGGCAGCTATCTAGGTATCCCTAATCTTGTTACCTGGCATAGCAGTAGCTTAACAGACCATTATTCTTTGCCGGATGAAGTGTCAGGAATACAGCTAGTGTGTGAAACTCCATTTACATCGGATAATAGTGATAGACCAGAGGTTGAATATCAAGACCTAACTGCCTATGCCTACGATATGACTGGCCAGCTTAAGGTTAAGAATGATTATCTGGTATTTGGTGACGCTACGGTACTATCAAATGCGTTTACGGAAAAGATAGCACCCTCCCCAAATGCATCACCCCTAGTACAGACCAATAAAATAACCCATGATAAGGTTCTATTTACAGAGGGACAAGTAGTAGATGCACTTAAGAGGAACGGAGTATATCAGTCAAACGGGAATGTTACCTATATAAAGCATCCAATGAGTGTAAATGCATATCAGAGTAATAAAATGTTCAACATGCCTGTTAATGATGTAATAATTCATACTCCTGTCATATGCGATCCAAAGGTTTACTCTGATAATGATAAGTATGTTCAGCTCATTAATCCTACCGAGGGAGCCTATCATATGGTGCTAGATCCCGATACTAGCCTAAATGACTTTACTGTTAGGATATCCAATAAGCTACCTCATAGTGCTAGGCTTGGCTATTATGAAAGGGATTTTTCAAGGTCATTTATAGATCCTGTGAATATATCCTATATAGCTAAGAAGGAGGGAGTCGTTCGAAATGAGATGAAGCTGCCCTTTGATGTATATATAGATGCTCTAAATGATAGGAACCCTGAAAATGATGAATTCATAAGGGCAGGTACCTGGATAGTCCTTGGGAGAGATACACATAGGTTCTATGTACCCATGTGGGTACAGGAAGGCACATATACAGCACAATTTAGAACTATAGCTGTAAATGGTGAGGATAGGCTAGCTAATACGGAAACCACGAGAAATACAAGCCGTAATAACTATGTGGCTACCGACACTAGGACCTTTCAGATATCAGGAAGGATGTATGGACTTACTATATACGATATATCTGATGATGGAAGATGGAAGGATGTCTTTAGAATTAAGGACACCATGATGTTCAAATACTTCGAGGGTGCAGTAGACGGAACAAAACGGACTAAATACAATCAAGACTATGCTTACTATTATACTGTAGGGATTAAGAACCAGTATGGCTATCAGAATGGAAGATATGAAAGATTTACCCTTCCTCTTCTTAATGGAAGTCATCCACAGTTTAAAAATTTGGGAGTAACAAAGACAGGCTATGCCTTTAGGTTTAGACTAGATACCATAGGAGAGATGTATGGAAGTGGATGCAAGATAAGCATAGTTCCGACCTTCTATCATGTGGATGAGAAAGGGAAGAACAGACAGCAGGTGGATATTTATTACGATGAGGAGTTTAATGGGAAGAGCTATCACCTTGTTAAGATTGGCCAAGGGATTGACTTAGCTAACCTTCAACAAGGACTTGTAGGAAATCCTTATAGTCGGATACCGGAGGCAGAGCTTAAGCATACAGCCCAGGTAATGGATACCACTTATGCGAAGATAAAAAATCAATATGGATTCATGTATTCATATAGTGATATTCGCCTTTCGAGTCAATTTCGTACCTTTATAGGATTAGATTATGCCTCCCAAATCGCAAGACTTCCTTCCTTTAGAAAGGTAAATGAGCAGATAAAGGAGACAGAGCTTAATCTGTCTAAATATATGCAGCGTTGGTATGGCACCTATAAGCTTCCGACGAATATACATGTAGTACCGTCGGGATACGATGTAAATGACCACCTAAAAAAATATGGTATAGACTATCATGAGGACTTTTGGCTAAAGGATGGTTATATCATAGTCAATTTCACTATAGAGACCTATGATAAGAATAGCAATCGGAATCTATCCTATACAAATGGATATAATTATCTCTATAATGGTCACTGCTCCATGTGGCTTATGGAGGGCGGAGCAGTAGAGAAGAAGGATAATACAGAGGCAACGTTTAGCTTAAGGGCAGGGGATGTGGTATTTTATTATACCAGTAAGAAGCATTCGGATGATTATAGGGGTAAATTATATTAAGTAATACTCAAGCTTTCCAGTAGGAAGTCTAGTAGGTTAACTATATTTATGCCCTCATAAGATCGAGTAAAGTCACATTCAAGTGCAATTATAGTTTTTTCATAATTATCACGGATAGCCATAAGTTGCTATTTATAGTATCAATGTTATAAACCTGAAGTTTATAACATTAATACTACAAACTTGATTTTAAATGAAGAATATATTTTATGGTTGAGATTTGTCCCAAATTGTGGTATACATAATTATGTAGCTTTAAGAAAAACTACTTTAATGGAGGTATAAATTATGAGAAAATTCGAATGTACAGCATGTGGTTACATTTATGATGAAGAATTAGGCGATCCGGATAACGGTGTAGCTCCTGGAACTAAGTGGGAAGATGTTCCCGAGGACTGGGTTTGCCCCTTATGTGGAGTAGGCAAGGACGAATTTGAGGAAGTAAGCTAATGAACAGGGTGTTGCCATGAGAGGATTTTCCTACAAATGACAACACCCTCTTTAAGGGAGGACATCAGTAGTGAATCAATTTTCCAGATCAGAGCTTTTGCTTGGCGCAGAGGCTATGGAGAAGCTTAAGAAGGCCAGAGTAGCCATATTTGGAATCGGTGGAGTTGGGGGATATACGGTCGAAGCACTGGTACGTTCTGGTATCAGCCGATTCGACTTAATAGATGATGATAAGGTGTGTCTGACTAATATTAATAGACAGATTATAGCTACCAGAAAGACTGTAGGAAGATATAAGGTTGAGGTTATGAGAGATAGGATACTCGAAATCAACCCTAAGGCTGAGGTGGTAATGCACCAATGCTTCTTTACGAAGGAGACTGCCGATAGGTTTGATTTTTCTATATATGATTATGTGGTGGATGCCATAGATACCGTATCAGGTAAGATAGAGCTTGTTCTAAGGTGTCAGGAGAAGAATGTGCCTATCATAAGCTGTATGGGTGCAGGAAATAAAATGGACCCAACAAGATTTGAGGTGGCGGATATATATAAAACCTCTGTCTGTCCCCTTGCCAAGGTTATGCGTAAGGAGCTATCGAATAGAGGAATTGAAAAATTAAAGGTTGTGTATTCGAAGGAACCTGCTATGAAGCCCATGGGGGATTCCTGTAATAGCTGTAAAAGTAGTTGTATATGCCCACCGGGTACCGATAGAAAGTGCACCGATAAGAGGCAGATTCCTGGGAGCGTGTCATTTGTACCCTCAGTCGCAGGACTTATAATTGCAGGCGAGGTTATTAAGGATATTGCCGCGAAAGAGTAATAAAATATACGGAGGTCATTAATTATGGGAAAGATACCTAACAGAGAAGAAGCATGGGAGCTCTTGTGTGAGTTTAATAAGGATGAATTTCATCTGAAGCATGCTAGGATAGTTGAAGGAGTCATGAAGTATTTTGCTAGAGAATTAGGTCATGGTGAGGAAGAATTCTGGGGTCTAGTGGGACTTCTACATGATCTTGATTTTGGAATGTATCCCGATGAGCATTGTGTAAAGACTCAGGAGATTATGAGAGAGCGTGGCTTAGACGAAAGACTTATACATGCGGTAGCTAGCCACGGATACGGAATATGTGTGGATATAAAGCCTGAGCATGAGATGGAGAAGATACTATATGCTACCGATGAATTAACAGGGTTAATCGGTGCCTGTGCCGCTATGCGTCCTTCAAAAAGCACTATGGATCTGGAGGTAAGCTCTCTGAGAAAGAAATTCAAGACACCAAAATTCGCGGCTGGTTGTTCAAGAGATGTTATCAGCGATGGTGCGGCTATGCTTGGCTGGGAACTAGATGAGCTGTTTGAAAGAACAATACATGGACTTCGTGAAGTGGAAGAGACAACAGGCTTAGTATAGGATCCATAATTATACTATATTTTAAGAAGAATAGATGATGTGATTGATACTACGAGTTTAATATATTGAAGGACATCGTATAGGAGGAAGAGTCTGTATATACGGGCTTTATAAGACAAATGATTGGCTTAGGTACATTAGGCAATATAGCGCTAATTCTAATAGGGTCCACCATCGGAATGATTATTAAGGGAGGTTTAAAGCAACGTTTTCAAGAAACCATAATGAGCGGTCTAGGGCTGGCGGTTATGTTTATAGGAATAAGCGGGGCTTTAGAGGGGCTTCTGGCAGTCGCTGACGGGAAAATCGTGAGCACCAACATAATGCTGATGATAGTATCCCTAGCTATCGGTGGCTTTATTGGAGAAGCTATTAATATCGAAGCAGGACTTGACCGTATTGGAGAATGGCTTAAGGTTAAGCTAAAGGTTAATAAAGAGAAGGATAAGGGCTTTGTGGAAGGCTTTGTTAACAGCTCCTTACTGTTTTGTGTAGGGGCTATGGCCATAATCGGTTCCTTACGAGATGGTCTATCTGCAGATTCCTCCATGCTTTTAGCTAAAGGAGTAATTGACGGTGTGGTGGCTATATTCTTTGCCTCTACCCTGGGAATAGGAGTATTCTTTTCAGTGATACCCGTAGGCATCTACCAAGGTATCATTACCTTCGCCGCTGGATTCGTAGAACCCCTTCTAAGCGAAAGACTGATTTCTAATCTTTCTTTTGTAGGTTCTATATTGATATTTGCAATTGGTATTAATATGATTTTTGGAAAGAAAATTAAAACAGGAAATCTTCTTCCTGCCATACTAGTACCTATAGCATATGAGATAATAATGAATTTCATATAAGAGCCGTAATTAGATTCTTATTTTCTTGCATTATGGGATTAATATGATATAATATAATTAGAAAAGGCAATCGCCACAGAGTGGTTGGCCGTAATAGTAGTAAAAAACCTTCCGAGTTCGGTCAAGTACAGGGAAGGTTTTTTATGTTAGTGACATATTAAATAAGCAAATGTCAGTAGTGCTAATATGAACATAGCGAAGTTGATTATATCTTTGAAATCAAACTTATTGTCCATAAGCATCACCTCCATTCTATGTAGAATGAAGGCCAACCACCCTATACACGATTGCCTGCAGTATGATAACTGCTACCCATATTATACCATGTTGACGCATAGAACACAAGTTCGATTTGCGAATATATTATTCTTAAGCTGAATAATTCGACTTAGGGATTTACTTGACTTTCCGTACTCTGTTGATATAATAGAGATGTAAATAAATGTAAATACATGAATTAAGTCAGGGGTTTTCTAATGGGAAGTACATATAGTATCAGAAGAAAAATATTAAGGGGTATTATAGTTATAATACTTCTCCTTATATTGTGTCCCAGCCTAGATATGAATGCAGCCTTATTAATATCACTGGGTTTTGGAGCATCTATTAGCTTATGGAGCTTATCTAATATTCATGAATCATCTTTCATTTTTTCTCAAGCAAATAAGAACTAAATATTATTAACAATTCTAAAATAATCTAAAAACAAATAAAAATAAAGATTGACATCCTTTGTATATATGTATACAATAATACAAATTATAAATATACAATTATAAATCAATAATTATTAGTGAAGGGATGGATATAATCTTATGGATCAGAGAAGAGTATTTATTAATCCGCAGAATAACCTTCTGGAATTGGAGGAGCCGATTTATCCTTTGGTTGATGTTGATCAGCCTAACACATTTCGCAATTTATTTCCCTATGATGAGATTCCTAAAATAGCTTTAAATGATAGGATAGTACCTCATAAGCTTCCTGAGGAAATATTTATCACTGATACTACATTTCGGGATGGTCAGCAATCTAGGGCCCCCTACAGTACAGAGCAGATAGTAACTCTCTACGATTATATGCATCGCCTTGGAGGACCTAAAGGGATTATCCGCCAATGTGAATTCTTCTTATATAGTAAGAAGGACAGGGATGCTGTATATCAGTGTATGGAGAGAGGATATAAGTTTCCTGAGGTTACTTCATGGATTCGTGCTAGTAAGAAGGACTTTGAGCTGGTTAAGGAAATAGGCATGAAGGAGACGGGTATATTGGTTAGCTGCTCGGATTATCACATCTTCTATAAGATGAAGATGAGTAGACGGGAGGCTATGGATCATTATCTGAATATTGTCAGAGAATGTCTCGATACCGGTATTGCAGCCCGTTGTCACCTAGAGGATATTACCCGTTCAGACATCCATGGATTTGTTATTCCATTTTGCTCTGAGCTTATGAAGCTAAGCAGAGAATATCAGCTGCCTGTAAAGATTAGAGCTTGTGATACCATGGGATATGGAGTGAACTTCCCGGGTGCTGTTATTCCCCGCTCGGTACAAGGAATTATCTATGGTATCATGACCCATGCCGGAGTTCCATCAAAATGGTTGGAATGGCATGGACATAATGATTTCTATAAGGCAGTATCCAATTCAACCACCGCATGGTTATATGGGGCTGCGGCTGTTAACTGTTCATTATTTGGCATCGGAGAAAGAACCGGTAATACACCACTTGAGGCTATGGTATTTGAGTATGCTCAGATTAAGGGTAGTCTTGATGGAATGGATACCAGAGTTATTACTGAGATGGCCGACTACTATGAGAAGGAAATAGGCTATAGGGTTCCATCAAGAACCCCTTTTGTGGGACAGAATTTTAATGTAACCAGAGCGGGTATCCATGCCGATGGTCTACTTAAGAATGAGGAAATCTATAATATATTTGATACTGAAAAATTCTTAAATCGTCCTGTCAGAGTTGCGGTATCCAATACCTCGGGATTTGCCGGAATTGCTCACTGGATTAATAGCTATTATTCTTTAAAGGGTGATAAGACTTTAGATAAGAGTAATCCCATAGTTGTTAAGGTGAAGGAATGGGTGGATGAGGAATACGATAGCGGAAGAATTACGGTTATTACGGACGATGAGATGATAAATGCTATTAATAATGCTAAGGAAGAACTGAGCAAAATCTAGATTATTAAGCATAGATTATCATACAATGTAGGGAACACACGGGTTGACAACTCAGACTCCTTAACCTACAATAAAATCTGGGATTTATTGAAACCTTACAATAAACAAAATGATTTGGAGGATGATGATGTTAAGAACAGACCAAATTGAAGCAGCAAAGGAAAAATTCGGACAGTTACTCGTAGAGCAGCTTGAAAGAGTAGATGAAATGAAGAGTCAAGGAGATTTTATTGATTATAAATCCTTGGATCAGATTATAGTCGGTGTATGTGGTGGAGACGGTATAGGTCCCGCAATCACTGCGCAAGCCCAGAGAGTATTAGAGTATCTTTTAAAGGACGATGTAAGAACCGGCAGGGTGGTTTTTAGAAATATAGAAGGCCTTACTATTGAAAGAAGAGCCGCGGAAAATGCGGCGATTCCTCCTGCGGTTTTAGAAGAAATAAAGAAATGTCATGTTGTACTTAAAGGGCCTACAACCACACCCAGAAAGGGTGATCCTTGGCCTAATGTAGAGAGTGCCAATGTGGCTATGAGAAAAGAGCTGGATCTCTTTGCAAATGTTAGACCTGTAAGAATTCCTGAGCAGGGTATTGACTGGACCTTCTACCGTGAGAATACAGAGGGAGCTTATGCTGTAGGTAGTAGAGGTGTTAATGTAAGCGAAGATCTGGGAGTAGACTTTACCGTAGTTACAAGTCAGGGTTGCGAAAGAATCATAAGAACAGCTTTTGAATTTGCTAAGGCAAATAATAAGACAAGAGTTACCGCGGTGACTAAAGCTAATATTATTAAGGTTACTGATGGTAAATTCCTTGATATATTCTATAAAATAGCTAAGGAATATCCAGATATAGCAGCTGATGACTGGTACATCGATATCATGACTGCTAAGCTGGTGGATGAGAAGAGAAGAAAGGACTTCCAGGTAGTGGTACTTCCTAATCTTTATGGAGATATCATAACAGATGAAGCTGCCGAATTCCAAGGCGGTGTAGGTACAGCCGGAAGTGCCAATATCGGAAAACGCTATGCTATGTTTGAGGCTATTCATGGCTCGGCACCCAGAATGGTGCAGGAAGGCAGAGATATCTATGCAGATCCATGTAGTATGATACGCGCAGGTGCTATGCTTCTTGCTCATATTGGATATAACAGGGAAGCTGATAAGCTTTATAAGGCACTGGATATTACTACAGTAACAGAGAAGAGACTGGTGCTTACAGGAAGAGATACTGGTGCTACAGGCGAGGAATTTGCTAATTATCTAATGGAAACAATCGAGAATTTATAAGGAGGAAGATCCTTGGAGGAATATAATATTCAGAAAGAGATAGCAGACAGGTATTCCCTTAGAGGTAGAGTATATAACACAATTAGGGATAAGATACTGTCGGGAGACTATCGTGAGAGTGAGGAACTCCGGGAAAATACTATCGCCACTGAGCTTGGTGTCAGTAGGACCCCGGTCAGGGAAGCACTCCGGCAATTAGAGCTTGAGGGGCTAGTAAGTATTATTCCTAACAAAGGAGCTTTTGTTACCGGAATTACCAAGAAGGATATTCACGACATCTATACGATACGTTCATATCTGGAAGGACTTTGTGCAAAATGGGCTTGTGATAATATAACTAATGCACAGATTGAAGCTCTGGAAGAAATTCTTTATTTATCGGACTTTCATGCAAGGAGAAGCCATTTTGAACAAATGGTTGAACTGGATAATAAATTCCATGATTTGATATATAAAGCCTCCGGCAGTAAGATATTGAATCATGTGTTATCAGACTTTCATCAGTATGTTGAGCGGGTTCGTAAGATAACACTCTCAAGACCTTATAGGGCTGAACAGTCCAGAAAGGAGCATGCGGCTATAGTTGAAGCACTAAAGAATAGAGACGGAGACCAGGCTGAAGCCTTAGCCCATGAACATATGAAAAATACTATTCAAAACCTCACAGAGCAAGGATTGTAAATTTGGGGCTGTTGCAAATCTGTACTACTAATCAGTGCGTAAGGTTACATATATATGCCCGAGTACAGATTTGCAGCAGCCCCATCGTTTCATTCATGTTCTGCGAGTTTTTCCCACTCTTCAAGCAGTTCTTCGAGTCTTGCTTCGATCTGTTTCTTCTCTGAATGAAGCTCCATCAACCTATGAGCATCCGTAAAGATTTCCTCCTGAATAAGAAGGGCATCTATTTCTTCGTCTCTGATTTCAAGCTCATGGATTTCATCCTCTGTCTTTTTAAGGTCATTTTTTATTTTTCTGAGTCTTGCCTGTTCCTCCTTGTGTTCTTGCCAAGAGAGCTTATTACTAGATTTTACTTCATCGTTCTTTGTATCTGTACTCGAAGAAGACCAGGGCATAGCCTGATTACCAATTGCCTTATCATCTGAACCTTTATTCAGATATGCGGCTTCTACCGCATCCTTCTTCTCTAGGTAATAATCATAATCACCTATATAATTAAGCAGATGCTCATCTGTTAGATCCAGAATTCTAGTTGCCGTCTTATTGATAAAATAACGGTCATGGGACACATAGAGTATGGTTCCTGAATAGGAGTTAAGGACATTTTCAAGTATTTCCTTTGAGCTTATGTCCAGATGGTTAGTAGGCTCGTCGAGTATGAGGAAATTCGCCTCCGATAGCATAAGCTTGGCAAGAGAGACTCTTCCCCGCTCACCACCACTTATATCCTTTATCAGCTTAAAGACATCATCCTCGGTAAAAAGAAATGCTGCTAGGATATTCCTGATAGCGGTATTGTCTAGATGGGGATAGGTATCCTGTAGCTCGTCGAATAATGTCTTATTCGGATTAAGCATCTGCATTGCCTGATCATAATAACCTATATGAACCTTACTGCCAAAATGTACACTTCCTGAATCTGCAGCTACAGAACCTGTAATTATCTTAAGTATAGTGGTTTTTCCGGTCCCATTATTGCCGATTATGGCTACCTTTTCACCACGTTTGATTTCAAAGCTAATATCTTCAAATAGCCTTAGGCTTCCATATGACTTTGCAAGACCATCCACACTTAAGACGTCATTACCGCTTGTGATTCTAGGTTCCAGAGAAAAATGCATCTGCATATTTTCTGTTGGCTTTTCAATCCGCTCTATTTTCTCGAGCATTTTCTCGCGGCTTTCTGCCCTTCTAATTGACTTTTCACGGTTGAAGGAGCGAAGCTTTGTGATAACCTCCTCCTGATGCTTTATTTCTCTTTGCTGGTTACTATATGCTTTTAAGAGAGCATTTTGTTGCATGGATTTTTTGTATACATAGTCTGAATAATTACCATCAAAGGTCTGTGCCTTACTATGGTCCAATTCGACAATCTTCGTTACCACCTTATCAAGAAAATACCTGTCATGAGCTACGACAATTACAGCGCCTTTATAATTTATCAGAAAGGTTTCCAGCCATGCTATGGATATAAGGTCTAGGTGATTTGTGGGCTCGTCAAGAAGAAGGATGTCCGGCTGAGATAGTAGAAGCTTTCCTAGGGCAATCCTAGTTTTTTGACCTCCGGAAAGTGTGTCAACATTCTTGTCAAAGTCCTCCTCGGTAAATCCAAGACCCTTAAGAATACCAATTACCTCACTCTTATAGGCATAGCCGTTTTGCATTTCGAACTCATGTGTCAGTCTTGTATAGGTATGTAGCATTTGTTCCAGCTCCTTACCCGCCACATGCTTCATCATAAGCTCTAGCCTACGAATTCTTTCATTTAAGTCTATAATTTCCTGCTTTACACTATACATTTCCTCGTATATTGTATGCTCAGATCTTAAATCCTGTTGTTGTGAAAGGTAGCCAATGGTGCTACCCTTTGATAGGATTACATTGCCCTCATCAGCGGTAAGCTCACCTATTATTACCTTAAGCAGGGTGGTTTTGCCTGCTCCGTTTATTCCGACTATGGCTGCCTTCTCCCTATCATTTACATGGAAGGACACATCCTTAAGAATCTCGCTTGCTCCAAATGATTTACTTATATTATTACATGATAAAATCATGGTTGATACCTCTTTCGTTGTACTTTTGTGGAATTATTACAATACGCTTATCCATGGTAAGTCATACTTACCATAGATTAATCCGCCTACCGTGGATATTTTAACATATCCCTGGTTATCAATCAATTGACTTATTCTTAACAATCAAATATAATAATTCATATAGATTTCATTTGTCGGAGGGAGGATGCTTTTTTGGATAAGAATCATATTTCTAAGGCAGTTATCAATAGATTACCAAGGTATTATCGTTACTTGGGAGATTTACTGGAGAAGGATGTTGTACGAATCTCTTCCAAGGAATTAAGCGAGAGGATGAAAGTAACTGCATCCCAGATAAGACAAGATCTTAATAATTTTGGAGGATTTGGACAGCAGGGATATGGATACAATGTTGAATATCTTCATACCGAGATTGGAAAAATACTGGGACTGGACAAAAAATATAATATAATTATTATAGGTGCAGGTAATTTGGGGCAGGCTTTAGCTAATTATTCGGATTTCGAACGCAGAGGCTTCTACATTAGGAACATTTTTGACATAAATCCTAGGCTTGTAGGCCTATCAATACGTGGAAAAGAAATTAAATATATTGATGAGTTAGAAGATTATATAAAGATGAACCAAGTGGATATTGCTGCATTGACACTTCCTAAAGCAAAGGCACCCCAGATTGCCTCTAATCTAGCCCGATGGGGCATTAAAGGAATATGGAACTTTGCACCCACAGATCTTCATTTATCTGAGGATGTAATTGTTGAAAATGTACATTTGGCGGAGAGTTTAATGAAGCTGTCATATAAACTATCTGAAAAGCGAAATCCTGTCGATAATTAATATATGTATTTAGAGAAGGCAGGTTAACTTATGAGAAAAAGAAAGAAGATAGATAATAATAAAATCATAAAGAATATAAAACTGCCTATTCTTACTTTGGATGCCAGATGGCATGAATTATTTCCTGATGAGATTAAATCGTTTCGAATAAAGGAGCTAGAGCAGAAGATAAACCGACTTTTGAAAAATCAAGGTAAGATGGTTCATGATATCAAGGATATGAAAAAGCTTAAAAAGTCTCTAGTTTCGGATATTGTAGTTAATATGGATATTAAGAATGATCTTCTCGGAAAGTCTAAGGAGAAGAAGCTGGATCAGAACAAAAGGTATATTAATGAGCTAAATGAAAAGATAGATAAAGCATCTGATAGGCTATCAGAGCTTCCTTATAAAATCAAGGAAGCTAATGAAGAGCTTATGCTTGAAAGTATACAAAGCTGCTATGAGAGAATTCATGTTAATCAAGATAAGCTGGATGAGATATCAGAGTGGATAAAAAAGACCAGAGAGGAATTAAAGCAAAAAATCCTCGAGAAGCATGATATGGAGTCAGCTAATAATTTAATATATTCATATATGCATGATATTCTAGGTTCTGAAGTAATAGACGTTTTTGATGTGAAGCTTAATATAAATAATAAGGCTAGTGAAGAACCCGTAATTAAGGAATGATGAGCTTGATAACAGGTATTGGAGTGGATTTAATAGAAATTGAACGAATAGGTAAGGCCTGTGAAAGGGAGGGTTTTATTAATCGTTGCTTTACAGAGGATGAAATTAAGCTGATAGATAGAAAATGGGTATCAGCCGCCGGTAATTTTGCTGTAAAGGAAGCTGTAACGAAAATGCTAGGAACTGGCTTTAGAGGCATTTCACTAAAGGATATTGAGGTGCTTAGAGATAAACTAGGAAAGCCATATGTGAACTTATATGGTAAGGCGGCAGATTTGGCTAAGAGCCAAAGGGTAAGTACTATTCACGTATCCATAACCAATACGAAAGACTATGCCAATGCCTTTGTTGTAGGAGAAACATGAAATATATAGTAGATTCTGATAAAATGAAAAACATTGATAAGTACACTATGGAGGTTATTAAAGTACCGCCACTCGTTTTAATGGAAAGAGCAGCTATGGAGGTTGCTTACAAAGTAAAGCAAGCTATAAATAAGGAAGATCGTATACTTGTAGTGTGCGGTCCCGGAAATAACGGTGCGGATGGAGTTGCAGCCGGTAGAATCCTCTTTTTGCAGGGCTACCAAGTTGCGATTCTTTTGCTTTTTGAGAGGGAAAAGTGCAGCGAGCAGATGAAGGTTCAGCTTACTATTGCCGAAAATTTAGGTATAAGTATTGATAACAGTAAAAAAACATATGAATATAATATAATAATTGATGCTCTGTTTGGAATAGGCCTATCAAAGCCCATAGAGGGAAGGCTTGCTAAAATTATTAATGAGATAAACGAGAGTAATCAAAAGGTCTTTTCTGTAGATATTCCATCTGGGATATCGGCTGACACAGGTAAGGTTATGAATGTGGCTATTAAGGCGGATTATACAATAACCTTTGGCTATATGAAGCATGGTCTTATACTTTATCCGGGGCTGGAATTTGCCGGTGAGATAAATGTAGCTGATATCGGATTTCCAAAGGAAGCATTACAAAGTGTTAAGGCAGACACATTTTACTATACCATAGAAGATCTTAGCTTAATTCCTAAAAGAAAAAGGAACGGACATAAGGGAACATTCGGTAAGGTTTTAGTAATTGCTGGAAGCGAAGGAATGAGCGGGGCGGCCTATCTGTCAGCTAAAGCGTGCTTAAAAATGGGTGCTGGTATGGTTAAGATTCTATCTTCCCAGATGAATCGTGAGATCCTTCAGACACTTCTTCCTGAAGCACTATTTGCATCCTATGATACAGATAAGAGCATATCATCATCTATAAGCTGGGCAGATGTTATAGTTATCGGTCCCGGACTTGGCTTATCCGAGAAGACAGAAGAGCTACTTAATGCTGTAATTAACCTAAAACCGAAGGCTAGGCTTATTATTGATGCCGATGCTATTAATACCTTAGCAGCTAGGCTCGACAATGATGATGAAACCACAGTCAGTCGAATGGAGCTGATAGCTGACCTCTTACCTACGAATTCAATATTAACTCCACATCCTATGGAGCTGTCAAGGCTGATGGGTCTTAGTATGGCGGATATACAGAAGAATATAATTGACATTGCAAATCAATGTTCTTATAATAATGAATTAGTATATGTCATGAAGGATACTAGGACTATCGTTACAAAATCAGCCCAAAAATATATTAATAGCTCCGGGAATAACGGAATGGCTACAGCCGGAAGCGGTGATGTTCTGACAGGTATCATAGCTGGCCTAGTAGCACAGGGCATGGAAGCCTTCGAAGCCTCATGTCTTGGCGTATACATTCATGGATTAGCGGGAGATGTCGCAAAGGATAAGATGAGTGAGTATTCCTTAATGGCAATTGATATTGCCGACGCAATTCATGATATAATCTGCTGATTCATGTAAAATATAATAAAGAAGAAATCGGGTGAAGATAGATTGGATAGAAGTGATTATTATAGAGTTCAGGCTAATATTAATTTGAATGCGATTAAGACTAATATAAGCCGAGTAAGAGGTAATATTAGTAAAGATACAAAGCTTATGGTAATTGTTAAGGCAGATGCATATGGACACGGAGCTGTAGCAGTGTCAAGAGCTCTTGAAAATGGAATTGTAGATGCTTATGGTGTCGCTATTATTGAAGAGGCTATAGAGCTTAGAGAGGCGGGAATAACAAAGCCTATTCTTATATTGGGCTATACACCCAAGGAGCAATTTGATCTCGTGATTTCCTATGATGTTATGCAGACGGTATATCAATATGAAATGGCTAAGGATTTGTCAGCAGAGGCTGTCAGACAAGGAAAGACAGCTAAAATCCATATTAAGATAGACACAGGCATGTCAAGGCTTGGGTTTTGCGATAGTCAGGAGAGTATTCAGACAATCAAGCAGATAAGCTCCCTTGAGGGTATATATATTGATGGATTATTCTCACATTTTGCAAAGGCTGATGAAGCAGATAAGGTTAGTGGGAAGAAGCAAATCAGAAGGTTTGAGGAGTTTTGTAAATTGCTAAGCCAGGAAGGCATACATATTCCTATTAAGCATTTTTCCAATAGCGCAGGAACCATAGAATTTCCTGAGGCAGAGTATGACATGGTAAGATGCGGAATCGTAACATATGGTATTTTTCCCTCTGATGAGGTAGATCATAAGCGCTTAAGTCTGGAACCTGCCATGGAGTTAAAAAGCCATGTAATTTACATTAAAGAGGTAGAGGTTGGAACCGGAATAAGCTACGGTTCGACCTTTATAACAGATAGAAGTACTAAGGTTGCTACAATTCCCGTAGGATATGCAGATGGATATTCTAGAAACATGTCAAATGTAGGCAAGGTTATAATAAGGGGGCAGTATGCACCTATTATAGGAAGAATCTGCATGGATTATTTCATGGTTGATGTAACCGATATAGAGGACGTTAGCCAAGGAGATGTGGTTACCTTGCTCGGAAGAGATGGAGATTGTATAATAAGTGTAGAGACCCTAGCGAAATGGTCTCACTCATTTCCTTATGAAATGATTTGCACGGTAGGGAAAAGAATACCCCGTGTGTACACGGAGTAACCTTTATAGAATACCAAGGGTATATCATCAGTAGATAAATCTAAATCACTTTATGGAATACACACGAAGAAATTGGCAATAATAAGGTTAAAGCCTATAATTGGAGTGTGAGTAAAGTGGTAATTAAAAGAGGAGATATCTTTTATGCGGATTTAAGGCCGGTTATCGGCTCCGAGCAAGGAGGTATCAGACCGGTACTGATTGTTCAGAATGATACAGGCAATAAGCACAGTCCCACAGTGATATGTGCGGCAATTACTTCGAAGATGAATAAGGCCAAGCTACCTACTCATGTGGAGCTGGATGCCGATAAATATGGAATTGTCAAGGACTCGGTTATATTACTTGAGCAAGTTAGAACTATTGACAAATCCAGATTGAAGGAGAAGGTGTGTCACTTGGACCGGGATGTATTAAAGAAAATTGATAAGGCACTAATTATTAGTTTATCTTTAGATACATATTTTAGACATATATTATTTTAATAATGAAAGGAAGGGATATTTCTTACAATGGAAAGTGATAATCCTTTATGGGGAACGGCGATTATATTACTGCTTATCCTTGTAATGGCAATCATCTCTAGCATGAAGTATGCGCTGGAATATGCAGGTGAGAATAACATAAGAAAAAAAGCAGATGGAGGCAATAAAAAGGCAATCGCTTTATTGAAATTTATTGGTTCTGATTCCAAATATCAGAGTACCTTGAATATGCTTTTAATAAGCATAACGGTTATTACAGGTATATATTTTATAAGAGAGCTTTTGCCTAGCTTTGGACTTAATGATGAGGGGGTGCTACATACCTTCTATATTATTTTGTCCATAGCCTTACTTATATTCTTAATGACTTTATTCGGATTGGTATTGCCAAAAAAGCTTGCTATAAGGCATTCTGAAAAACTAAGCTTTGATTTCTATGGACTCATACGGTTTATACTCTTATTATTTGCTCCCTTAAGCTATCTACTTGAAATAAGCATGAACCTGATTTTAAGGATTTTAAGGATTAATCCTAAGGAAATATTGGTGAATGAAATTGAAGAAGAAATTATATCCATGGTAAATGAGGGACATGAGCAGGGTGTGTTTGATGCAGGTAAGGCTGAGATGATATCTAATATCATTGGGCTTGATGATAAGGAAGTCGAAGACATAATGACCCATAAAAAGCGTATCATAGCCGTAGATTCAGAGTTATCAGTAGAGGAAGCATTACAATTCATGCTATCTGAGAATTATTCTAGATATCCCTTATATGAGGATAATCTGGATAATATAGTTGGTATATTGCATTTAAAGGATGTATCCTCAGCATACATATCAGTTGATGGTAATACAATAGCTTTAAAAGAAATTGCTAGAGAACCATTCTTTGTACCTGATACCCAAAGTGTTAACCTGCTCTTCCATGAAATGCAGACAAAGAATATTCATATGGCAATAGTCATTGATGAGTATGGTCAGACCGCTGGATTGGTTGCAATGGAAGATTTCCTTGAGGAAATTGTGGGTAATATACAGGACGAATATGATGAAGAAGAGAAAATGATTATTTCCGTTGACAATGATTCCTATGTAGTAAAAGGCTCAATCAGCCTTGAGGATTTAGAGGATGAGCTTAATATTATGATTGACCATGAAGATTTTGATACATTAAACGGATTATTAATATCCATTCTTGACAGAATTCCAGCTGACGGTGAAAAGGCAACTCTACATTATGCCGGTTATCAGTTTGATATTCTAGAAACTATGAATAAGATGATTGGACAGGTTCGAATATCAAAGCTTCCCATAAGTATGGAGGATACTCTTGACGGCGCCTGATATTTTTACCTTACCTGAAATCAATGTCAACCTATACAGGTAAAATAGTTGACAATGGTGTCAGGTACCCTAATAAGAAGAATAAGAAAACGCCGGCGGGAGCCGGCGTTTTCGGTAAACAACAGGGGTGTTAGTTTACCATAGCGTATAATAGGGTGGGAGTAGAAAGTGTTTTATCACTGTCTATGGTTATAGTATACAAAGGATTTGTGACTATTTTGTGAATGATTTATAAAAAGAATATAAATTAATTGGGAAAAAAGTACAGTAAAGACAAGTATTTAGTATAATAAACGTGAAAGAGGGTGTCTTGCATGTTTTACCTGCAGACACCCTCAAATCTATATTTATAAGTAGGGAGGAGGAGAGTGAAAAAAATTACATTTAACACTTCTAACCACATTATAAAACTCATTTATGATTAAAGTGTGGATAGAATAAAGACATTTTGTGAACAATTTGGTTCATTTTTATGTCAATTTTGGAAGAGATTATGTCAAAATTTTGCGATTTATAAATTATTAAAATTAAATTCCCATTTTCTCTAGCCATTCTAATGCCTCTTCCTCATTTTTAAAATGTAATACCTGCATTCCCTTAGCTTCTGATAGATTCTGGTGCTTTTGGGATTGAAGCTTCATTGCTGCAGTATTGCCGTCTAGAAAAGCAGTCGCCTTACATCCTGCATTTTCAAGAGCGACATGTAAGTCGACAAAGGCTGCTGATGTATCCTTACTTAGGATTGGATTCATTTTAGTGGGGTCTGCTATGTATGCAAAGTCTTTACCTGCAAATCCTTCTGCTAACTTAAGAAGATTTTTGGTAAGCTCTTCGACATATTCCGGCTTCCAGTCGCCAATACCCCCCGACTTGAGTATATTTCTTCCTGGTACTACTCCGTAATATCCCTCTGGTGCCCAAATAAGATCCATGATACTACCTCCTTATTAAGATTCAAATTCCAATTTATACAAATTCGGCTGAAATCTCTATGCATAGGATAGGATTCACCCTATACAAAAGTTCCAATGTCCTACCTCCTCACTATAGTGTTTAGCAATTTATCTACTTATTTAAATTGATTCTGTAACTTGATTAAAACATCATTTGAAGAGCTTGTCATATCACTTATATTCATAGCTATATCATTAATACCTTCAGCACCATCACTTGAGGCGATGACTATTTGATCTAGATTTGTCAAAAGACTACTTATTGAATTGAGTAATTCATCAGAGGAGCTAGAGAAGTCAATAAAGAGATCATTAATTGTTACCGAATCCTCTTTATATTTATTGGCGACATCTTTCATAAAATTATAATCAGAATTCACATCCTCGGACATAAACTGAAGCAGTTTGGACCCATATATAGCAAGATTATTTACGACCTCCTTAACCATATCTGTAACCTCATCAATCTGTGAAATATTGTTCTTTGACTGCTCAGCCAGCTTGCGTATCTCTTCAGCAACCACTGAAAATCCCTTTCCGTACTCACCGGCTCTGGCAGCCTCAATCGATGCGTTTAATGCTAATAGATTAGTCTGTGAGATAATATCAGTGATTGATTTTGACAGTATAGATATTTGATCTGCAACCTTGGCATCTTCAATTGCCTTTTCCATATGTAATTTTGTATCATCAAAAATAAGATGTGCCTTTTCCTGTGCATTTGTTACATTAACCATGGTTACTTCAGCACTATGCTTAATGTCTAGCGAAGTTCTATAGCCTTTTTCTGCTTTCTCTGAAAAATCCTGTACTATTCCTGCGATTTCAAGGGAAGTACCGGCAATATCCGTTGATAATGCAGAGGTTTCTTCCATGGTAGCAGATAATTCTTCAGAGGTAGCTGCTATATTATCAATATTATTATGTAGCTCCTCCATTTGTATAGATACATCCTTCAGATTTTGCTGGAATATAAGCATAGGGCTATCCATATCTTTATGATCATTTTTATTATTCATAAGTTTTGTTATAAGCTCAGATAAAAGACCAAAGTCATTATTTCGACTATTAAGTTCAGTAGGTAATGGCTTAAGCGGCTTTCCGTATTCATTTGATTTGAGATAGGATATCATAGAGCGTAGTGGAATAATAAAATCCTTCATAAGGAATCGAGCAAAAAGATAAGTAAGAAAAATAATTAATAAAGAAAAAATTATTATAATAGATTTGATGAAAGCTTTGTCACTTTGAATATTGATAAAAAATAATACAGTGTTAAGAATAAATAAGGCAAAAGCACTAAAAAAAACAATAAGAAGTTTAGATTTTGATCCTTTGATAGCTGACAAAGTAAATACCTCCGCTTCATGTTTATTGTGTAATTAGATCAGATTATAAGATGGATTAGTTTGTTTATATTATAACAAAGTGTTAAAGTGTTTGCAATATAATATTAATTATAAAGAAAATTGCGATAATTCTATTAATGTTTGGAAATTATTATAATTTATATATCAATATCTGTAAAAAGTATAATCTTGCTTATAATTCAATTATTGTGTAATATATTGCTTATACACAGAGATTATTTGTATTTAGAGGGTATAAGGAGTAATTGGCTATGAGAAAGTTTAGTTTTAATAATTTTAAGATTAGGACTAAGATGCTCCTGATTTATTGCTTTTGCGTATTAATTCCTATTATATTTACAGATGCTATCATACTTTATACTGTGAACAGCAACTATAAGGAAAATCGCATGAGAGAGCTTACATATGTAATGGAACGAGTTAAGGCGAATCTGTCTGATACAGTCGAAAGCTGTATTTTGTTCACATATAATCTGTATTCAGATGAAAAGCTAGATGAATTTCTATCTAAGCAGTATATTAATCATCTGGATTATTATGAGGATTATATGGATATGCAAAAGAATAACAGCCTAAGCTATAATTACAATTATGGACGTCTATATAAGATTATAACCTATGCTGATAATGAGACCTTAATTAACGGAGGAAGTATTGCAAGACTTGAAACAGCCAAAGATACCGATTGGTATAAGGAATTTATTGAGAGTAATCAGGACATATTCTTGTATACTTACTATGATGGTGAAAAGAAGTATGTACCGGGAAGCGGTACCAGTAGAACGATTAGTGTCATACGAAAATTAGATTATTTTGATAAACGTGGAACGAATAAAGTTCTGAAGGTAGACTTGGATTATTCTAATATGCTTAAGGATGTACTGAATGAGAAGCTGGATGGAGAAATCTTTATAAGAAATAATGAATTTATACTGTTTTCAAATCTACCTACTGCCTCTGGTATGCGTGAATATGAGCTGGCTCATATGGTTGATCCTGAGAAAGCAACCATGTCAATGACATTCCAAACGGGCTTTGAGGAGTGGGAAATACTTATCAAAGCTAAGGAAGTACCTTTTTGGTCAGTACTCATTGAGAATAAATGGCTAATAATTATTATCCTTATTTCTATCTTTTTACCAACTATTTTGATTTACTTCGTAGGTAAATCTATAAGTCATCGCCTTATGATAATCACCTCCTATATGGGAAAGGTAGAAAAGGAGCAGTTTGAGGTGATTGAAATAGCTGAGGGAGAGGATGAAATCGGGAAGCTGATTCGTCGTTTTAACCTGATGGTATTAAGGATTAAGGAGCTTATCGAGGTAGTATTTAAAGGACAGGCTGAAAAGCGAGATTTAGAGCTGGCGAGAAAGAATGCCGAGCTTAAAGCCGTGCAAAGTCAGGTGAATCCTCATTTTCTTTTTAATACATTGGAAACCATACGGATGAGAAGCTTACTAAAGGAGGAAGAAGAAACAGCGGATATAATTGGTGAATTAGCTGTTCTATTTCGTAAGAGCATGAGCTGGGGAGACGATTATATAACTGTAGAGGAAGAAATGAGCTTTATTGATAACTATATACATATCCAAAGATATCGATTTGGAGATAAGATAAAGTACTATCACTACGTTATGGATGAATGTAAGTCATGCTTAGTTCCCAAATTATCTATTAGTACATTTATAGAGAATGCCTGTATTCATGGAATTGAGACTACGGACAAGGAAGGAGTAATCTCCCTAACAATTACGAAAAGCGAAGGATATTTGCTAGTAGAGATAAGCGATAATGGTAAAGGCATGGATGAGCAGAGACTTAATGAACTAAGAAGAATGATAGATCATGCTGACAGTAGTATGCTTTATGAATCTAGAAGTACTGGGGTTCTTAATGCTTATCTTAGACTAAGTATGTACAGTGATGGCAATATACTTTTCGATATTGATAGCAAACCTGAAGGCGGAACAGATATTGTAATCAGACTACCCTTGGCATATAGCAACAAAGAGCAGAAACTGAAAATATTTGATGAGGAGGAACGCTTTGATGATTAAGGTTATGATTGTAGATGACGAGCCTTATATCCGCCAAGGCTTAAAAATTTTGATAAATTGGGAACAGCATGGATTTAAGATATGCGAAGAGGCTGCAAGCGGTAATGAAGCAATAAAAAAGCTTGAAAGGACTAATGTTGATTTAGTTATAACAGATATCAAAATGCCAGGGATGGATGGACTTGAGCTAATCGAGTATACACGAGAGAATATATCTAAGCCGATTAAATTTATAATATTAAGTGGATTCTATGAGTTTGAGTACGCTAAGAAGGCCATTAAATATGATGTTGCGGATTATGTACTCAAGCCTGTGCAAAGAGAGGAGTTATTAAAGGTTCTGGATGAATATAAAGAATATTTCTATCGTCAAATGGAGAACGTCAAGAAGCAAGAGTTTACTGAGAGGATTATATATAATAGTCATTTAGAAGGCCTTGTCTCGGGTATTTATGATAAGGAATCTGTAAGCTATGTTCAAAGACATTTGATGGATATTAATAATGTAAGATATATTCGTATCGAATATGACACCACTAACGATACATATAATCAGTTAACCAACACGAATAAGGCTAAAGAGCAAAGTAGGTTATACGATGCAATAAAAGCTCATCTGGGAGAGCATAGATTTCACGCCTATATTCCTCAGAAGGATAATCATGATTTATATATAGGCTTTATATATGTAAAGAAATTAGCTGGTGAGCTAGCATTAAATGAGAAGGAGTATATTAAAAGTCTTCATGACACTTTAAATGCTACGCTTTCCTATAGTATTATATTTTACATCGGACAAAGAGAAGAAGATATATCGACAATAAGTGAATCATATAAATCAGCTATCATAGCCAAAAATTTTCAGCTGTATTCTAAGGTTACGGATATATCATTTTATGATGAAATTAAAGATAAAATAAATACAAGTATATATTCTGTAGATAAGGGTCTGATTGATGATCTGATTAGAGCGATTGAGGAAAACGATAATGAGCTAATTAATATGAAAGTTACTAGTCTCTATCAGCATTTTAAGGAGTTGGTTGTAGAGCCGGATATTATTAAGCTAAGCACTGATTATCTTTTGTTTAGCTTAATTAGTCTGGCAAAAAACCTCTATCCTGACTTCGACCAGGAGGAGGTATATAGGATGATAAGCCAGGGTGGTTACGGCCAGACATCAATTAGAGGAAGTGTTGCCCATTTCAAGAAATTTGCGATAGAGTTTTCGGATTATCTTTCTTCTTTAAGGAAGCATGCGATGGGAGGTGTGCTTACGGAGGTTGAAAGAGAAATCACTGAAAATTATATGAATAATCTTAGCCTAAAATCCCTTAGTGAAAAGTACTATATTAACTCTGCTTATCTCGGCCAGATTTTTAAGAAGCAATTTGGGATTACCTTTAAGGATTATCTTAATAATTATAGAATTGATAGGGCATGCGAATTGTTACTACGATCTGACGGGAAAATCTATGAAATAGCAGAAGCGGTAGGATTTAATAATACAGATTATTTTATCTCTAGGTTTGTTCTGATGAAGGGCATAACCCCTCTTCAGTACAGAAAGGGATTTTTAAACAAATTAGATAAGAAACATTAAAAACTTTAAAAGAAATATAGTTTTTTATATTTAGGCTATACTTTATGCATTGATGCTCTTGTGCAATACTGATAGAATTTATTTAGCTGTGAGTGCATAGTTGTGCAATTTACAGTAAATAAGTATAGGGAGGAAAGAACATGAAAAGATTTAAGACATTGCTTGTTGCAATACTTGTTGTTACAATGTTTGCCGCTCTTTTTACAGGTTGCAGAAAAGATGAGAAAACTTCTACCGACGATCCGGGAAAAGTAACAGACGACAATAAGAAGGACGATAAGAAGGATAATGACAAGAGCATTGCAGATGATGTGAAAAAAGAGGAGAAGGTCTTTACAGCCTTTCATGCAGTTCCCGGAACAGAAGTACCGGATGACAATCGTATGCTTAGAAAGATAGCAGAGAAAATCGGAGCTTCTGCCAAGGTAACTTGGCTGACCGCTCAGACTGCCGATGAAAGAATTGGTGTTATGATCGCAGGTGGAGATTATCCTGACCTTATTACCGGTTCCACCGGAACTCCCTCTTTAATCGAAGCTGGAGTGTTAATTGCTATCGATGAATACTGGGATAACTATCCTAATATCAAGAACTACCTTTCAGAGGCGGATTGGAACAGAGTTAGAGAGGACGACGGGCATATCTATATAATTCCTCAGTTTGGTATTATTAAAGGGGAAGAGTTAGCTACAGAGCATTGGGACATGGGATTCTGGATACAGAAAAAGGTTTTAATCTGGGCTAATTATCCTGAGATTAAGACACTTGACCAGTATTTTGATTTAATTGAGGACTACAAAGAAGCTCATCCACAGACAGCAGATGGACAGGATACAGTAGGATTTTCCATGAGTTCTGAGGACTGGAGATACTTCGGTATTGAGAACCCGCCGCTATTCTTAGTAGGTTATCCTAATGATGGTGCTGCAATTATTGATCCTGAGACTGTTACCGCACTTGATTATAATACTATTCCTGAAGCTTATGAATACTATAAGAAGATGAATGAAGCATTCAATAGAGACCTAGTTCATCCTGAAACCTATACTATGTCCTATGACCAATATATTTCATTATTATCCACAGGCAGAGTATTAGGTACACTTGACCAATTCTGGAACTTCAATACTGCAGTTCAGGCTTTAGAGGCACAGGGTAAGTTTGAGGATGGCTACGTTCCTCTACCTATAACCATTGATGGTGAAAGATTAGACAGATGGCATAGTCCTGCAGCTCTTGACGTATCTAACGGCTTAAGCATCACAACTAGCTGTAAGGATATTGAGGGTGCTATGCAGTTCTTAAATGATTTGCTTGATGATGAAATCACTAAGATGATTTACTGGGGAGAAGAAGGCGTAGATTATATGGTTGATGGGGACGGAGTTTTCTATAGGACTGTGGAGCAAAGAGAGAACATACGTAATACTGACTGGGTTTCTCAGAATATGGTTAACCAGGCTTATGCATACTTCCCTCACTACGAAGGACTCTTTGATGATGGAATCAACTCAATTGATCCTAACGAGCAGCCAGGTGAATACTATGACAGCTTAGAGCCAGTTGAGAAAGAGCTTATGGATGGCTACGGCTACAAGACCTTCCTTGACTTCTTAAGTCCAAGTGTTCCTAATGAGCCTTGGTATCCTATGTGGTCATATACCAACACTTGGAATACTGATACTGATTATGGTGCAGCTAGAGCTAAGATTACAGATCTTAAGCATGAATATCTGCCTAAGGCTATGATGGCACCTGCAGAGCAATTTGATGCAATTTGGGATGAGTACATGGAAATCTATAGAACAGAAGTTGACATTGATGCTTACCTTGATGAATTGACAGCAGAAGCTCGTAGAAGAAAGGCTATTGCTGACGGAGAATAATAGATAATAATAGATAATATATACCGATTGGTAAGATAAAAATCGTTTATAAGGGGTGCCTTAATATTGGCTTAACCATTAAGGCACCCCATATTTAAAGTCTTAGATGGAGGCACTAGAATGAATAAACGTAAACCCTATTATATAATAATAGCTGCCTTGTGTTTTGCAACTATTATAAGCTTCTTCCTTCCATATCTTCATCTTCCTGAGCAAGAAGGAGTAGTTGAAGGGTACTCATATGATCCTAGTCTAGCAGCACTTGAAAGTAATATAATCAAGGATGTGGCTAAGGAATCAGGCATTGCAAGGAATATAGTCTATAACACTGCCAAGAATATATATAATGGTAAGGATAGACAGACTATAGAAAGCAGATTAAAAGAAAATGAATACTACATTATAGACATTCTCACAGAAAGAATGAATGCTAAGGTAGCCCACCTGGATGAGCTGGGAGATATTAAAGAAAGAGATATTTCCTATTTTGGAATGATTGATTTGTCAGCCTCCGTAATAAAAGATTTTGAACAGGATATTGTTAGTGCTTTTTTAGTTATGTTTACTTTGATAATGACAGTGGTGTTATCATTAGTAGCCGGATTTATTATTATTATTAAAAGAAATATCACTGCATATAAACCGGTTAAAATAATATCACTTCTAAATATACTTATGTCATTTACAGGAATTATTTCAATTAATGCAATTTGTATAGGGGCCTTACAGGTTGAAAAGTTTTATCAAAAAAATTGGGGCATAGGATTTTTCGTGATTGCCGCTATCAACGGTTTAATTCTTATCTTATCATTGATTGGTAATATGTATGATAGACTGGCAGGAATCGTTACCTTTAGGATGATATTAAAGCAAAAGCAGCTTATTTTATTGACCATACCCTTTATACTTTATGTAATTGTATTTGCTTATGGACCATTAAAAGGCTGGGTTATGGCTTTTCAGAATTATAAGCCGGCTGCTGGTACAAATCAGGTCTGGGTAGCCTGGGATAAATTCACATACCTATTAACGGAAAAAGACTTCTTAATGGCCTTTAGAAATACAGTAGCTATGAGTATGATTAATCTGGTTTTAAGCTTTGTTTTTGCCATCGGTTTTGCACTATTACTTAATGAAGTTGTAAATATAAAGGGAAAGAAATTGGTACAGACAGTTTCTTATCTGCCCCATTTCCTTTCCTGGGTTATAGTTGCGGCTATCGTTAAAAATGTATTAGCTGTAGATGGTGGAATATTAAATGAGCTTCTGGTTGACTGGGGAATATTAAACGCACCTATTAATTTCTTCGCCGATGGCAAGTACTTTTGGTGGATAGTTGGTTTTTCAGTTATCTGGAAGGAAACTGGTTGGAACAGTATTATATATCTAGCGTCTATTACAGCAATTAATCCGGATCTATATGAGGCTGCATCCATAGATGGAGCAGGCAGATTTAAGAAAATGCTACATATTACTCTTCCGGGTATAAGATCAACAATTTTTGTCCTTCTAATTATCAATCTTGGAATGATTATGAACTCAGGCTTTGAAGCCCAACTACAATTAAAGAATGACCTGATTAAGAACACGGCAGAGGTTATTGACACATATGTACTTAACAAATCCTTCTTCCAAGGAGCGGATTTCTCTATCGGTACAGCCGCAGGTATATTTAAGAGTGTTATAAGTATACTTTTGGTATCAATAGCTAATAGGACAGCCAAGGTCTTTGATCAGGAAAGACTATATTAGAGGGAGGGAAAAGCATGAGGAAACCAAATAGAATTAAAAAGAGCCCGTACGATATAGCTTTTATAATTATAAATACAATTGTATTAACAATTTTCTGTATAATTACTCTGTATCCAATTCTGAATACACTTGCAATATCATTTAATGAGGCAGTAGACACACTGACTGGTGGAATACGTCTACTACCTAGAAAATGGACGATACAAAACTATAAAACAGTGTTCAATATGAAGAATTTAATGACAGGTGCTTATATATCTGTTATGAGGACTGTTATAGCAACTTTTGCACAAACATTAGCAACAGCCTTACTTGCATATATACTAGCCAGAAAAGAATTTTATTTCAATAGAGTAGTCTCCTTGATATTTGTTATAACTATGTATTTGAATGCCGGAATTATTCCGACAATGCTGCTCTATAAGGATCTGCACCTTACCAATTCCTTCTGGGTATATATAATCCCCGGAATGGTATATGCCTATAACATGATTGTAATAAGAACCTATATGAATGGTCTGCCAGATAGCTTTGTGGAATCAGCCCAGGTTGATGGTGCGGGTCATGTTAGGATATTTTTGAAGATTATTCTTCCCCTATGTAAACCGGTTTTGGCTACTGTAGCCTTATTTATTGCCGTTTACCAGTGGAATTCATGGTTTGATGTTATGATTTATAATCCATCAAGAGAAAACCTAACTACATTACAATTTGAGCTTATGAAACTTTTGTCAGCAGTTTCACAGCAATCGGGTGATCCAAATGCCATGAAGCATGCAGCCAACATGGTAACACCGGAGTCGGTAAGAGCAGCGGCAACTATTGTCACTGCATTTCCTATAGTCTGTCTTTACCCATTCTTACAGAGATATTTCGTAACAGGTCTAACAATTGGTGGCGTAAAGGAATAAAAGAGCAATTCCTTTCGGAATAAATAGTTTATAACATATTAATTGATATAACATATAGGACATCCTCCTATAATAGAGGCAGACAATGACAGAGTGTCTGCCTTTATGCTTTTGTTATTCTACTAAAATTCAAGCTTTTACTTGAAAAATGGCAAATTTCTATGTACAATGATAAATAGTTTCTATGTATACTAGAATATGATTTACAGGGGAAGCATATGAGAATAGGATTATTAAGGCATTTTAAGGTGAACTGCCCTCATAAAAGAATGATGACATCCAAGGAGTTTAGGGAATGGTCAAAAAAATATGAGATCTCAAAAGTAATCAAAAAAAAGGTTGAAATGTATGGGATAGAATGGGATACCTGTTATGTTAGCGATTTGCCTAGAGCAATATCCACTGCAGAAGAGGTGTACAGTGGAAATCTTATGATAGACAAGCTACTTAGAGAGGTTGATAATGCTCCCTTTATACATACCGAACGAATAAAGCTACCATTCTCTGTATGGCATATCTGTGGAAGGCTAGCATGGTATTTTAAGTCAAAAAGTCAACCGGAGACGATTATTGGTACAAGAAAAAGGATTGAGAAATTTTTAAATAGAATCGATTGGTCTAAAGAGAACATTCTAATTGTTTTTCATGGATTTATGCTTTATAATTTTCAAAAGGAGCTACGCAAGCGTGGCTTTAAAGGGGATAAACTAAAACTGGTTAAAAACGGCGTATTATATGAGTATGTCAGAGAAGAAGTAAAGGATGAGCTGAGAAATGAAGGTCTCTCTGATATGTGTGGGTAAGCTTAAAGAGAAATACCTCACCATAGGTATAGATGAATATAGAAAAAGGTTAGGTAGGTATTGTACTTTGGACATAATAGAGCTTCCAGACGAAAAAACACCTGACAATGCAAGTCATGCCATGGAAGAAGCCATAAAAAAGAAAGAGGGCGACAGAATTCTAAGGGCTTTAAAGGATAATTCCTTTTGTATAGCTTTAGTGATTAAGGGAAACATGATATCTTCTGAGGAGCTTGCAGAACAGATGGAGAAGCTATTTGTTTCAGGTAAAAGCCATATCAGCTTAGTAATCGGAGGCTCCTTAGGTCTCTCACAGGAGGTTATTGAACGGGCGGATTACCAGCTTAGCTTTTCTAAAATGACATTTCCGCATCAGCTGATGCGCTTAATATTATTAGAGCAGATATATAGGGCTTACAGGATTATAAATAATGAACCATATCATAAATAATTGCAGGAGGTTAAAACCTCCGTTGTTGTTATATCATAAAAATAATTTTAGAGGGAGGATAAATCCTCCGTTATAAGTCATGTTATAAGAATAATTATTGAGGAGGATTAGGATGAACACATTGGAATTTGCTATTCAAATGGAGATGGAAGGAAGAAAGTATTATTTGGAGCAGGCTGAAAAGAATCAGGACAACGCACTTAATAAGGTTTTTAAAATATTAGCTGATTCTGAAAAAGAGCATGAAGAGCTGCTTCGTAGGAGGCTTAATAAAGAGGAATATACTCTTAAGGAAGATGATAGTATAAAAGAAATCAATTCCGTATTCCATGAATTAAAGGATTATGAAGTAAATGATTTTAGAAGCACCACCCAGCTTGATGTATATCGTCTTGCAGTTGATATTGAGGAGAAGAGCATTGAGCTATATCAGGAAATGCTACAGGATGCTGATAACGATAAGGATAAGGAGCTTTTTGAATTCTTAATAAGAGAGGAAAATCGCCATCTGATTATGTTCGATGAGCTTGTTAAAATGCTCACCCGTCCTGAGGAATGGGTAGAATCAGCAGAATTTGGATTAAGAGAAGATTACTAAATAATGAGGCTGTTTCATAATATTTATGGGTATAAAGGTATAACCGTAATGCACCCACAAGATGAAACAGCCTCAGTTATTAGGCCGGTGAAAACCCAAAGTATCTCAAAATACCAATATACATACCATATGCAAATCCATACTGATTATCACGAAGTAGGGCGGCATCTATGGAACTGGTAAGATAGCCCATCTCAACTAGGATGGAGGGCATTGTGGTACGCCTAAGTACATATAAGGTTTGGTTTATCCTTATTCCGTTATTTCTTGTTCCGACAGTCTGTACTATACCATCCATTACATTCTGAGCTAACCAGTTGGCTTGTGTACCATACTGATATATATAAACTTCTGTACCATTAATTGCGGGATTAGGATTTGCATTACAATGGATACTTATAAAGTAATTTGCAGGCCATTCATTGGCCATTCGTACTCTTTCTACTAAGCTGCTAGAATTATCTGTTCCCAATACAGTCGTTGCAGTAGGCCTTGATAATCGTGCTTCGAATCTAGAATCATTGTTCAAAAGATTGGCAAGATATATACCTACTTGATAGTTAATGTCCGATTCAAACAAACCGTTGCCTGTCGCACCTGCGTTATGAGACCCGACAGGATTATGGCCCTGATCTATAAAGATATTTATAGCCATGGAGGCACATCCTTTCTTTTGGTGCCTGGCGTCACCCTACCTGGTACCATTATTGCTCCTTATATCTTATTCTTTCAAAAATTAGATGTTACTTTAGGGACATCTAAAAGCAAATTATCTAGTAAAAAAAATATTAATGTGATATGCTCAAATTAGAATAAGATTGAAAATCGAGGTTTATTATGTCTATATTTATGAGAAACTTAAAAAAGAATAAGGTAATAATGTTAGCGGCTGTGATAAGTATATCCGCTGGATTTTTAATAATATTTATTGGAATGACATTGTATAGGAATAGGCTTAACGATTTGGGTGCAGAAGATAGCTTGAAGTATAATACTTACAAATATCATTATGCGCTGATATCTGAAGAAGCCGACGCACCTTTTTGGGAAGCTATATATGAGGGTGCATTGGAAAGTGGAAAGGGAAGGGAGATATATGTTGAAAGAATAGGCTCTAGTCTACCAAGCGCTTATCCACTTCGGGATTTGATGAAAATGGCAATTGCTTCTAAAGTAGACGGTATTATTATTGAACCCAACGGAGAAGAAGAAATAATAGATCTAATAAATATTGCGGATGAAGCGGGAATTCCTGTTATTACAGTTCTTAATGATGAGCCTAACAGTAAGCGTAAAAGCTTTGTCGGGGTTAACAGCTATAATCAAGGACAGATATACGGAAAGCAGGTACTAGAGGTCGTTAAAGCCGGGAAAAAGAATGTTACAATTCTACTAAACTCAGATAGTCATAATGCCGGTATGAATGTAATTGATTCGGGCATAAGAGAAATGGTAGCGGGCAACGGAGTGTGGGTGAATTCAGTTAATGTAAATACACAAAGCACATTTAGCTCTGAGGAAGATATCCGAAATATTATAAAGGATAGTCAGAATCCCACAGAGGTTTTAGTATGCCTCACGGCTATAGATACTAGGTGCGCATATCAAGCAGTCGTAGATTATAATAAGGTCGGTGTAATAAATATTATAGGATATTATGATTCGGATCTGATATTAAGTGCCATACAAAAGGGGATAATTCACTCCACAATGTCAATTGACGCCAAGCAAATGGGAGCCTATTGTGTCGAGGCTCTGAATGAATATATGGAGACGGGACAGGTTAGTGATTATTTCTCCGTAGATGTATATGCTATAAATAATGATAATATTGACGACTATATTAGGGCACAGTCTGAGGGCGAAGAGAAAAAAGATTAACCAGATTAGCTGAAATTCGGATTATTATATGCGGGGATTGGTGGTCATTGTGAAAAAGAAAATTATTCAAGGATCTATCAGGATTCGTTTAGTATTGGTATTCGCGTTAACAACGGGAGTCGTATTTTTTGCCAACATGTTTATGTATTATAACATTAATAAATCTATCGGAAGCATAGATGAGGTATATGTCTCTAATATCGGGCTAAATGATTTAATGGACTCATTGGATAAGCTTCATGGATATGTCTTTGAATATCTGAACACAAAAAGTACAGAGTCCCTTGAAAACTATTATGTGAGTGAGCAAAATTATAAGAATCTAGTCTATGACCTTAAGGATGATGTCTCAGATAATAATGTAATAATCATGCAGAAGAACATAAAGAGTATGTCGGAAACATATCTAAATTTGGTTGATATGACTGTTGATGCTAAGCGAGGCAATAACATCGAGCGTTATAAGGCAAATTATGAGGAAGCTACGGGAATATATGATTATATAAGTACTCATATCAATACATTAAATAATGAGCAATTTAAGTATAATTCATATAATTACGAGCTATTAAGAACTTCCTTAAATTATCTGGAAGTAATAAGTAGTTCGGTGCTTTTGTTTATAATGGCATTCAACATTGTTTTAATTATTATAGTTACCAGAAGTATTACTGGTCCTCTTATGAAATTAACCAAGACTGCAAATCAAATATCAGCCGGTAATTTTGATGTGGAATTAGTTCCTGTTAAGACCTCTGATGAGGTTGGAATTGTTACGAAAGCATTTAATACTATGACAGTCAGCATTCAGCAGTATATCAGAAGGATTAAGGAAAGCATGGAGTTAGAAAGCAAAATGAAGGAAAGAGAGCTGATGATGACAAATCATTTAAAGGATGCACAGCTTAAATATCTTCAAGCGCAAATTAATCCTCATTTTCTCTTTAATACCTTAAATGCCGGTGCCCAGCTTGCAATGATGGAAGGGGCGGACAAGACCTGCCTCTTTATCGAGAACATGGCTGATTTCTTTAGATTTAATATGAAAAGCTTCAATCAGGACTCTACCTTAAGAGATGAGATTAAGCTGGTTGATACATATATCTACATATTAAATGTTCGTTTTTCAGGTAAAATTAATTTTTTTAAGACAATAGATGAGAGTGTTCTGGATGTTAAGGTTCCAAGTATGATTTTGCAACCTGTAGTAGAAAACTCAGTAAATTATGGCATCAGAGACATAGACTATGAGGGGAAAATATGTCTAGAGGTAGATCGTGTGCCCGATGCTATACGTATAATCATATATGATAACGGGGCAGGGATGGAGCAGGCTACAATCGATAGGATATTAAGCCAAGGTATAAAGAACGGCAATGTGGAAAGAGAAGTAAGCCTAACCAAGGATTCCAATGGAATTGGACTTGGAAATGTGATTAACCGGCTCAAGCTTTACTATGAAACAGATGATATTTTTCATATACATAGTGATGGACATGATAAGGGCACGACTGTTACTATGCTTATACCTAAGGAGGATGATACACGTGTATAAGATAATGCTTGCAGATGATGAGGGTATCGTTATTGATTCATTAAAATTTATTATAGAGAAGAATTTTGGTCAAAGCTGCACGGTCGAATATGCATACACCGGAAGAAGTGTAATTGAGCTAGCAGAGAAGTTCAAACCTGACATTGCCATAATGGATATACATATGCCGGGAATTAACGGAATAGAAGCAATGAAGGAGATTAGAAAGACCAACAAATCAGTTATATTCATAGTTATGACTGCCTTTGATAAGTTTAATTATGCTAAGGAAGCGATAAATCTGGGAGTGCTAGAATATCTGACAAAGCCAGTTAACCAATCGGTGGTAACTCGGGTCTTGCAAAAGGCAATGGACATAATTGAGGAAGACAGGAAAAAGAGAAGTAATGACCTATTGATACGAGAAAAGTTGGAAATTGTTATACCTATAATTGAAAGTGATTTTATCTATGCTGCATTATCCGGAGCGGATTTTGAAAGAGAAAAGGATAATTTCTGTAGTCTTCTAGGAATTAAGGATGAATATGGAATGATGCTTGTAGTAGAATTCGGTGAATCACTGGTAGACGGTAATCTGACAAATCCGGTCGGGATGAGTGTAAAGGCTCAGTCCTTTTATCCTACTATAAGAGAAAGCTTGAAGGAGGAGATAAACTGCATAGTTAGCCCGATTATGGTAAATAAGATCGTTACATTTATTCCGTCTGATAAGCCTCAGCTTGAATATGATGACAGAATAGGAATTATTGAAAAAGCAAGAAAGCTAATAAGAGATTTGACAAAACGGCTTGATATTCAATTCAAGATCGGAATTGGATCAGTGACTTCCATATATAAGCTTGGGGAATCCTATAAAGAAGCCTTAAGCGCTATTAGAAACAGCAAGGGAAGAGTAGCCCATGTGAAGGATCTTGCCATCGGCTGTGAGTATGAGGCGGATTATCCTATAGATACAGAGAGCGAATTATTTGATAAAATTGAGAAGGGTGATATTGAGGGTACAAGGACTCAGGCGAATCTATTCTTTGATTGGATGGTAAGTAATTATCCGAATTATACCATGGACATCAAATTGAAGGTGTTGGAATTTGTGTTGTTTGCTGAACAGAAAGCATTTTTAAGTGGAGGAATGACCTATTATTTCTTATACCGTGAGGATTATCTTCCTACTATAATAAATATTGAAAATGATGAGCAGCTTAGGAAATGGTTTATTGATAAGATAACACAGGCCTGCAGAAATATAACTACGAAAAGAGGAGAGCAGACTAGTGGCTTGATATGTAAGGCTAAGCAATACATTGAAGAAAATTACAATAGGGATATTTGCTTGGATGACATATCAAGGATTGTTGACATAAGTCCTTATTATTTCTCCAAGCTATTTAAGGAGGAGACTGGAGAGAACTTCATAGATTACCTGACAAATTTACGAATAGAAAAAGCAAAAGACTTACTAATGCACAGTGGCATGAATATAAAGAACATATGTGTCGACACAGGATATAGTGACCCAAATTATTTCAGCAGAATATTTAAGAAGCAGGTAGGCGTTACCCCCACTGAATACAGAGAATTATATAATTAAATGATTCATGGGGAGCATAGAAATGGAGAGGGTAATAGGGTTATGAAGAAGTCGATTTTTTGCATTATTATTTTATGTTTTATTTTGTCTTTTGTAGGCTGTAGTGAGGACAATGAACCAGCCTATCAGGGGAATAAACCAGAAAGTAAAATTCAAATCGGATTATCCTTCGATTCCTTTGTTATCGAACGTTGGCAAAGAGATAGAGATGTGTTCGTTTATACTGCAGAGGAATTAGGGGCTGAGGTTAATGTACAAAATGCCAACGGCGATGTGGACAAACAGATTTCACAGATTGAATATTTTATTAAGAAGAAAATGGATGCTATTGTAATTATCGCGGTTGATTCCAAGGCATGTAGAGAGGTAGTGGAGAAGGCAAAGGAAGCAGGTATTAAGATAGTTGCATATGACAGACTCTTAATTACATCTGAGGTGGATCTTTATATTTCATTTGACAATGAAAAGGTAGGAACCTTAATGGCACAGACTCTAAAGGATAATGTTCCCGAAGAAGGAAATATAATAACCATCTTTGGTCCTACCACGGATCATAACGTTCAGCTGGTAGAACAGGGATATCGTGAGGTAATGGAGGATTATAATGTAAATGTGATTTATTCTGTTAATGCTGTAAACTGGCTTGCAGAGGAGGCCTACTATGCGGTAAATGAAGCTTTGAAGATTACGTCACAGATAGACGGGGTGTTTTGCGGCAATGACAACCTAGCAACCGAGGCAGTACGAGCATTATCAGAGAATCGTATGGCTGGTAGCGTGGTAGTAACCGGGCAGGATGCGGATTTGGCAGCCTGTCAACGAATAGTCGAAGGAACTCAAATGATGACTGTATATAAACCAGTCGATAAACTAGCTAAGGCGGCTGCCGAGTACACGGTCAGGCTTGCTAAGGGTGAAAGTATTGACATAAGCACTACCATAAATGATGGAATCTGGGATGTTCCTTATGTAAAGCTGGAGCCTATTGGCGTAAACAAGGATAATATGGACGAAATCATTATTGACGGAGGCTTTCAAAATAGAGAAGACGTATATCTAAATATTCAAGAGTAATAGATGCTACTGCATATATACACCTAATATATTGTGCAGTAGCTTTTTTATGTAATAGAGGAAAGTTCGTCCTATTACATCAAAATGGTATAATTAGGATTTTATTGAGATTATCATAGCAATTTATTGCTATTTTTAATTTAAGCATGCATGTTCTGTTATAATCTCCCATAAAAATATACGGTAATTAGCAAGTTAGTCCTAATTATTTTATGTTATATTTTAGATGCAGTAAAGTATAGTTATTTAATAAAGGGAGGTAAAAGATATGAAGAAAAGATTATTAGGAATCTTACTTTGCGTCGTAATGATTGCATCATTACTCACTGCTTGCGGCACAAAAGAGACAGGTGGTAAGGGCGGAGACAAGACTATTGGCGTATGTATGCCTACAAAGGATCTTCAGCGTTGGAACCAGGATGGACAGAATATGGAGAGCCAACTGAAGGAAGCAGGATATAAGGTTGATCTTCAGTATGCTAGTAACGATATTCAGACACAGGTTTCACAGATTGAGAACATGATTGCTAATGATGTAGACATGTTAGTTATAGCTTCCATCGAGGGTGATTCACTTGGAACAGTTCTTGCTCAGGCAAAAGAAAAAGACATTCCTGTAATTGCTTATGACCGTTTAATTATGAACACAGATGCTGTTTCATATTATGCTACATTTGATAACTATATGGTTGGTCAGAAGCAGGGTGAGTATATTGAAGAAGCATTAGATCTTAAGAATGCAGCAGGTCCTTTCAATATTGAGCTTATCACCGGTGACCCTGGAGATAACAATGCTAGATTCTTCTTTAACGGTGCTATGGATGTTCTTAATCCTTACATTGATGCAGGTAAATTAGTAGTTAAATCCGGTCAGACTGATTTCGCTACCGTTGCAACTGCTAACTGGTCAACAGAAAATGCTCAGTCCAGAATGGAGAATATTATATCTTCCTTCTATGCAGACGGAACAGAGCTTCATGCAGTTATGGCATCTAATGACTCAACAGCACTTGGTGTAGCAAATGCCTTGACAGCATCCTATACTGGTGAGTGGCCTATCCTTACAGGTCAGGATTGTGATATCGCTAACGTTAAGAATATGATAGCAGGAAAACAGTCCATGTCAATCTTCAAGGATACCCGTGACTTGGCAAAACAGACAGTAAAGATGGTTGACGCTATCATGAAGGGCGGAGAAGCTCCTGTTAATGATGAAGAGACCTATGATAATGGTAAGGGCATTGTTCCTACATACCTATGCGAGCCCGTATTTGCAGATGTTAACAACTATGAAGAATTATTAGTAGAATCAGGATATTACACAGCTGATCAGCTAAAGTAGTCTTAAGATAATTCAAGGAATAATATGGGGCTATTGCATATCTAGCTAGAGCTATCAAATGCAAGAAGCCCCATAAATCCATAAATGTATTTCAATGTTTTTAGGAAATATATAAAATGAGATTCATACCCATAAAAGGTTAGATTTTGGAGGGGGATACAGTTGGCGAAAGTATTACTTGAAATGAAGAATATCACCAAAACTTTCCCTGGCGTTAAAGCACTTGATAACGTTAATTTAAAAGTTGAAGAGGGCGAAATACATACTCTTGTCGGTGAAAATGGTGCTGGAAAATCCACACTAATGAATGTATTAAGTGGTATCTATCCTTATGGTTCCTATGAGGGTCAGATATATTATGATGGCAGTGAATGCCATTTCACTGATATTAAAAACAGTAAAGAGAAGGGGATTGTTATAATACACCAAGAATTAGCCTTAATCCCCTATATGACAATCGGTGAAAATATGTTCCTCGGTAATGAAAGAGGAAGAGCATTTGCAATAGATTGGGACGAAACCTATGATATGGCAGATAATTATCTGCGCATGGTAGGACTAAATGAATCCTCAAGAACATTAGCAAAGGATATCAGTGTCGGTAAGCAGCAGCTAGTAGAGATAGCAAAGGCTCTAGCTAAAAATGCAAGACTTCTTATTCTTGATGAGCCTACCGCATCCCTTAATGAAAAGGAATCGAAGGCACTTCTAGATTTATTATTACAATTTAAGAAGGAAGGCTTGACATCAATCCTTATATCACACAAACTCAATGAAATTTCTTACATAGCAGATAAGATTACAATCATTCGTGACGGTGCGACTATTGAAACTCTAGATAAGCATACGGATACAATTACGGAGGATCGCATTATAAGAGGTATGGTAGGCAGAAGCTTATCTGACCGTTTTCCTAAGAGAGAAAGGCAAAATATCGGCGATATTTCCTTAGAAGTAGAGAATTGGAACGTGTTCCATCCTATATATGAGGACCATAAGGTTATTGATAATGTAAGCATGTACATTCGTAAGGGAGAGGTAGTAGGTATTGCAGGACTAATGGGTGCAGGACGCACTGAATTAGCTAAAAGTGTGTTTGGCAAAAGCTATGGTACCGAGATTTCAGGTAAAGTTAAAATTAATGGAAACGAAGTAACTCTAAAAAATGAAAGTACAGCAATCAAGCATAAATTAGCTTATGTAACAGAAGATAGAAAAGATGAGGGATTAATTCTTACGAATTCTATTAAGCATAATATATCTTTGGCAAATTTATCGGGAGTTAGCAACAAAGGAGTAATTGACCCAGATAGAGAATATCAGGCTGCGATAGAACAGAAAGATAACTTAAATATTAAATGCCCCACTGTGGAGCAAAATGTAGGTAATCTAAGCGGTGGGAACCAACAAAAGACATTATTGGCAAAATGGATGTTTGCGGATCCGGAGATTCTTATTTTGGATGAACCAACACGAGGAATTGATGTTGGAGCAAAATATGAAATTTACTGTATTATCAACCAATTAGTTGCAGAGGGCAGATCAGTGATTCTTATTTCATCAGAGCTTCAGGAAGTCATCGGCATGTGTGATCGTATCTATATTATGGAGAGCGGCAGAATGGTCGGTGAGGTTGAAGGAGCCGAGGCAACACAGGAAAATATTATGGCACATATTTTGAAAACAAGTAATAAAGGAGCGTAAACAATGAATAAGGCAAAAGTAGTTTCATTTATTAAGGCGAATACAATGATAATAGCATTAGTTCTTATATCTGCATTCTTTGTATGGCAGACGGGAGGAAGAATGCTCCTTCCACAAAATGTTTCTAACCTAATATCACAAAATGCATATGTATTCGTATTGGCAACCGGTATGTTGCTTTGTATCTTAACAGGCGGAAACATTGATTTATCAGTAGGATCCGTTGTATGCTTTGTAGGTGCTGTCGGAGCAACCTTAATGGAAAATAAGGATGTAAACTGGGTTATTGCTGTTATTTTTATGCTAATTATAGGTACTGCTATCGGGGCCTGGCAAGGTTTCTGGATTGCTTATGTAAGGGTACCACCATTTATTACTACCTTGGCAGGTATGCTTATATTCAGAGGTCTTTCCAATGTAGTGTTGCAGGGCTTGACCGTGTCACTTACGAATTCGACATTTATTCGATTATTTGGCGGTGGAGCTGATTGCTATGTTCCTGATATATTTGGGATGGAAGGATTTAACCTTACAACCATGGTAACTGGTATAATTGCTTGTGTTTTATATATTCTTATTCAGATCAAGGGAAGAATAAAGAAAATAAGAAAAGGATATGAAACTGAATCATTGAATAGGACACTAATCAAATCTGCTATTATATGTGCAGTAATCTTAGCATTTTCCTATCAGCTTTCTAGACATAAAGGTATTCCTACAGCTATGGTTATTGTAGCGATTGTAGTCTTAATATATGGATATATAACTTCAAAGACTATATTAGGCCGCCATTTTTATGCGGTGGGTGGCAATGAGAAGGCAGCAAAGCTTTCAGGTATTAATACAAACAGAATATACTTCCTAGCATATACTAATATGGGCTTTTTGTCTGCACTTGTCGGAATGATGACAATAGCCAGACTTACCTCTGCACAGCCTACATACGGTCAGAACTATGAAATGGATGCAATTGGATCCTGCTTTATCGGTGGAGCTTCCGCATATGGCGGAACAGGAAAGGTATCTGGAGTTATCATCGGTGCATTACTTATGGGCGTAATCAACCTTGGTATGTCTATCATGGGAGTTGATGCCAACTGGCAAAAGGTTGTAAAGGGTATGGTTCTTCTTGGTGCTGTAATATTCGATGTGGTATCAAAGAAGAAAAATAATTAATCAATAATAGTAAACATAATACTCTCCTTTTACTTTTCGGGGATAGTGCTGCCTTTCGATCGGGTAGCACTATTTTCATTTTATTGGTATCAGGTACCGTACCTGGCACCGTACCTAACCCCGATTTAGATGTTTTTTAGTTGACAAAGTAAGCAGTTGATTGTAAAATGTGCTACATATTCATTTTTACTATTTCTAGACTATAATTGAGGGAATCCATAGGGTTTGGGAAGATAAAACCTCCGTTATTAATAGTAGAAAATTATTATTTATACGAGGAGGATTGGCATGAATTTTGTAGTACCTGAAGGCTATAAGCCACAGCTAAATATTAAAGAGACGGAAATTGCCATTAAGGATGTAAAGGACTTTTTTGAAAGAGAGCTAGCAAAGCAACTTGATCTTGTCAGAGTATCATCACCCTTATTTGTCAAGCCAGAAAGCGGCTTAAATGATAACCTTAGCGGAGTTGAAAGGCCTGTTGCATTTGGAGTAAAGGAGCAAAATGATGCTATAGTAGAAATCGTTCACTCCCTTGCAAAATGGAAGCGCTTAGCACTAAAGAAATATGGGTTTTCGGTAGGAGAAGGCTTGTATACTGATATGAATGCTATACGCAGAGACGAGGATACCGATAATATCCATTCTATATATGTAGACCAATGGGATTGGGAAAAGATAATTAATAAAAGTGATAGAAATGAAGAGACCCTAAAGGAAATTGTTGGGCTGGTATATAATGCTCTTAAAAATACTGAGAAATATATTTCTGGTAAATATAGCTACACTGGTGAGATTCTACCTGAGGAAATATTCTTCATAAGCTCACAGGAGCTAGAAGACCGTTACCCTAATCTTACTCCAAAAGAGAGAGAGCATGATATAGCTAAGGAAAAGGGTGCTGTATTTATCATGCAAATAGGTGGAGTATTGGCATCAGGAAAGCCTCATGATGGGAGAGCACCGGACTATGATGACTGGAAGCTAAACGGAGACATTATCGTATATTATCCTATATTAGATATTGCCCTTGAATTATCTTCAATGGGTATTCGTGTAGATGAGAATTCCTTAAGAGAACAGCTTATGCTAAGTGGGTGTATGGACAGAGCCGAGTATCCATTCCAGAAGGCATTATTAAACAAGGAACTACCCTATACAGTCGGAGGGGGAATTGGTCAGTCTAGGATATGTATGTTTTATCTGCGTAAAGCCCATATCGGTGAAGTGCAGGCATCCGTATGGCCTGACCAGACTATAGAGGATGCAGAAAAAAGCGGAATTCCACTATTATAGAAAGATATAAGAAGGTGTTGTCACAAAATAAATTACAGGAGGTTGCATTACGGGTAGGTAAGTAACCTCCTGATGCAATTTTGTGACAGCACCTTCTTTAAAATTCTGCTGTATCGGGATGGGCACCGGTTCTGCCAAGGACTTCTAGCGCTTTCATGGCTTCAATATCTGCCTCTGAAAGGTCAAAGTTAAATATATCGGCGTTCTCCAACATTCTCTCCTTTTTCGATGCCTTAGGAAGAGGCAGGAAACCATGCTGGATGCTCCAACGAAGCAATATCTGAGCTACGGACTTATTATACTTTTTGGAGATTTCAATTAGAACAGGATGACTAAAATCGCCCTTTAAAAGCGGACTCCAGGCTTCTACAATCATTCTACGATTCTTACAATACTCTACAACATCACTTTGTACATATTGGGGATGTAGCTCCAGTTGATTGACCATGGGAGCAATAGTCGCTGTATCTAATAGCACCTCCAAATGAGTGTCTAAAAAGTTACTAACACCGATAGCTTTTATTTTACCGGCATTATATAACTCCTCAAAGGCCTTCCAAGTGCCTTCATTAAGTTCTTTCCATCTATCTCGAATGGACAGTGGTCTGGGCCAATGTATTAAATACAAGTCTACATAATCAATACCTAAATTATCCATGGACATTTCAAATTCTTTTAAGGTGTTCTCATAGCCATGGCTGTCATTACTTAACTTAGTTGTAACAAATAGCTCATTTCTTTTTAAACCGCAGGTCCGTACTGCTTTACCTACAGACACCTCATTATAATAGCTAAATGCTGTATCTATATGCCTGTAACCGCAATCAATGGCGGTCTTAACGGTATCTACGGTAGTATCAGCCTCAGGAAGCTTCCATGTACCGAAGGCTACGCAGGGGATTTTATTACCATTTGATAAAATATAAGAGTCTTGAATATTATTCATAGTTATTCTCCTTTCGTGTTTTTAAACCATTACTATTGAGCCAGATTGCCACAGCGTCATCGGTGTTTCTTCCAATAATACCATCTGCTCTTAGCTTTAGATCATATATGGCGTTTTCTACAGCGTAGCTTTTGTCACAGGCGTCAAAAAGTGCCATATCATTCTGATTGTCTCCAAAGCCTACAATGGTATCTAAAGAGAGATGGTTACGAAGAAATTGCACGGCATGATATTTTGATGTATTCTTTGAAAAGATCTCAAGATACCACATATTCTTAGAATAATTATCCTTATAGAAGACGCTGTTTATATTAGGGAGCTCTTTAGCAATTTCGTTAAGCTGCTCTAAGTTCTCCTTATAATCCATTAAAGTAAAATATATTAAAGGTTCATCTACAAGCGATGAAAAATCATCAATCTGTATAAAGGATTTGTTGTATTTGCTAACTCGCTCATCATGAAAATCCTTAAGAGCCTTATTGCTTAGTTCTTCATAATAGGTTGCAAGCTTGCCATTTTTTACGGTATATAAGAAGCCCTTTAGATGATTTTCTTCAATCATGGAGATTAGTTTGCTCACATCTTCTCTACCAAAGGATTCTACCTTGACATAGTTCTTTTTAAGTGGGTCATAAATACATACCCCATTCATTAATATAATTGGTAGAGTAAGCTCAAGATCCTTTAATATATGTTTTACTGATGCTATGCTTCTGGCAGTAGCCACAGTAAATAGCAGGCCTTGGCTCATTAAATCATTAAGAATACTAACGGTTCTCTTTGTTAGGGTAACATTAGGACTAAGTAGTGTTCCGTCTAGATCAGAGATATAGAGTGTTTTCATTTGTTTCATCCAATCTTTTATAATATTATAACATATATGACTATTCCTTAGTAGTACTCTTATGTAGCATATAAAGTATAAGTATAATATCGCCTATCAAGAACAAGAGACACATAATGACCATCTGAAATTGATCTGACATAAGCGCTCTAAGCCCTAAGATAAGGCTGATATTAGATAGCATATAAAAGAAAAAAAGATAGAGCTTGAAATTCAGGTTTAGATTCTTACCTGAAAGCGAATTAAAGAACTCATAGGTACCATAAACAAGTATTACAATAACCAGAATAATATTAATCCTGGTTTCATTTATCATATAAGCCATGAAATTACCAGAAGCAAGAATAGCTAATAGAAACCATTTGCCAATTGTAATAAGTGTTCTTTTATTCATATTATTCCCTCAATAAAGATGTCTTCAACCTATATAAGATAGATCTTTGTTTTTTTCTTCTATATTATATTTTCAACAAATATCTTGATTCCTAATAATATTAAAAGGATTCCTCCACCAAATTTTGCCCTGATACCTAAAAGTAGACCGAATTTTCTACCTATGTATACTCCAAATGAACAACAGAAGAATGTAATGGTGCCAATAAGAAGCGCAGTGGTTGTAATATTGGCATCCAAAGCAGCTAGGCTTACTCCAACAGCCAAAGCATCTATACTGGTAGCAATACCCTGAATAATAAGATTTTTGGAGGCAAAGACATTTCTAGCTTTACATACACCCTCCGGGTTTTTCTTATCTTTGACAGCATCAACAATCATATTAAGGCCAATTGCACCAAGTAAGAAGAGAGCAATAAAATGCTGATACCTAGATATTACGCCAGTAAATCGATTACCAAATATAAAGCCTAGTATAGGCATGATACCTTGAAAGAATCCAAAAGTAAAGGCGGTAGAAAGTACATTTTTTTTTGTTACCTTATAGCTACACATACCATTTGATATAGATACTGCAAAGGCATCTGTAGCCAAGCAAAAGCCGAGTAATATCTGTGTTATAAAATCCATTGTCTATGCCTTTCATTATTATCGCTGATAACCATTATAAATCAATACTATAGAGAATGTAAATGTCTTTTTATATAATCAAAAGATAATTACACTCACAAGTGATATCAATTAAAAATAAATTATAATCATAAGTGGTTTATAATCACTTGCTAAGAGGACTATAATCGTATAAAATGTTTTATAGAATGATTCTTTTTAGGAGAGATTAAGATGCGTGATTATATTATAGTAAGTGATGCGACATTAGACTTACCATACTCCATAATAGAAGAATATGGATTAAGTGTAATACCCATGGGAGTAGATATTAATGATGTTGCCTACAATTACCATCCGGATGAAAAGGAGCTTAGTATAGAAGAATTTTATGAGGGTTTAAGGGCTGGTGCCGATACCCATACATCTCAGATAACACCAGCAGTTTTCACAGAATACTTCAAGAATATTTTAGATAAAGAGTTGGATATTTTATATATTGGATTTTCATCAGGGCTTAGTAGTACATATAGTGGTGCACAGTTGGTCGTGGATGAGCTCATTAGGGAATATCCTGACAGGAAGATATATTGTATTGATTCAAAATGTGCATCTATAGGTGAGGGCTTATTGGTACTTCATGCAGCCTTACTTAAGAAGGATGGCATGAATATTGATGAGCTAAAGACCTGGGTTGAAGAACATAAGTATAATTCCCGTCATTGGTTTACTGTAAGAGATTTGTTCCACCTTAAAAGAGGAGGAAGAGTCACCTCCATCGAAGCGGTAGTAGGTACAGCACTTAAAATCCGTCCGGTATTAAGCACCGATGAAGAGGGGAAGCTGGTGGTTGTTTCAAAGATTCGGGGAAGCAAAGCTGAGATGGAGTTTTTGATATCCAAGATGATCACAGAGGGAAATGATTTATCTTCACAGACAGTAGTGGTAGGTCATGCAGATAATTTAGAGCAGGCTAGGATACTTAAGGATCAGATTCTAAGAAAGAATGTTGTCAAGGATGTAATAATAGCTCAGATAGGCCCAATCATCGGGTCCCATACCGGTCCCGGAATGTTAGCCTTGGTATATATGGGGAGGAAGCAATGAGAATCGGAGGAGAAGTAAAAAAACCATATGGTAATCCTAGAGAATGGCTACTTCTGATTAAGGAATTAAACTATAGCGCGGTCCATGCTCCGATAGGATATGAAGCAGATGATGACTTAAAGAGAGCATATATAGAATGTGCCAAGGATAATAATATATTAATTGGAGAAGTGGGAGTATGGAGAAACCCCATTTCCTTAGACAAAATAGAAGCAAAAAGAAATATTGAATATTGTAAGGAAAGGCTTGCGCTTGCAGATGAGCTAAAGGCTAATTGCTGTGTCAATATCACAGGCTCAAGGGGAGAGATATGGGACGGCTTTTATAAAGAAAACTACGATGAAGATGTTTATACACTTATAGTTGATACCACCAGAGATATAATTGATAGTGTTAATCCAAAGTACACATTTTACACGCTAGAACCTATGCCCTGGATGATACCAGATTCTCCCGATTCCTACTTAAAGCTTATTAAGGATATTGACCGTAAGGCCTTTGGTGTCCATCTTGACTTTACCAATATGATTAATAGCCCGATACGTTTCCTAAAAAGCGAGGAATTTATCGAGGAATGCTTTAAAAAGCTAGGTCCATATACGAAAAGCATCCATGCTAAGGATGTAATAATGGAGAAGGCCTATCCGTGTGTTATAAAGGAGCTTATGCCTGGTAAGGGTAAGCTTAACTATAGAAGGATAGTTCACCTTATTGACAAGCTAGGAGAAGACATACCGGTGTTTGTGGAGCATCTTAACACCCATGAGGAGTATTTGGAGGCTTCATCCTTTATTAGACAAGTTGCGAGAAACGAAGGAATTTCTGTTATCTGATTAATTGAAAGAGAGTGACCCATGGAAGGAAGCGACAAAGGCAGACCTATAGAGCATATACAGATAAAGCCTTATAAAAGAGAGGCATCTTATTCTTATACGCTTGGTGCATTTCCCACATATGAGCTTATCTTAAGCAAACCCGAGCTAGTATATAAGGTACTGATGCATTCAAGCTATACTGATACAGACAGTTTGAGGACTCTATGTGCAAGATATAATATTCCTCTGGAAATGAATGATAAGCTAATTGGAAGGCTTAGCGACAAGAATAATTGTTATGTGGCTGGTATATTTGAAAAATATAGCTGTGAGCTAGCAAAGGATAGCCCTCATATCGTATTAGTTAATCCGAGCAACATGGGAAATCTGGGAACAATTCTAAGAACTATAGTTGGATTTGGGATATATGATATAGCCATAATCCTTCCCGGAGCGGATATCTTTAATCCAAAGAGTGTTAGGGCCTCAATGGGTGCGCTTTTTAAGCTAAACTTTCAGCTCTTTAACTCTTATGATGAATACCGCAAGCTCTATAGTAAGCACGATGTATTTACCTTTATGATAAATGAAGAGCATACGATGAATATTAAGGATTGCCCAAAATCCAAGCTTTTTTCTCTTGTATTTGGGAATGAAGCTAGGGGTTTGGATGATTCTTTTCTTAATGCTGGAACAAGCATCATGATACCACAGACATCTGATGTGGATTCCCTTAACCTTACCATAGCGGTAGGGATTGGAGTGTATGAATTTACACGATAAGCGGATTAGTGCAAGAAAATTAATGTGATTATTGTGACGCGTACTATGCGTTACAATTAATCACAGTGATTTTCTTGGATAAGTGCATCGGTTCAGCAAGCTGAACCTTTGTGTGAACGAGAAAGTCGAAGACTTTCGAGTTAATCCGCTTATATATTAACAAAAATAATATCTAGAGGAGGTAAAACCTCCGTTATAAGCACTAAAACAAAAATAATATCTAGAGGAGGTAAAACCTCCGTTATAAGCACTAAAACAAAAATAATATCTAGAGGAGGTAAAACC
>JAAYJU010000046.1 GCA_012522735.1 Clostridiales bacterium | reverse complement strand
GCGTAGCAAACATCGTAAATGTTAAAGCTAAGTGTTATTGTGAGGTTGTTAAAGCCACATAAAGTAAGCTTCTTTTCCAACTCTAATATCACAACCTTTCTATTGTTATTATAATTATCGTAGACATTATAATAAAATGTATTTCAATATGCAAGTATTATTTTTATTATTTCAAACCCATTGTTTAGTATTTGCGTTGCTTTATATATCAAGTGTATGCTGCTCTGCTTCTTCTTCAGCCTCAAGCTTAAAATCCTCAAGCTTTTCGGGGTTTATGGCAGGTAGCGAATCCAAGGATTGTAGTCCAAAGCTTCTTAAAAACTCTTCTGTAGTACCGAATAAAATAGGTCTGCCTGGTGCATCCATTCTACCTAATTCACAAATAAGATTATATTCTATTAATTTATTAATAGGATGGTCGGATTTAACACCACGGATTGCTTCAATCTGAAGCCTTGTTATTGGTTGTTTATAAGCAATGATAGACAAGGTCTCAAGAAGCACCTCTGTAAGAATATGCTTTTTAGGTATATGGGTAATCTTAATAATGGATTCATACATAGAAGCCTTGGTACATAATTGGTATGCTCCATCCAATTCAATAATATGTATTCCTCTGCTTTCATCATCATAATTGTCCATCATATTTTGAATTATTTTTCTTGTTGTATCCTCGTCATGGTCGATTGCCAAAGCTAGTCTATCCATTTCTACTGCCTCTCCCATAGTAAAAAGAATGGCTTCTATCTGTGCCTCCACTAATTTTAATTCCACTAAAATCCTGCCTCCTCCATAGTTATAATGTTTGATGCCAGATAAGTAATGCGGATATCATCAAACATATGCTCTTGCTCTATCTTTATTCTTCCCAGCTTAATTAGTTCTAAGATTCCAAGGAAAGTTACAATAATTTGCATTTTGGTAGTTTGCTGCTCCAAAAGATTTCTAAAGTAAAAAACCTTTTTTTCAATACCAAGTTGTTGAATCTGAATAAATATGTCTCCTAAATTAAATTCTTCCTGCTCGATTTTACCGAATTTACTTCTAATAGGATCAATCTTATCCGATTGCTTTTTTACAATAGATGTAAATATCTCATGAAGCTTTGAGAGCGTTAAATCACCGATTAATTCGCTAACATCAATTTCTTCCTTGTAATCTGCAATTTCCTTGGGAATTGAAGGTGATTTGAACATAATCCTGGAGGCATCCTCCTGCTTGTCCCTTAATTGATCGGAAACATATTTAAACATCTTATATTCCAAAAGCCTGTCCACTAGCTCCTGCCTTGGATCAAGCTCCTCCTCATCTTCAGCTACAGGAGCAGGCAAAAGCATCCGTGATTTAATATTGATTAGAGTTGCGGCCATAACAAGAAACTCGCTCATTAGCTCGAGATTTTTTGTTTCCATTTGCTTTATGTAATCCAGATACTGCTCTGTAATTTCCACAATTGGAATATCATATATATTTATTTTATTTTTGTCAATCAAATGAAGCAGCAGATCTAAGGGACCCTCAAATGCTTCTAATTTAAACTGAATACTCATAATTCATTTTTCCTTACTTTTTCTTTAATTTTATATTGACCAGTTCAGGCGGATTTAAAAATCTTGGCATAAATGAATGGCTTCCTAAGCCCCTTGAAATTATCATATGACTGTCATTTAGGGTGAATTGTCCTGACGTATATTTGGGAAACAACTTTACCTGAGGGGATATAATACCTCCCACAAAGGGAATACGTATAAGTCCACCATGCATATGACCTGATATAATAAGCTCTGCACCCCACTCTATATAGTCCGAGAAATATAAGGGATTATGTGCAATTAATAATTGATAGCCTTCATTACTGCTATTTCCGATTTTATTCTTAATTTCATCTTTAAGCTTTAATTGATTACCTCTTGTATAGAAATTATTCGGGATAGAAAGACCTGTAATAATAAGCTTACTCTTATTATATTGTAACACAATACTATTGTTATCAAGTAAAAATACTCCCAGCTGTTTAAGCCTTACCTTATAGATACTCCAGGCTTTATAGAGGGCAATATGCTTCTTATATGCCTCCTCATCAACTGTATATGCCAGGTCTTCAAAGTATTGTTCATGATTGCCATAAGCATAATAAACCGGATAATGCTCTGAGATCTCCTTAATTAGATTATATGCTTTCCCAGGATAGCAGGGTTTTCTTTTTGTAACCATGTCCCCAGCTATTATAACAAAATCCGGCTTTTCTTCCAATATTCTTTTAATAAGTTTTCTATTATTTTTACCGAAGCTTTTATTATGAAGATCAGCAAGTACGACAAATGATAGGTTATGGATATCATCATCCAATTTATTGGAAGATATGATGTATTTTGAATTTATAATTATTCTTTGTTCCAGGAAAGACCATAATATGAATATAAATATTAAACCGACAATAATCCAGATGTAAATCATGCTATCTCCTTCCGCTTTTATAATATATCGGACTAATCTCCATCCATTATAATATAACTGTAAGCATAAAAAGTGTCAATAAGATTAGGCCTCTACCTAAATTACTTAAATGGGGCAGTTTTAAAGATGTACTCGGGGTATATAGATGTAACCACACACACTTACATCTATACACCCCTTGTCGCTTTGCAACAGCCCCTTCTGAGTTAGTTATGTTGAGTAGACCATATAATTAGTTGTAGGATAGGAAGTATTTCTTTAATGATTTATTAAAGTTATTTTTGTATCCTGCTTTATCGACGTTTTCTTTTGCTAGGATGTCTACGTTTCCAATTTTCTCATTTTCATAATAATATATAATATCCCCGATTTTATCATTTGTGGTTATAGGTGCCGGAACCTTATCAAGTAATACAACTTCTTTTCTAATATTTTCGGCTGCCATGCCTTTCGTACATAGGTAGGAGAAGTCCCCTCTTATATTACCGTAGACATAGTCAGATACTCCCTTTGTTATTCTTACAGGTTCCAAGGTTACATCCTTATGGTCATCTACATATACAGAATAATTGGCAAAGCCATAATTTAACAGCTTAGATGCCTCCATAAATCTTGTTTTTGTATCCGGTGCAGCCATAATTACTGCAATCAAGTCCATATTGTTACGTTTTGCTGTTGCAGATAGACAGTATTTTGCTATACTTGTGGAGCCGGTTTTAAGTCCGGTTATGCCTTTATAAGACTTTATGAGTTTGTTGGTATTTGTTAAACCGAATTCTGATCTTCCTTTTTTCGTAGTATGTACAAATGTATCCATCCAGACCGTTGCATAATTACTAACCTGAGGGAAATTTCTTATAAGCTCTCTAGACATTAAAGCTATATCATAGGCTGTTGTATAATGATTATCTGCATCTAATCCGGTACAGTTGACAAAATTCGTATTATTCATACCCAGTTCTTTAGCTCTTTCATTCATTCTTGCAACAAATTCTTCATGAGATCCCGCAATATGCTCAGCCATAGCTACAGAGGCATCATTAGCACTAGCTATACTTATGCACTTAATCAGTGTGTCTACATTTTGAACCTCATAGGGTTCAAGATAAACCTGAGAACCACCCATAGATGCGGCATGCTCAGTTACATTAACATCATCCATAAGGTTAATAGTCCCATCCTTTAAGGCCTCAAAAATCAATAATAATGTCATAACCTTGGTAACACTTGCAGGTCTTAATTTCTCATCCTTATTCTTTTCAAATATAACTGTTCCTGTTGATCCCTCTATTAATACAGCAGAAGGTGAGGCCAGTTCCATCTTAGCATCTGCTATTGTAGTTACAGGTATAACATCACTTATCTCAGGTTTATTCATTTTGGTTTTCGCTACCAATAAAACGTTCGGTGCCAAAAGCATTAAAATTAATAAAAAAAGCAGGGCAGTAATTTTTTTCATTTTATACTCCGCTAAAATACTATTATTAATATTTTAATCCATGCTATGCCATTTTAGACCAATCCTTATATAAATTTGTCTACAAAATTATTATTTTATCTTACAGTTACTGCGCATTTAAGAAGCTTTCCTTTTACAATGACGGTAATTGTAGTTTTTCCTGGTTTTTTTGCCTTTACCTTACCAAAAATATTTACAGTGGCGATTCTGGAATTGCTACTTTTATATTTTGCAATGAAGGCAGGTCCCTTAATGCCCAAGCGGTATGTATCACCAACATTTAGATTAAGTCGCTCCTTATTTATATCTATAACTTTTACACGACATTTTAACTCTCTACCATCCACCTTTGCGATTATAAAAGCCTTACCGGTTTGATATGCAAATACTCTCCCATTAAAATTCACACCTGCGACACGAAAGTTAGTCGAATGAAATGATACCCTTTTATTAATTCCATATACAAAAACTCGAAACTCCTCGCCCTTAACGAGATATACCTCCTGCCTGTTAAGATTCAGGCTAAACGGAAGGATAATCCCTTTTCGATAAAAAAGGCCGGAGTTTCGATATAATGAAAATATTACAACTAACAGTATAATAAGTATAATTATTCCTTTATATAGGTTATTTGAAAGGCTCTTGCTTTTATTATTTGATCCAAACATAGCATCCGTATCCCTTACAGCATAAAATAAGTTTCTCATTATATTTTATGTTGCAACAGATAAATATTACCTTATTTCTTTAACACCATCCTTTGTGACTACACTATAAATATATGGCGGGCGGTTAGACTTTTCTTTACTTATAACATATGCATTAAGAAGCCTCTTTTTTGCTTCCTTTCTCTTGGTATCATCATTTGCATACAGGGTAGCAAGAGTCTCATTCTTTGAAACCTTGTCTCCTAGTTTTTTGTGTATGATAATTCCGACACTTAAGTCAATCTTACTGTCCTTTGTTTCGCGCCCTCCTCCTAAAATTAAGGAAGCCATGCCTATTTCATCAGTTTTAATTTCATTTACATAACCGTCTGAAGGAGATTTTACATCATAATGAATTGTGCCTGTCTTAAGTAGCTCTGGATTATATACAAATTCACTGTCACCGCCCTGTGCATGGATGAACTCTGCCATTTTATCTAAGGCTGTCTTGTTTTTAATAGTTTCTAATAATAATTCTTTGCCTTCTTTGGCCGACTCTACTCTTCCTGCTCCAAGAAGCATATAGGAAGCTAGAGTAATGCTTACCTCTAGTAGATCATCAGGACCCTTTCCGTAGAGAGTTTCAATGGCTTCTTTTACCTCCAGTGCATTCCCGACTGCCCTTCCAAGTGGCTGATTCATATCAGTTATAACCGCATAGGTTGGTTTACCGGCTAATGTTCCAATTTGAACCATTTCATTTGCCAAGGCAAGGGAATCCTCGTAGCTCTTCATAAAGGCACCGCTACCAGTCTTTACATCAAGTACAATTACATCTGCCCCTGAGGCTATCTTCTTGCTCATGATACTAGATGCTATCAGTGACATATTGTCAACTGTAGCTGTTACATCTCTAAGAGCATATATCTTCTTATCTGCTGGTGCAAGATTAGCTGTCTGACCCACAATTGCAAGTTTTATTTCATTTATATTATCTATAAATTGTTCAGAAGATATAACAGTTGAAAAACCAGGAAAGCTTTCAAGCTTATCTATGGTCCCTCCAGTATGTCCAAGACCTCTCCCAGACATTTTAGCAACGGGTATTCCTAATGAAGCCACCATGGGGCTCAGTACTAGAGATGTCTTATCTCCTACACCTCCGGTGCTATGCTTATCCACCTTGACTCCATGAATAGCTGATAAATCCAAAATATCTCCGCTCTCTGCCATAGCAACAGTAAAATTAGCTGTTTCTTCATGAGTCATTTTATTTAGACATACTGCCATTAAAAATGCTGACATCTGATAATCCGGGATATCACCCTTTGTATATCCTTCAATAATGTATTCGATTTCTTCTTTACTCAGCTCGCCCTTATTCTTTTTTTTATTAATCAAATCATACATCTGCATCTGTCATCACTCCAATTATTTTACTTTAGTCTGCTTGCGCAGATTAGCCTACGATACCTTCGGTTGTTGTAGGCTGTGGCTGCTTGCGCTGATTAGCCTACGATACCTTCGGTTGTTGTAGGCTGTGGCTGCTTGCGCTGATTAGCCTACGAT
>JAAYJU010000259.1 GCA_012522735.1 Clostridiales bacterium | reverse complement strand
GAGAAAGGTGGAGGAAAATAAAGTCCAATATAAGCTAAATTTCTTTTTCATACTAGTTATCCTTTGTCTTTTTTATATTATTAGAAAATCACATGTCTTTTATTATTATCTCTTAACATATAAAAAAAGTCCACACCGCTGTGTGGACTTTTAGTATTATTAATTTTAATTTCCAATATGCATTACATAAGCCGGATATGAATAATCATCATTAAGTACATTTGTAGCATACAGTAATATTGAATAGGTTTCATTAGGAACAGGGAAATAGAATGTATATTTATCGTAGGATGAAGCACTAAGTAGAAAAGGCATAGAGACTTCATTGCCCGCTTCATCGAGAACCAACGCTACAGGTACTGCATCTGATAATACATTTCCCTCTACATCCAAAGGTATCATAAAGAAATCACCGTTGTTAAAATAGTAGTCTGAATAATATGAGCTTATATCCAATACCACATCCATAACAGCACTTCCATCCTCTGTAAAGTTGCCCATAGCATCATAGATATAAAAGGCTATTCCGTTATCCATATTAACCTCATGTCCATAGGTAAAGGATATGGTGTCTCTATTTGCCAGAAATTTATTATAATTAGGCATGTCAAACACAACCGTTATATTATCACCAGTTACATTACCTCCATCTACCTCATCTGCCAAAAGATATATAGTTACATAAGCAAAATAATCTGGTTCTTCTACACTAGCAGTAATAGATATTGCATAATCACCTTTAGTTAGATAATTAGCTATTAGTCCAGTCTCTGCATATTTCTGATCACTATAATCTGACTCATATGTAAATCCATTTAGCTCCTGAAGCAATATACTATATTCCTCACATGCATTATAAAAATCAGCATCTGTAGCATTTGCCTCATTAAATTGGAAGGAATACACAGAGCTATCACCTAAAGGATAATAATCCACATAACTAAATCTTGTATCGGAATCTATGCTTAGTACATCCGGAAGCTCGTCATAAGTGTATATAGGATAAAAGTTAATATTTGCATCACCTGTATTAGAGCTGTCTCCTAGTTGATCATCACTAACATCTAATCCCATATCGTCAGTGTTATCATCCAATTGACTATCATTAGTAGCCATTTCATCTAATTCATCATCGTCATCTTCAATAGCAATATTTCTACCTTTATTATTATCTGTCTCTATATCGTTTCGATTGAAAAGGCTTTTTCTAACAAAAAGCACAACCATTACACCGATAGCTATTAATAATAAAGTTCCAACAATAATTAAAGGAAGTAATAATTTATTTTTCTTCTTCTCATCTAGAGCTGTGTTATTTGATGTTGTTGGAGGGGGTGTTATTGGTGGTATGTTTTTCTCAACCTTATTACCGCAATTGGTGCAAAACAAACTATCGTTGGAGATTTCTTTTCCACAATTATTACAAAACATATGTATCCTCCTATTTTCAACTTTTTTCAAATCATTCTAATCCAATTTAATTGTATTATGTCACATCAAAATCTTATACCAAAATATAGTGCTTTTACACTCAAATATTACCATAATACTTATATTTGTAATAACAATATAAAGCATAATGGTAATATATGCAATCATTTTTTATTATTCCCATCTGAGTAGTATGTTTTTGATAAATATTCTACAAACTTAATACAATAATTGAATATCTGAAATGCATAGGTTCACCAAAATAAAATATATCCGAATATGCTGTCGTATCTGTCAAACCATCTATACCCTCAAACCTATCAGGAATTGTTAAATCATACTTTATTTCTTCATTGTCAAATTCTAGCTTTATACTTCTAGCCTTTCCATTATTTTCAAATGTACTTAAAGATTTGAAATATCCGTTTGCAATTGCAAAACCATACAAGGGCCGTTCTTTATCTAGATTTACTAAGATATACTCGCCTACGGCATCCCCTTTATTATCAGGTACCCAAGCTGTTTTATAGTCATCATCTATTATATTTTTCCCATAATAGGTTCCATAGGCATCTGTCAATTCAGAAGACGCTTCAATACTTTCTATGTAGTCTTTATTTCCATATCTAATTTCTTCAAGTGTACAGCCAAATTTACTCTCTGGATTAATTACAGCTTGAGCAACAAATTTAAATAATGGATCATATGTATAAGAATACTCCTCACAATATCCAAGACGAACATATCCTGTTATCGTTATATACATATCATCGTATTTTATATTACGTATATCAGCTGATGGTTGTGGCTCACCATCTGCTATTGGAAAAACCCATTGTTCATTTTCTGATTAATAGATCCAAAGTCGGGATTCTGTTCATTAATCTGAAGCTCTTCAGTCAAATTTGTAGAAACTTCTATGTCATTATCTATATTCTTATCACATGCTGCTATTATGCATACCATTGCAATTATAATAAATAATGCTATTACCCTATCCCTCATAAGCGAACTCCCCCTATCTAAGAATGTCTTTTACTAATTTGACTTCCTCTTTACTGCATTCCCTATTACTATATCTAGCCTTTTCATAGAGAGCTGTAAGCTCTGCTCTCTTATTCTGGATTGTTAGTTCATCAATATTAGCTTTGCCAGATACCAATGCATATTCCGACAACTCCTTTGGTAGTCTGTACTTTAATACATGGTCAGACTGAGTATTCTTTTGCACAGCCCGTATGAATAGCCTTCGAATCTTTACATTATTCGAATTGTCAAATAGGGTCCTAATTCTACGTCTCCCAGTTGATGATTTACTCTCTGACTTCTTACTATCTTTTGTAAATTGTGTGGTATTCACTCTTCTTACATCATCCATTATCATTGCCTTCGAGTAGAAAATCTTATAAATTCTATAAAGCCCATAGACAATCCCTGCAACTATAACAATTATTGTTAGTACTCCGAATATTGCTGTAACAATATCAGAAAAAAGCGTGGGTTCCGGCAAAATGAGTGGGCCATTAGAATCCAGGACCTCTTCTTCAAGGGTCATTTCCTCTGGTTTTCTCAATATTAATAAACCTAAAGATATAATGATTTTCACAAAGCCTACAAAAATATCACTTAAAAATGATCCAATACCGCCAAGCGGGATCCTTGTAAATAGTATCATTACAACAAAGGAAAGAATAAGAAAACCACTTATATAGAAGGTATTAGTGGATTGAATTTTCTTCATAGGTATATTTGCTTTTTCCTCATGTTTTTTAAAGTAAATATATGAATTAACATAATAGGTATTTACAATATATAAGAGGCCAAATAATATGGCGGAACCAAAGAAAAATGGGCCTAATATATTCTCACCAGAAAATACGACCTTACAAAGAATATACAAAGCAATAATTATGAGCGAAAATACAAGCGGTGTATTTTTAACTCTCTTATTAATATCCAAGACAAATTCGGTTATTGAATATCCTACAATGTTCATTACATAAGCAAACCTTATTATTGAATCATCTGCTAATAAAATATAAGCTCCTAGTAGCACCAGATGAAAAATGATGAAGTACCATATGCTCTTAGAAAATTTGCCTATTAGAAACGATATTATAGCAGCTGGAAAAAGCAACAAACCTTTCCAAACATAGGAAATAAGGCCCGTTATAGAAAATAAAATAAAAGCTGTAAGAGTAATAAAGGCCAAGAATCTTATAACTAAATTAATCAAATCTATTCTTATTCTATAATTTTTATTCATTGGCCACTCCCCTTTTACTCATTTAGCTTCCATTCGATAATATGCTCTGATAAATCCCTAATAATCCTTATTTTAATATCTTGGTTGATAGGTACAATCCAAGCAAATTCCCTCTTTACCTGCTTCTGCGCCAGCATAAGCTCTTGTAAATCCTTCTTCTGATTATAGGATAAGATTATAATATAATCGCTTGTTGACGTATCCATTAGCTTTTGTTGTATTATTGGTATAAACGGCTTTGGCTCTAAGCCCAGATCAATTCTTGATAGGGTCTCCTGAATAGACTGAAAATGATTAGTCCCGGAACCAGCAGGTAGCTCTAGTATTTCTTTAGTAATTAAATCCTTAGCATTCGTATATAGTGAGACTGGTACACCTTGGCTGATTAACATCTTAGAAAGTGAAGCTGCGATTCGAATACTCTCCTCATTCAAATCATCATACTTCCAGATTGTCTCAGGTTCAGTATTGAGAAGAATAATTACCTGTTGTGACGAGGTATAATCAAATACATTCACCTTTAGTGTGTCAGTTCTTGCTGACGCCTTCCAATTAATAGCTTTCATGGCATCATAGGACTGATATTCTCTGATGTTTCGAAATTCAAATGGATCCTCATTGATAAATCTTTTGGTTAGAATCGACCCCATCATCTTAGAAAAAGTCACTTCAAGCCTCATCAATTCTATAGGCCTAGGATAAACGTATAGTTGAATATTCAAATCATAGCTACCAACATACTCCTGTGTGAGAAAGAGATTAGAGCATACAATGTCCATTCTGTTTATTGTATAGAAGCCTCTTTTACTACACTCGAATAGCAGAGTTTTTATCAGCTTCTGATACATCATAACCGATGTCATATCATTACGGTAATAATTATCTGATACTGCCGAGTTATCCATATCCTTGAATATAAATGTCCGTGAAGTCATAAACTTAATCTGCAGAATTGGCAAAGGAAGTAGCTTGCGATTTGAGATAGTTTCAACAAGTGAAATCTCCTCTCCTTCTATAGCAACATCCTTTGAAAAGCTTAGATCAACATTAAGTCCCTTATTCCATGATTTTTTATATAAAAAATTTTGTAATTTATAGAGCAAAACTGCTCCTAGTAAAGCCATTAAGAGATTCATGTTTTACCTCCAGAGATTGAATGAATTGTTAAGAAGAAGGCAAGTTTTAATAAACTTAGTCCTTCTGGAAATACTCTGTTGGTACAGGGATGTCTGATAATATGTTATTCATAATCTCTATAGTGGTTTCACTCTTCTGGAAGCTTGCCCGCAGTATCAGTCTATGCGATAGTACAAACGGTGCTAGATATTTAATAATTTCAGGCGTAACATAGTCAAGGCCCCTAATGGCAGCATAGGTCTGAGCAGATTTTAGTAAGGCTAGGCTTCCTCTGGGACTAGCACCAAGTAAGACCCCTTTGTTCTCCCTAGTTTTCTGGGTAATTGCTATTATATAATCCATTAATGCAGGATGAACATATACTGATCTTACTAATTTCTGTGCTTCCTGAAGCTCATCTACCTCACATACCGGCCTTAGCTTCTCAAGAGGATCATCATCAATAAATCTATTCAATATATTAACTTCCTCGACAAATGAGGGGAATCCCATACTAAGCTGCATCATAAAACGGTCTAACTGTGCCTCAGGTAATGGATATGTACCGGCTGTCTCCACTGGGTTTTGTGTTGCGATTACCAAGAATGGTCTTTGAAGCATATGAGTATCTCCATCTATGGTTATCTGCCTTTCTTCCATACATTCTAGTAAACTGGATTGGGTTCTTGGTGTAGCTCGGTTAATTTCATCAGCTAATAAAATATTCGTGAAAGCCGGGCCGCTTCTAAAGGTAAACTCTCCTTCTTTCTGATTATAATAATTTAAACCCGTTATATCAGAAGGAAGTAAATCTGGAGTAAATTGAATCCTTTTAAATCCTGCTTCGATTGACCTGGCCAAGGATTTTGCTAGCATAGTCTTACCTGTACCTGGTACATCCTCCAGTAGAACATGACCATTTGAAATTAATGCCGTTAATAGTAGTTCTACGATGTCAGATTTGCCGATAATAACTTTATTAATATTATTTTTTATTACTACTGATAGTTCCTCTACTCTTTTAATATCCAAACATATTTCCCCCTTTGATTTTACTTGTACCCCTTATTCTTCCATTATAATACATACTCATAAAATAGAAAAGCCACTCTTTTTTAGAGTGGCCTTTGTCACTATTTATTTTACAGGTGTGAAGATCAGCTTTGCTTTATTCGATGTATTAATCCACTGTTACCTTTATTCTCTTACACATCCCATTCTGTGCATAGGCGTATACATAACAACTACCCTTTGCCTTAGCCGTAATATTTCCCTTGCTGTTTACGGTTGCTACCTCTTTATTGGTAGATTCATAACGAATGGCTAGAGTATGCTCCTTCAGCTTTTTATCCTTAGGTAGAACCACCTGGCAGGTCATGGGTATAGACTTTCCTGCCTCCAGATTTACCTTTGTTGAATCCGAAGTTACCTTTATCGGGTTGCCATATTTATTACCTTCAGTAATAGAATGTACTACCTTTGAGGTCATAATAATAATCTGCTCTCCATCAATTATCTGATATGCCTTTACCTGGTACTTATAATAGGTTCCCTTTTTCAGGTTCTCATCAACGTAGCTTGTGATTTTAGCAGGAAGCTCCGCCAGCTTCGTCATCTCTCCCCCACATTTTCCGCCGTAGATCAGATAACCATCCGCTTTTACAATTCTCTTATAGGATAAGGATATTGAGGTCTTGCCCGACTTTGCTTTCAGTTGTAGATGGCGAAAATCATGATAGGTCTGTATCCTGATGGTATCCTGATAAGTCAGGGCGTAGGTCGAAAACCTGTCAGTCTCAAAGTTAAACAGATGTGTTTGGGCATCATAGATCCCCTCAATCCTGATTACTTCTCCATCATGAATCCGAAGAACATAGAACTCCCTACTTTTTGTTATATCTGTATTCCAGAATTCCTCCGGTACCTCAATGCTTATACTGATTTTACCTTTGGTTTCGCTAACCTTTGTCAGTTCCAGGTTGCCAATCTGCTTATATAAAGACAGGTCAACATATAGAACAGATATGTCCGTATCTCCATTTACTACTACTTCATGCTCCTCAGCTAGTTTATCCCAAATTAGTTTCTTCTCTTCATCGCTGACCCGGGTGTTGATGTCCGTAACCTTCAATATTATTTTTGCATTTTCGCCCCTTGCTACCATCTCCTGTTCCTGCGAAGTCAATACTCTTAACTTTAACTCCTCACTACTGTTAATGACATCTCCTGCCGGAGCACCGTCATCTTGTTGACGAGTCATTTCAACCTTACCTTCCAGGATTGGAATAGGAGTAGGAGCCGGCGTCCATGCAGGTGTTGGTGTTGGTATTGGTGTTGGTTGATAAATATCTTCGTAAGTGATTGTATTAGAAACCAGCACATTGCCATTAGTATAATTAACTTTAGCATACACATTGCCTCTTGGACCTTTGTAGGTGTCACTTGTTTGTCCTTCAATAGCTACTTCAACTGTTCTTCTTAGTGTTATTTTGCAGCTACCTCCAGGATCGCCAAAAGAAACTCTTACTTCGTATAAAGGGTTTGTCATAATATATGATCCATCTGCCTGCAGAGTTCCATTACAATATGTAACGTTACCTGTTATTTCCGAAATAATCAGCTGATCCCCTGTTCTAAATCCATAATAATATATATATAAATCACTATTGCTGGACCATGATTTTGATATAGGGTCATAGTTGCCATCTAAAACGTAATCTGCTAAAACCTCACCAGTTCCAGCAGGTCCATATACTAGCTGGTAATCCACAATGGAGGTAGTATACCACTGATAACTGCTTACACCATCAGGATTATTTGTAACTACAGTAGGATTTTCTGGGGTAGGCTGTGTCGTAATCTGATTATGCCATACAAAACTCACTTCAATGGAAACATCACTATCAGGCATATCAAAATCACGACTCACTCCACTTCCACCTGAACTACTAAAGTGATTTTTATCAAGATCTTTTCTCTTAACAGTCAAACTTGAATACCTATAATTTGGCTCTGGATTGAAAGCTACAGTAACTGTATCATCAACCTTTGCAGAGTTTGCAACTACACTATTAACCGTAACGTTAAAGCTACCGTTACTAGTAGTTAAAGATTCTATGTTATAGGTCGGAACTACACCATAACACTGTGAAACTACAAGTTGCCCTGCATCTAATGGGATTCCATAACGGTCTTTCTCTTTTCTGTTGTGAGATGCAAATAAATTACCACTATCTGTGGTAACGGTATAATAATCATATCCTTCTGCAAGTTCAAAGAACATAGAGGAACTAATTATAGTATACTTAGCCGTTAATGCGTTAAATGTACCGCTTTCAATTATAAGTTTTCCCGAACCCCCCACATAAACGGTATGGTTAATCCCAGACTGATAGGTGCCATTCCCCTTTAATATAACAGTTGCATTATTACCATTAGTAAGCTGAACAGCCTCATTTCGACCAGAGCCATTTATGGTATGACCAGAAGCATCCAGTATAAAAGTTGTTCCCTGTTGACCTTCAAAAAGAATTATGCCATTAACATCATTTATAAGTGTAATCGTTATGATATCCTCACTTACACTAATTGCACTTCCACTAACTGTTGCTACACTGCTTAGACGACTTTGTAATTTTGCTACATCCGTTGTATCGATATTATATTCTGATCCCGCAAAAGCAGGAGTCTCTGTAAAGAGCATAATCATTAGAGTTATGGCAAATGTAAGTACACCCGCCAATAATATCTTTAATAGTTTATGATTTTCACATTGCATAATTTTTCTCATCTGTAATCCTCCTGGTAATTTTTCTCTTGTAAATACATGCTTTGAATACTATGTCTTCAATTCACAGCTCACCTTCCTTGTTCTTAAGGCTAAAACCCATGATATATCCGGGAATACGATTCATCGGTCTTTTTAACAGGGCGTTATAGTTCTTTACGGTCTCCCTATAAACCATGAGCTTATTCTCAAATATTTTTTGAGCGGCTGCGTCATTTTCACCACCGCGTTCCTGCATATACAATCTACGGTGCATCCGCACCTGCTCGCTGATGGTATCAAGGCTCTTTTGCATTGCTGATAGTTCCTTAAAACTCACAATAAACCACAATGTAACAAATGCAGTCACACATATTCCTGCAATAAACCAGCCAAGCGTGGCTTCAGTCATAGAACATCACCCCCAGTTCACATACTGAGTTCCTGTCCACTTTGAAAGCAAGCAGCTTTTGCCTTATGGATAACCCAGCATTAAAGAATCTCAACTACTTCAACATCTCTTTCTACCGACAAATCATGAATTTTATTTTCGTAACGAACTAATGGTTTCGTTAATTCTATTGGGTTGAAATTAACTATAATACCAACTTGTTCGTTACTTAACCGAGTCTCTCTACCACAATAGTATTCGATAATATTTTTAATAAAAATTTCACATATATATGGGTCTAGATGATTGAGGCTGTTTGCTTGTATTTCCTCGATTGCTTTTAAAGGTGAATTCTTTTTGCGGTATGTCTTGTTAGCTGTGATAGCATCAAAAGTATCAGCTATTGCTATTATTTTACTGAATAAATTGATTTTTTCTCCCTGTAGGCCCAAGGGATAACCTGTTCCATCCATTCTTTCATGATGGAATAAAACACCTTGTAACACTTCAGGGTCGAATATATTGACGTTATCTAATATTCTATATCCTATGACCGGATGAGCTTTCAATTTTTCTATCTCTTCTAATGTTAATGCATCCGCCTTATTTAAAAGACTATCTTTAATCTTTGCCTTCCCGATATCATGTAAAAGCCCTGTACGAACCAGGTTTTCTAGTTTTTTATTGTCCAAATTCAGCCACTTGCATACCGATATTGGTCCACCTTGAGGTACACCAGTTTTGGTAGCTTTGATAATTCCATTCTCCATAACTCCTGCTCGTAAATATTTACGAATAAGATTTAGGACACTACTATCATTTACTTGCTCTCTAAGAATTT
>JAAYJU010000258.1 GCA_012522735.1 Clostridiales bacterium | reverse complement strand
TGGCAGACATGATAAAGAAAAACTGTGTCATTGATCCCGGATTATATCAAAAATATGAGGTTAAAAGAGGTTTACGTGATATTAGTGGAAGAGGTGTGCTTACAGGACTTACTGAAATCTGTGAGGTGCATTCTTATACCATAGTTGACAATGAATATATTCCTTGTGAAGGTAAGCTTTACTATCGAGGTATTGATGTAGAGGAGATTATCGATGGCTTTATTAAGGATGATCGCTTTGGATTTGAGGAAGTTACATATCTTTTACTCTTTGGCGAGATGCCAAATAATACTCAGCTGGAAAACTTCATAAAGCAGCTGGAATTTTATAGAGAGCTACCACCAAGCTTTGTCAGGGATATTATTATGAAGGCTCCGAGTAATGATATGATGAATACTCTGGCTCGTAGTGTACTTACCCTCTACTCCTATGATGAGCAAGCAGATAATATTAAAATTGAAAATGTGCTTCGCCAGGGGCTTCAGCTTATTGCCCTATTTCCGCTTCTATCAGTATATGGCTATAAGGCATATCGTCATTACCACTTTGGTAAAAGCCTGGTCATACATCCTCCAAAGCCAGGACTATCTACCGCAGAGAATTTGTTATACATGCTCCGATCCAATAAGAAATACACAAAGCTGGAGGCTAAAATCCTTGATATTGCACTAGTACTACATGCAGAGCATGGAGGAGGTAATAACTCCACATTCACAACTCATGTGGTAACATCCTCAGGAACAGATACCTATTCTGCAGTAGCGGCATCCTTAGGATCCCTAAAGGGACCAAAGCATGGTGGTGCTAATATTAAGGTTATGCAGATGTTCGATGATCTAAAGGATAAGGTTAAGGACTGGACTGATGAGGAAGAGGTATCAGAATATCTTGCCGACTTGCTGAATAAGAAGGCATTCGATAATGCCGGTTTGATATATGGTATGGGACACGCGGTTTATTCAATCTCAGATCCTAGGGCAAATGTATTCAAACAGTATGTAAGAAGCTTATCTGAAGAAAAGGGCATGCAGGAGGAGTTTGCTTTATATGAAATGGTCGAGAGACTAGCTCCCGAAATTATCGCCAGAGAAAGGAAAATCTATAAGGGTGTAAGTGCCAATGTAGACTTCTACAGTGGCTTTGTATATCACATGCTAGGACTTCCTAAGGAGCTATATACCCCCATATTTGCCGTAGCTAGAATATCAGGTTGGATGGCACACCGTCTTGAGGAGCTTAATAATGCAGGCAAAATTATTCGCCCAGCTTACAAAAGTGTTGCAAAGCATAGGCCATATGTAAATCTTAATGATAGAATTGATGACTAAACCGAAAACAAGTTGACAAATATACATTATATTATAAAATGATTATATGACCATTGTTATTTAATGAAAAGAGGATTGATGATGAGGGTTATAGCTGGAAAAGCCAGAAGGCTTAATCTTAAAACGCCACAAGGCTATGACACCAGGCCGACTACAGATAAGATAAAAGAAACTCTTTTTAATATTCTAGGTCCGTATTTGGCTGATGCTGATTTTCTAGATCTTTTTTCAGGCAGTGGGGCAATAGGTATTGAAGCGCTATCAAGGGGAGCTAAATACGCTGCATTTGTCGAGAATGACAGAGCTGCTTTAGAATGTATTAAATCGAACCTTAAATATACCAAGCTGGATTCTGTGGCTGAGGTTTATTCTTTAGGGGCCTTAGAAGCTATTAAAGCCTTAGAGATTAACGGGAAGGTATTTGATATTGTTTTTATGGATCCGCCTTATAATAGTGGCCTCGAACGAGACATTTTATTTGTCTTACAAAATTCTAACATAATCTATTGTGATACAATAGTTGTGGTGGAAGCCTCGAAACAGACAAGTTTTGACTTTTTAAAGGATACGAATTTCAGACTGCTTAAGAAGAAGGAATACAAATCAAATCAACATGTATTTCTTGAGATGTGCACGAATAAGCAGAGATAGTGCTGCTTTAGACTGCATATAGAAAGGTATGATTATTGACATGAAAATTGGAATCTATCCCGGAACTTTTGACCCCGTAACACTGGGACATCTGGATATTATAATCAGAGCATCAAAGC
>JAAYJU010000257.1 GCA_012522735.1 Clostridiales bacterium | reverse complement strand
TTGCATAAAGGACAAGCATAAGCAGAATAATAATGATTGATTATTAAGCCTTGTTTTGTTATTATATATAAAAATAAAGGAGTGGAAGTATATGACAAATAAGGTTAGTATTAATTATTCTGCTACCAACAAGTTTATCAGGCCGATAGAGATTGAAATGATGAAAATGGCTGTGTACACAGCTAAGGAACAGCTTATAAGCGGTAGCGGACAGGGCGCTGATTATCTGGGATGGATTGATCTTCCCATAAAATATGACAAGCAAGAATTTTCTCGTATACAAAAGGCTGCCAAGAAGATTCAAGAAGATTCTGAAGTCCTAGTAGTTATAGGCATTGGAGGATCATATCTGGGAGCAAGGGCAGCTATAGAATTTCTAAGACACAACTTTTACAATTCTGTGTCAAGTGATATAAGAAAAACGCCGGAAATATATTTCGTCGGAAACAATATTTCTAGCACATACATGAATCATCTTAAGGATGTTATCGGAGATAGGGACTTTTCTGTTAATATAATAAGTAAATCAGGAACTACAACTGAGCCTGCTATTGCTTTTCGCGTATTTAAGAAACTATTAAATGAGAAATATGGTAAAGAGGAAGCGGCAGGGAGAATCTATGCCACAACGGATAAATCCAAGGGGGCTTTAAAGAACCTAGCTACAGAGGAGGGATATGAAAGCTTTGTGGTACCAGATGATATAGGAGGTAGATATTCCGTATTGACAGCGGTAGGATTACTTCCTATAGCTGTAAGCGGTGCAGATATTAGCAAGCTAATGGAAGGAGCCGAAAGCATGAGAAAGCATTGTCTTGAGACTCCTTATGAGGAAAATGATTCTTTGATATATGCAGCAATAAGAAACATACTGCTTAGAAAAGGAAAGACTATTGAGATTTTAGTAAATTATGAACCGTCCCTTCATTTCGTGTCTGAATGGTGGAAGCAGCTTTTTGGAGAGAGTGAAGGAAAGGATCAGAAAGGAATCTATCCGGCATCGGTTGATTTTACTACGGATTTACATTCGATGGGACAGTTTATACAGGATGGTCAAAGGACTATGTTTGAAACCGTAGTAAATATAGAGAAATCCTCTGAAGAAATAATTATTGAAGAGGAAGATGTAGATTTGGATGGGCTTAATTATCTTGCAGGAAAAAGTGTTGATTTTATTAATAAAAGTGCAATGAGAGGAACTCTTCTTGCCCATACGGACGGAAATGTGCCCAATCTTTTGGTCAATATACCTGAGCAAAATGAATTTTATCTTGGTCAATTATTCTACTTCTTTGAATTTGCCTGTGGAATCAGCGGGTATCTTCTTGGAGTTAATCCCTTTGATCAGCCAGGTGTAGAAAGCTATAAGAGCAATATGTTTGCGCTATTGGGAAAACCGGGTTATGAAGCTCAGCGTAAGGAGCTACTTGAGCGTCTTCATGTTAATGAATAAAACTTAGATGAGAGCTCTAACTGACTAGAAAATATAAGTTTTTGATAGAGTCACAATAAATATCTCTGAGAGTATAATATAGTAATTAATAATTTGGTAAAGTCAGTAATAGTGGGATGGAATACATATCTAGATTATTCGCAACCGAATCCCTTTTTACCTCATACTGAGTGTGAACAGATTACTGCCTTGATACCTTACCAGAACTATTCGGCTGCTTAACATAGATATGACAATCCGCCTCTTTCGTAGTAAGGGGCGGATT
>JAAYJU010000045.1 GCA_012522735.1 Clostridiales bacterium | reverse complement strand
CTGGAACTTTTGATGCCTTGGTCTGAGGTAGTACAAGCAGAGTGTGGAAAGTGATTATCTGAGACTGGCTAACTATTATAGTCGGTCTCTTTTTAATTCACAAGGCACACGGTTGTTGATCGCTTACCTTATAAAAACCAGTAGGACATGCCCACCGGTTTTTAGTCAATTTTCTATCTTTTATCGTAATTTAGTCGTAAATCATGACCTTTGCTTTCTCAAACCCGCAATAAACAGATAAGAGAAGTAGAATCCAACCGCTTTTGAACATGTTCTCTATTCTTTTATTGGATTATGTTACTTCTCACCCTTATTAGCCAATTCATCCATCGCAGGATCTACAATCTCCTTGCCATAGGCGGTTTCTGCAAGTTTCTCTGCAGTTGCTGCAGCTTTATTAAGTAAGCCATCACCCTCTACAGCATCACCAATAGCATCTCCTACAGCACCTATGGCAGCATTACCGGTTCCCTTAATGATTCCATCCTTAACAGCATCTCCAAGGTCAGTGCCGTCGTTAGCTGCAGCTGCAACTTCTCCTGCTATTGTTCCACCGATAGTAACACCAGCCTTGCCAATCCCGGAATCCATCATGGTAGTTGCAGCCTCGGTACCGCCTTTAATTAAACCCTCAGTAACCGAGCCTATGCTAAGGCCCTTTTCCATCACCGTGGATACAGTATTCTTCACTCCTTTATATGTAGCAGAAACAGTCTTGCCTGCAACACCTCCAAGTGACTCACCTGCTGACATGGCATAGTCGGCTATTTCAACAGTAGTCTCCAGAGTATCCACCGCCATATCGCGACGCTCGGCATAATCGTGCATCTTCTGACGGAATTCTTCGTCTCTTTCCATTCGGCGTTTAAGCTCTTTCTTAACATCATCTTCACTAGCACCACTCATACCCAGATTTGTGGCAACACGCTCAACCTTTTCTCTATAAGCACGTTCTTCCCTTTCTCTCCTCAAATCTTCCTCGAGTCGTTTACCTTCTTCGCTGAGCTCTTGATTTCGCTTAGAATCCTCGTCAACATTTTTCTTAAATTGCTTTTCGTCCTGACGAATAGTTTTAGCATTATCCTCTCGGTGCTTCATTTGTTGTGAAAGCTCCTCAGGGGTATAGCTAGCACCGCTTAGCGGGTCGGTATAGGTACCATCACCATTATGAATAAAGGTGCGTTTTTCTCCATTTACCGGGTCAGTTGCTTCAATATCACCTTCATCATCAAAATTCAACCACTTACTCAAATCTCTGTCAGAAGGTGAAGACGCAGGTGTTCCATTAGCTCCGCTAGAGGCGTCAGGAACATATCCACCGGTTCCACCAAAGAGTATAGATATCAAAATGGAAATAATAGTAATAATAGCCGCTTCAAAAGGATCGGCATAATCGTCTGATTTATTTTCTTCATCAGTATTATTAGCCGTATCATCCTTATCAACAGGATCGTCCTTTTCAACCTTATTACCCTTTTCAACAGCTTTAATAGGACTATCTTCATCCTTTGATTCAGGACTTAGAGCATTGTCTTTCTTTGTTTCAGGCTCATTCTTAGGAATCTCATCTTCAGCCGGTTGTGGTTCATCATCTTGCACCGGAACATCCTCGACTAAAGGTTCATCATCGAGAGTAGGATCATCGTCAGGCTGTGGCCACATATCGCTAATAGGACCCTCAATATAATCATCCGCTCTAACTGTATAATTAAACTTCATTAGCTCGTTTTTCCAGCCTTCAGTAAGTTCCAGACATTCTGCCAGCCATTGATCATATATTATGGGTATCTCATCTACCTTTATATCTCCGTAAACCTGTACATCGTTAGAAATTATGAGCATTAAATAAGCCGTCCCGTAGTGGGCTATTGGTGTAGGCAGTGGAATAAAATAATGATCATTTTGAAAATAGCCTTCTACTTCTTCGTAGTTTATGGTAGCGTGAACAGCCTGATAATTACCAATTGTATCGATTTTAATTAAATCAGGTTTACTTCTTTCTTCTTTGTTTCTGTATTCTTCATCTGTAATCAATTCATATTGTTCAAGAAACTCCTCAACACCTGTAACCTTGTCAGTGAAGGAAAAGTACATTACTGCCCCGGGACTTTGATAAATATATCCATTGTTGAAATCCTGTCTTTGTGATGAGTAAAAATAAGAGTCTTCAGGAAGGTTGGTAAAATCATAGAATATATTACGGGTATATTCAAATTCTTCCTCTTCTAAATTACGTAGTCTTTCATTTATTGCCAAAAGGTAGGAATAGCTCCCTTTTACAGAGTTTTCTTCATCCTTTGTAGCCATAGCCCGATACCCATCGGGAAGATTCTTATAGTCGCTTATATCTGGTAACGGGCTAGCCATTGCAGCTAAAGGCGATAAAAGGCTTAAACAAATAGAAACAATAATAAATGCTGAGAATTTCTTCATCGTCCTATTCATGCTACAAGCACCTCCTTTTTGCTTCTAGCTATAATAGTGAATATCAAAGCCAAAAGCAGGAAGCCTGCTCCTAGCCAGGCACACCAGGAAAGTTTAATAGCCGAAAGTGCCACCCCAAGGGCAAATCCCAGCGTCATACCACTAAGACTTCTAGTGACACCTATGTAAGATGGTGTTTTACCCTTGGAGATACTGCTGACCGCAGAAAAAATAAGTCCCCACATAAACCCACTTCGTCTACCAATGCTTTGCAGCAGCATTATAAAGCCGATAATTCCCACAATACTGTTTTGCATCGACTGAGTACTGTTCATAAAAGCGTACAGCAACAAAGAAAAACCTATTCCGCCAAGTAACGGAGCAACTGCACTAATACTCTTGACTGCAAAGGCTTCAAAAAAGCCCTTGATTCCACCTGTAACTCCGGAAAATGATGCCTTTTTCTGAAACAAAGGTATAATTGCAGCGTTTAAAAAGGCTACAACCACAAGCTTGCCAAGAATTCCCCCTACAGCTCCGAGTACATCTCCAAACATTCCTCCATGTGCAAAGGTAAGAAAGCTTAGAATACGCACCGGAAGAGGATTAATTCCATATGAACCCAACAGTGCAAGTACTAGCCAGAAAACTCCCAGTACAACAGTAGGAATCATTTGTTTTGGATTCTTCAGTGCATTAAGTGATTGACGGATATAGCCCATAATGAATTTTCCCATATTCACACTCCTCGCTAATGAATTAGTTTAAAAATATTATACATAATGCCTTATACTATATTTATTATATAATTTTGCGAGAAAATGGCATCGACCTAAAGGATTAAAGGCAGATAAAAACCTCATACTTTAGTATGAAGGCTGGCTAAAATCAGTCTTTATAACTGTTCCTCTGGTGTTTACGACATCAAAAAATAGTATTCCAGCAATAACCCTCCGTTACTGCCATAATACTATTTATATCGTGGTTTATTATGATTTGGAATATCTAGGATTTGTTGTAGCTCATCCATCCGCTTATCTCTCATGAGTTTAGACTTTATCTTTCAATTGTTTTGATGTTCTGATTATAGCATTACCTCAACGTATTTCATAATTTCATCTCTTAATCCTAGTTTCTCGGCATAGATAAGCAAAACATCCATCTTCTTCTCTGAAATGTTCATATATTCCTTCATCGCCGTTTGAAAGGTCTGAACCTCAACATCTTGCTTCTTATATAAGTTCCTTATCCAAAAGGAAATCAACTAAATTGATATTCAGGATACCGTTTTCATCATACCAGCGTTTTCCAATATCTTTTCTTACTATTATCTTTGGAAAGGAGTCACCAGTAAGTGAAAATGGGCGAAGCTCCACCTCCATTATTTTCTCTGACGGTATAGAATGGGCTGATTGAATATAGGTTTTCTTACCGGCAGATGTAACTACAAAATCAATTTCTCTCGGAGTACGAACAGAGTTACTAATTGAATCCTTCCAAATCAGCATAACTAATTGCATTATCATTAATTGTCATACAAACATGCGATAGGCTTCCTCATACAGACTTCCAATCTTAAGAATCAGTTCTGATACCTCCCCAAGTACTTCATTGCCATCACATACATACTCCACAATCTTATCTGTAATACTTTGAAATAATTCTCCGCTCTTTGCAAATAATGAGCCTGCCTTAATATATGTCTTATTCTATATGACTTCTCTGATAGCTAACATCCCATGCAACATTGAGGTTCGAATAGGAAAGTTCAATAAGCCGAGTTCACCGAAACCAAGTGGCTCCTTATACCATATTAATTTGACATTCTAAGGCTTCCAGCAAGCAGTAATTATTACCGCAGACCGAAAGCCTTAGATTTTTCATGTCATATTAGGGCAATTTTTATCAGAACCCCTGTCCCCCTGTCATTTTTGTTTGATAGAAGTTTTAGTAGCTACAGTCGTCTTGGTTCCGGTCTTACTTCCTGTTTTTGCAACTGGTTTAATCTCCACTATTATATATTTACCAAGATCGGCTTTTGTCAGTGTATAGGTACGCTTATTCGCATTCTTTATCCTCTGCTTCTTGACTCCGTCTGCACTATCTGCCCTATACCACTGAATAGTTGTCTTGCCCTCCTTGTCTGACTCAGAATCATAATAGGTATATTTTAAGGATAACTTACTGCCCACTACTGTTTTGCCACCTGTTTTTTTTGATATTGCTTTCGGAGCTTTATTCGCTGCTACCTTGACATAAGCTGATACAGTTGAACCCTGAATCTTATTATTCTTCTGTTTGAGGACCTTTTGAATTACTTCCTCCATCTTCGCTTGTCTAGTTATTTTATTAAGATATAAATATAATTGATTATACCCAAAAATGATCATGTTTATACAGTCTATATATCACACATGATCTTCTTTGTACTATTAATCCCATGCTTTCCAATTGTGCGGTTGCTCTGGCAATAATATCATTAATTCAATATAACTCTTCATGAACAATCTCTTGCTCCAATTTAATATCCAAAGATAACATGGTATTTACGACATGTTTAAATTCTGATATATTCACTAATAATTTCTCAGAACATTCCTCTCTTTCAAGCATTCGATTTAACTCTCTTTTATCATTAGCTGTAAGCCTTTTTGCAAAATCTTTATATTTAATCAAGGTGTCTGCATCCATCCAAAGCATACGAAAAGGAATACCGGTCTTTAAGCATAGATCAAAATAGATTCTAAATCCTCCCACATCAATATCACCCCAATGATAATAGGTTGCTTGTCCATAGGCTTCATATACTCTTTCTAACAATTCTCTTCTGGCTCTATTATGAAAACCTGCCAAATAGATGACTAGCGAGGCCTCACAATGAAGACGGTGAAAAGCAGTTAGATTCTCGACCGTAATCACTCTTTTTACTTCCACATCCCTTTTTATTTTAATGTTTAATAATTCGCTACCACTTAAGCCTATACCCTGTTCAAAATCGAGAAGCTGCACTATACTGTTCTTTAAATGTAAGCATCCTACTCCCTTAAGCATGATCCAAACCGGATTTCTAGATATATTAAATTCTCCTAATATATCATAGCTCTGACTAAAGCTTTCTCTACTCGGATGAAACTCCTTAATAAGAGCCTCGATTCTTGCTCTTAGAGCTTCAAGCTTTTTCGAATCATTGTATATTAGAATGGATAATTCTCGGATATAATAATCATCCATGTTATTTGTTACTGCCTCCACCCCATCAAGAAGCTCAATAAGATCCTTAGTATTATGAATGTCAAAAAACCTCTTAACTGATAATCCCATCTTCATCTGCCTATTAGCCCAGTTGCAAAAATTTATGAGCGTTTCATTTCTATCAATATAATTATCTAATATATCTTCACATTTCTGCTCCTTGCTAGTTCTTGACTGTCTCTTCACATATTTATAAGCCTGATCTACATTCTCATGTATCAACACTACTTTTGTTATCACATGGTTAGGTCTGTTATTTTTCCAGATAATTCGGATGAGAGACATTTCCTCCAGCTTTCGCATATACCCGTGAATATCTTCATATATACTAGAGGTCTGGTCGAAATATTCCGGTAGATTTGCAGAAGTAAACCTAAAGCTAATAGAAATGCTTCTTTCGCTTTTTCCCTTATACAATGAGCTTCTTTCATAGGCATCCAGTAATTCATTTACTATTTTTTTATCATACTCCTTCATAGGCAAAGCTCTCCACATAACTTATATTGCTATCCTGTAAGACTAAGGATACATTCTTAATCGTAGGCTGTATATACTGGATCTTATCCGGTGGTGCAGCAATTATAATCTGTAAAGGAAGCAAGGACAAAAACTCCAATACACCGGCTATTCTTTCATCATCCATATTGTTAAAGGCTTCATCAAACATAATTAGCCCGATAGCATCCCCACCAATTCCACTACTGTAAAGCTGCATGAAGGAGGCTGCTACCGTCACATAGAATGGTGTCTGGGTCTCTCCTCCGCTCTTTTCCTCACATACCTTGGAATAATAGGAGAAGCCTTCATCACCATGTTCGATTTTAATATCGTAATCCATATATGTTCGGTAATCCGTGAATTCCTCAAGAATTCTCTGACTGTTTTCGCTATCGGCGGTCAACTTATCAAAAAGCTCTTCAATAACCTCCTTATGGTTATCGTGAAATAGCCCCGAAAAAATAGATTCCCCTTGCATAACATTAAAATCATCCATAATCATTTTATAATAAAGCTGATACTTCTTACTTCCGGAGTATTCAAATTTATACTTGTCCTTACCGAAGGTAATATTTTTTAAGGCCTTGTTCAGATCATTAAATTCCGAATGAGCCTTCTTTATATTCTCTTGAAGCTTTGATAAGAACTGTTCTCTGAATTCCTGTTCTGCTGCTTCCTTAGCATCATATACCCTTTGCTCATAGCTTAAGAGCTCCGAGTTCTTCAGCTTATCATATTCGGCAAAGAAATCCTTATAGCCTTGAAGTGATGCTTCAGCTCCAAAATCATGGGCTGATTTGTATTCCATCATCAACTGAAGCATTAGGTTAATAGCATTATTCTTCCTGGTTTCATTTCCTTTTCGTGTATTAATATAATCATCCTTGAATTTATAAAGGTTCTTCTGAGCCACCAGCTTATTGTATTCCTGTTTATATACTGACAAATCATCCTCCAGCTGATCCTCTGCTATACCTAGCTCGTCTTGTAATAGTAAGGCTTCCTTCTCAAGATTAATAACACTAGCTTTGCTTGTTTCTATGATGTTTTTATGGCTTCCCTGCTCTTGATTCTTTACTTCTATTCTGTAGTTCAGCTGTTTTATTTCATCCTTTAGTCGGTCAAGTTCAAATTGCTTTTGAATAAAGGTACTGTTTGCCTCTAGTCGCTTTACCTCCTCTTCTAGCTCAGACAATAGTATTTGGTTGGATTGCAAGTCGGATAGAATACTAAGCCTATATTTTATATCGATATCTGCATCTTTACTTAGATAGCTGTTTATAGTGCTTAGTCTCCTTTGCTCATCCTCTGCGGACTTAATAAGCTTTATCTTCTCCTGCTTTAACATTTTCATCTGTTCAAGCTGAACACGGTAAGCATCCATTCCTATATAGGGCACCTCATATATACTTGGGTTAATTGCTGACGCTACATGATTCTTATACCTCATGCATTCCGGTGTTATGGCATCTGGATATCCTTTAAGCTCCTCTGGCCGGTCACACATAGTAACCTTACCTAGTATCATGTTAATGTATCTCTTAGCCCATTTATTCTTAGAGGTAACTACTGTTGCGAGAGTATTCACTGGCTCGGCCTCATATTTCTCAAGCTTCGAGCTATTAATCAGACCTACCCCAAATACTCCCTCCTGGTGCTGTAAGCGGTCATAGATATTCAAAGCCAGATCAAAGCTGTCTGGCTCCACCAAAAGATAAAATCTCTGAGTATTGAGATAACCCTCAACTGCATTTCTCCAACGCTCATCAGAAATCTCTAACAGCTCACATAATACCTTTGGCTTCTCACTACGATTTAGCTTTATAAGTCCATCTTCTATTGCCTCTTTAAGCCTTATTACCATGGGATTATAATTTAACCTTTTCTTTTCTAGGTTACCGATTTGTAGTTCTATCTCCTTAAGTTCATTAGAATATTTATCGATTAATCCCTCCTGATGATAGCATTGATTGGAAATCACCTTATATAACTCGTCCTTGTAGGATATAAATGCCTCTAAGGCCTCTCGAGCTGATGCCATATCCAGATCAGCTTCCATATTAGAAAAAGCCTTTATAAATGAATCCACGGCTTGATCATTGCATCCACTCTCCGAAAGACCCTTCGCATTCAGCATGGCTATTTTTATTGATTCCAAGAGAGTAATCTTCTCCTCTGAAAGCTGATTAATAGTATTACTTATACGCCCCGTTTCCTTTTTGATCTTTTCTAGGGCAAGAAACTCCTCATTACCAGCCAGCTCGGCTGATATTGTAATTTGTCTTTCTTCCTTTTCAGATCTTATATCCCTAATTCTTTGAATTTCCTTTTGTAGGTCATCAATAGATAATCCTGCCTTATTAATTTTTCCCTCTTCTTTTTTAATACTCTCTAGATTAATCTCTAGATCAATCCTAGCAAGATAATAGTCATAGATCTTCTCTCTTTTTAGGGTTAACAATACATCGTCATAGCGTTCATTAATTTTCTCTAACCTTCCAAGTCTGGTTCTGATAGAATCGAGAATGATAAGAAATTCCTGATAGGTTCTGACATTCTCTCTAAGCACCTCAATATTAATGTCTCTTTTATCAAGAACATAGGAATATACGAAATCCTTAATATCATTAATAGGCTTAAAGGCTATAGATTTTGGTATCAATTTAAAAAATTTATCATCCAAGCGACCAAATCTGCTTTTATAAACCTTTCTGGCCTCGGCCTGGGTCTTAGTATAAAGCTTTATTGTTCTGCTATTATACATGCGAAACATATCAATAGTTCTTATTTGCTTGCCCTGACAAAACAGCTCCTCCTTAATTGTCTCGTTCTCCAAGAGATACCATATAGCGGTTTCCTTATCATCGGACGCCGAATCAACTACCGCTCCAACGATAAAGGGTGTCTTTCTATCCTCATCATAGAATTCTAGTGCTACATGGGCACTGACCTGTCCAGTTCTCTCATAGGGTCGGTTTTCTTTTCCTGTTTTACATCTGACATATCCGGCAAGCTTTCGTTTTCCATTTTCATGGGCTGCTTTATTAAAATTATTTTTGGAGGCAGTGATGACGAATTGTATTGCATCTAGGATAGTTGATTTACCAGAACCGTTTTCCCCTGATAGGAGCATGGACTGCCCATGAAAATATATAGTTTCATTCAGAAATCTGTGCCAATTAATCAGCTTCATCTTCATCAGTCTCTTCATCCTTCACTTCCTCCTTTCTATAAAGTGCTAGCTTTTTAAATGTATCTTTAATATCATCCACCCGTACAGCCATAAGAATGGAATCATATATAATCAGCCTGCAATCCTCTCTGGTCAAATCCTTATCCAGAGGCTCGATAAGATTAAATCTTTTAAAGAGTCTTAGAGAATTATTCATAGTAGTTTTATCAATAAGTTTATCTCTTATTTGAAGAGCTATGAATTTATCCTGTATTTCTCCTACCATAATAATTACATCGCTTGAAAGGGATAGCTCTCTTTTCTTTTCATCATAAAGGATTCTTAGAATAATCAGTATAATGCTTTCGTAAAGCTTGAGGTTTAAGCGGTTGCTATTCTGTGTATTAACTAGCTGCACCACACCATATTCATCATTAATATCTAGCTTAAAGCCAAGAATTTTAATATATTTATCAAAAATATCCCTGTGCCTTAATACAAAATAATAGTCACTCTTCGTTCCTTCATTTCGCTTACATAGAAAGCAGCTGCTGAAAAGCTTATTGCAAATTCTCTTAAAGCTGTCCTGTTCATTGGAGGACATAGCTGTTTCCAAGGCCTTAGCGGGTTCCAAGGTCTTCGTGGGCTCTAATGACATACCTTCAAATACATCCATCTTTATCTCCTCCAAATTTCATAATCGGTAAAACGATAACCATGTAATATAGTCTCTGCCTTTGACTTAATTCGATATTTCATCTTTCTTCGCTGTCCATATAAACGGATATAAATCAACCTTACAAAATCCTCATCAGAAAAGACATCTAAGGAGGACGCGGTTATTACCTCCTTATTCTCAAGCAATTCACCCACATATTTCTCAATATTCTCTACACTCATAGCCTTCTCCAGCTTAGCCATCATGCGGTCTAGCTTTATCCTTCGTTCTTCTTCATCTATAAGCGCTACCAAAAGCTCACTTGGAACAAACTCCTTCTTTCCTTCAAATGGTACATAAAATGAGGCTTCATCTATAAAGCCTGAGGTAAATAGCTTAATAAGCTTGTCTATGAACTCTAGTTCATAGATGGAGGAAAGCTCTAATTCGTTTTTTACTACCTCTTCATTTATATAGAGCAATATCTCCTTTAGCTGACCTTGAACATCCTCCCCACTGGATAGTAAAAACCTCGCGCGGTTAACCGCCGCCTTTTGATAGGCTGTACTTTTTCTATATATATCCTCAAGTAGCTCGTCCATATTGGCGAATGCATCAAGAATAGAGTGTAGATTATCATATACAAGCTCCCTGCTATCCTCAAGAGTCATGTCCTTAATCTCACTAAGCTCCCTGGCTGCCAGCTCGATTTCCTGAGAATTATCCTTTTTGGCCTCAAGTCTATCTATGATCTCAGGACGAAACTTAGATACATTATCGGAGGTAAGCAGTCGATGATAGGCCTTGTCTACTACATTAACCATATAGTCATCAAACAAGGCATCCATAATCTCACTAATTGTTATATGCTTTGTTAACTCATCTATGTATCTCTTAATATTTGAGTTCAAATTCTTTAGACCAGTTATTAGCTTATCAGTATTTTCATAAATCTGCATAAGAACTATACCGGGGTTATTTGAGGGGGTTCTAACCAAGCTATAGATGGTATAGATATATCCTTGATATTCAATCTTCTCTTTATTAGAAATAGCTATCAATGTTTTTATTAGCTCTACTGCATAATCCGAAAAGCTTATCCTTTGCTCATGGCTATTATTTATGTCCATGTTAATCCAGCCACAATCCTGAAGCTTACGTAACACAAAGCCAGCCTTATCCCTGCTGTCCCTTGAGTACCTCTGAATACTTACATCGAGGTTATCCTCATCTATATCCAGAGCCATATTTGAATCAAAGTAGTATGCTATCTCATCAATGATATCATCCCTTTTCACACCAAAAGAAAGCTGTGTACTCATTACATTATACAGCTTATAGATACATTCCCAATAAACTTGCTTATTCGGACTAGATAAGACAGTAAAAAAATTATCTGGTAAGGTGTTAAAAAGCATATACTACCTCTTTATCATAGTATGGTATGTTTTATTATAGGGCATTTTTAGGAAAAGTACAAGACAAGCATTAGATACTCAAAGTCAGCTTTTCAACCATAGTAAGATTTACAGTAGCATATACTTTCTGACGTGCTTTTTCTACTTAACTTCTTATTCTTTCATATATATTATTTTCAGTTAAATAATCCAATTATAAACCTCCCCATCCTACTATTAATTTTTTTGGAATATTTTATATAAACTTCCTTACTATTCTAATTGACAATGCCTGCTTTCTTATTGGCAAAGAAATTCATCTAATTCCTGTAATGCCTCTTTTATCTCTAAATCCTGCTATATGAACAGACCATTACATTTTAGATTTTATATTGCCCATATATAACTCTACATCGCTTGGTATAAAGTCACTTCCAGGCACAGTAAAAGGTCCATATAGTTTGCCTTCTTCAATCTCTTTGATAGTACCTTTACTTAGCAAATAAACAAGTTTTTTTAATGCCTTCTTATTTCTATCATAATCCTTGTCTTCAAAACAATTGGTCTCAAATGTATGAACGAAAAAGATGGCTTTTCTACATTCATTATTCTTAGCTTCAGCTAATGTGCCAGCAACTGCGTGTAATAATTGATATTGTAAGTCTGAAATCTCTTGTCTATCAGAATCAATAAATAAAGCTTTTTTAAGACCGGTAATTCTAGTGGGTAAATTAGTAGACTTACCTATTTGTCTTTTACTTTCTGCTCTGTCGTAAATTGCTTTTACTGTACCATTACCAAAACCTTCATTAACCTTAGCCTCTACGGCAATACATACTTTATCATCACCACTTCTTCCAATTGCTACTAAATCGTGTACTCTTCTTTGTCTAAATGAGTCAAATCTTGTTGCATACTCAGGAGAGCATATATCAATAGTTAGATTTCTAAATGAATCATGCTGTTGGATTGATTCTATCATATCCTTTCCTTTGTATTTAATCCAATACTCTGCCAGTGACATAGCACTTTTCCCTTTATGCCAGTGATCATCTCCTTTTGCCGGCGGGCACTTCTGTTTCCAATCCTCCACTGATTGAATTTTTTGGCTTATATCTAAACCCTTACATATAATCATTTCATTTCCCCCTTTTCTTTCTTTTATATTACATATCCAGTATTACAATTATGACATTGATAATGCTCATCTATAGCTATAATACATTCCTTATCTAAAAATAATCTTTTAATTTCATTAACCTCATCTTCAATACATTCATCATAGTATAGAATATAGCTGTCCTTAACCTTGTTATAAACAATGCGTCCACGTGGAAAATAATCAAAATCTACATGATATTTCTTTAGGTAGTATTTTGACCAAACTTTATCATGGCTAAGTGGGTAATTAAGAAAGTCACCATATGGCTCAGCTTCGTCAAGGATACAGCTATGAAGTAAAAACTCATCATGAACAACGAAAAACAAGCCTACTTGATTATCGAGTATATTTGGTGTTCCTTTCATATAAGACAACTCCTCTTCGTTTAGTTTTATTGCTTCATTTCTTAATAATTACTATAACTAATCAAAGATCCATTAATGGACTTGATACGAATCCGAAGATTAAATATTAAGTATTGAAAAATGCTTTCTCCAGTTACTTTCTATCATATTGCTTATTGCCATATCAACTGCATCAGTATGCTTAGGTTGTAGTATAAAAATATAGTCACGAATTGTTCCTCTAGTGAATTTTAATCCTCTCCATTCCGATCCTACAAGTTCTAATCGCTGCATTAAGGGTTGAAATCTCTGTAAGTAAATCTGTTCTTGTTCTCTGCTTCGATGATTGTAAAAAACTATACTTTTTCCAGCCTGATAATAAGATACTAATTCATCATGCAAGATATACTTATCACTTTTATTCGAGTTTCTTGATACACTCTTTACAATCAGTCCATTGTCTGGATCACAGAATATTATGTCGGATTCCGATAATTCTTCCAACGCTTCACTATGCCATTCTATTCTATTAAAATACTTATCACTTCCCGGTTTAAGGATTCTCTTATAATAAATTGCATTTGAAATTAGATTCGCATCTTCTAATGCCTCAACACTTCTAGTTCCTTTGGTTATAACATAAAGGGATTTTAATAGTTCATTATCACAGTCTTTAAATGAGTCGTTATTAAAATAACCGATATGTTTTCCATCTGCGTTAATATGCTCTTCAGGTTTATATGTAAGATACCAATTCACACCTATCCTGAGACCAAATTTCGATATTATACGTAATAACCCAAGCTTACCAAAATCACCTACATCACCTACATACCTATCTTGCATTTTATTTGTCTCCTTTATATCTCTTCTACTTATAATTCTACTTCTGTGGTTATATCAATTCCACCACCTATTTCTTCTACTTTTATCTTCATAGTTATTAAAGCATTTACTAATAACAAAAAGCACTACCATAAGAGCTATAACAGTACTGGGTATCCCGATACTTGATAATTTACCTATAAATAAAATACATGCAATAAGCCAAATCCACATATAATCACCTACATTCCTTCTTAGAATTAATTCCATTATATCACAGTAGGTAGTCATACTATGTCCATTTTGCGATTAAATATTGTTTGGGATAAGAATCCCCCCTGGCTAAACTTTCACTAGTTAAATTAGTAAAATTACTGGTACAAAAAAAGAATCCCCTGTTTCCAAGAGATTCATTAAAAAAGTTTCTATATTTGGTCGTAAATCTTGACCTTTGTTTTCTCAAACCCGCAATAAACAGCGTATTACTTCGTAATCCGCGGGCTTTACTTCTCCAATGTCTTCATTGTCGGGAACTCATTCCTGATGTTTTATGTCCCTTCATAGGTCTTCATTTCCTTATTTCTTGCATGTTATATTATTCTTCAAATTCACTATTCTTTACCATTCTTTATAAATAGTCGTAACTCAGTCGTAAGTTGGTCGTAAATGTTAATCTGTATCCAAATCTAACATGACCACCCACCCCGCCAAATCAAAAAACAATTAATTTAGTAAACCAAAGTAAATCTCGATATTTTTCATTAATCTAAGAGGTTTACACAAATTTCTTTACGCCCTCAGTTATTCTCCTATCTGGTTGAAAATTAGATGCATATTTGTGTGTCTCTTTAATGAATGATCATCTTTCTCTATGAATCTCCAAGTTTGCTTGTATGTACCAGGTACGGCATAAGCTTCGTCCGATATGAACTCAATAAACTCTTCCACCTTACCCTCATAGCATTCTGCAAATTCATCAGCCATCTCTTCCTTTTCATCATTGGAATGATCCTTTTGCTCATTAAACAGCACATGCTCCAGATTACAAGAATTAAAATAAATACGATACCTAATCTCATTAATTTTGCCTGTCGTGTACAATTTAAACAATATCTCTGCTTTTTTATCATTCCTTCGATTTATGGAATCTACATTGTTTGCTTCAATTCGGTTCTCATAATATTGAACGTGATCGATATCAGCATATACCACTTTTCCTTTTGTGAACGCACCATCAGTATCTGCTATATGAATTATTTGCAAAAAGTCTTTCACATTGTACCCATATCTTTGTTTTACTCCATCAATTAATGTGTTAATTCTCTTCACTATGTTGTCTAATGAAGAATAATCATCAGCTGTTATATCCCCATAAACTACAACAAATTGAATTTCATCTCCTGAAAAGTACTCCTTAAAAATAGTTCCTAACGCTGCTTCCTCACTAGGTCCCTCAACAATGACAGCAATTACTTTCTTTTCACTCATGCTTTATACCTCGACCAGCTTTCCTGAATGCTCGAGCTATCTTGAGACTATCCGTTTCCTCATAAATTACTTCATCTTGACCACCCAAAGTAATACTACGTATATATAAATTACGCAGGTTATTAGTATCACGTACGCTCCTCATTCTGATGTATCTATTTTCTGGATTTGCAGTAGAAAATATAATATTTTCCTTATCAAGCATTTCAAGTGCTCTCAAATTATGAGAAGTAAAAATCAACTGTCCTTTTGCACTCTTATTGAAAATATCTAGTAATTCACCCAACATATACTCAAATATTCCGGCATCTAACTCATCAACTACTAAGCAAATGGAAGGATTACCAAATGCCTGTATTAATGCATTCAGTATGGATATAATTTTGATAATCCCTTCTGATTCCATTCGAATAGGAATTTCCGGCATATCATCCCTTTGTGACATTAATTCTAATTTCCATCCATCTTCTCCTGAATCCAATGCCTGCTTGCCATAGTCTTTTATTGAAACATGTAAACCAGGAATAATTGTATATAAAACTGTGTTTATCTGTCCTACAATGGCCTCTAATACACGTTTTCTATTCACATCCAAGACAACAGGTTCTGTTAAAGGAACTACGAAATCTCCCTTCATCCCGGATTTACTTCCATCTATTCTAAATGCCATTGGCAAAATAAAATTAGCAGAAATTACTCCATAGTGGGAATTCTGAATCACAAACAAATCTTTTATCGCAAAATCAAAGAGCGCTTTTATCACAAATGCATACTTCGCAAAATTGTTATCAAATTTCTTACAAAAGATTTCTCTGCTTGTTTCTCCAAAAATATATGAACAATTGCTTTTTTCAGCCAGTTTTCTTGCCACAATTAGATCCATCTTTGTTTCTTTATTCTTTCCAACAAGTTCCTCTAGTCTCTTTTGTGGTTTAAAAATAGCGTCACTATCAGCTCTTTGATAATCCATAAATGGAATTTTATTAGAACGCATTCCATCTTGATTTATTGCACAGCTTAACATTTCTCTTTCAATAATTACTTTCTTATCTTCTTTTCTTAATTCAAGAAAGTACGCCACTTCGTAAACAACATCTGCATTAAAAATGTTAAACTCTGCTACAATCTCTGCCTTATCAGAACTTACATCAATATAATCAACCAATTCTGTTCTTAATTCGTTACCATTCATAATAAGTTGTAAATAGTATAATATATCAACAACTGCTGTTTTGCCAGAACCATTCTGCCCATATATTCCTAAAATTTCAGCATTATCAGCTGAAAGGATTTTCTTAGACATATTAGGCATAATAATAGTGCCGTGTTTCACATTTTTAATATTCTGAAGTTTTAATGATGATAAACGAACAATGATATCTTTCATTTCCTACACCTCCATGGTGATAATCGTGTAACTATCGTAACACATTACGTGTAATTATGCAACCATAATTTTGATTTCTGCACTTTTTATACGCTTTTGAGCTTTTGGATGTATATTATTATGTACCTTACTTACCAATGTATACATAAAAATTATCATATTGTAAAAATTATTCTATTGTTTGCATATATCGGAATTTATAATATCTTCCATTACTACCCTCGGCTCCTTTTCAAAACATAAACCAAAATATTACATCTGTACACATCAAAATTCGTTCAATTATTCACTTTACAACTCTCTATATTCAAAATTCAAATGTACCAGACATAAAAAAGACAATTTCTAAAAGTTTTCTTCTAGAAATTGTCCTCAAATAATATATGTTTATATTAATTTAGTTCCCTTACACAAATCGGATTTCTTCGGACGATGACAGATTTTTTTCATCTTGTTGTCTGGATCTATGTCAATACTTTGGACAATAATTTAGGTTTTTTATTTTTCACTCGCTACCTTGATAATTAAAACATAAATTAGCTTAGATTTTTACTTGATTTTAAGAGCTATAATAATCCTAAGCAGCTCTGCACATTTGTTCAAACTCCTCAGGAGTCATATAGCTAATAGATGAATGAGTTCTTTTTCTGTTATAGAAGCCTTCTATGTACTTAAATAATACTAGCTGAGCATGTTTATAATCAATAAAAGTGTTAAGATACACGCATTCCTTTTTGAGTAATGCGTGGAAACTCTCCATACAGGCATTATCATAGGGGCACCCCTTTGCGCTGTAGGATAATTTAATTTCATTTGTTTCAACTGCTTCACGGTATTCCTTTGATGTATATTGCGAGCCCCTGTCTGAATGCACAATTAAGCCTTTTCCGGGGTTTTGCGTTGTTATGGCATTATCTAACGCATCCAATACTATGGTTGTATCCATGGTCTTTGAAAAACTATATCCTACTATTTTTTGGGTATGCAAATCTAAGATAGATGCTAGATAAGTCCATCCATCTCTTAATGTATGAATATAAGTAATATCAGCTACCCATTTTTGATTTATTTTTGTTGT
>JAAYJU010000256.1 GCA_012522735.1 Clostridiales bacterium | reverse complement strand
CTATCAGTATCCCGTATATTAAAACAATACCGTATACAATATAATCCTCCATATACTATCCTACCTTTGGTATTTATTAGATTTTGGAATATACCATCACACAGGGCAAAGCCCTGTGTGATGGGTGTGAAAATAATAATTATTCACTTACTTTATAGTCACCATCAGCTTCAAGATATCCAGTTCCATCGTAATCCAATGTTACAGATAATTTACCCTCAGCGCTTTTCGCAACTATAATCGAGGTGTCTGCATCAGCCTCAGATGATTTCAAATCGAAATCAGCAAGGATTTCAAGCATGATGTTGAAAAATTCCTGAGGAGGCTCTGTAAGAGGATCAGCTACTGTATACGCTGAAACAGCCCATTTCTTATTAGTTACAGCATACAAGGTATCTTCTAAATTAAAACTATCCCCGTCTGCTAAAGGTGCCTCAAGATTTGCCAACTTAACTGCTGTAAAGACTGTGTTAGCTGCTTCCTGGTCACTTGCTGTTCTTGCTCTGTCTACATACTGTACAAGTCTTGGTGCTAAGGTAACCGCCAATATTGCCATAATAGCAATAACTACGATTAGCTCAACGAGTGAAAAACCTTTGTTGTTCAATTTTTTCATTTTTTTCTCTCCTATTCGTATTTTTAATTTATATGCCAAAACGGTTCTCAAGCTGCCCCTCTTATCCGCTACCGCTTTAGAATCTTGTTATGGCCCTATGCCAGCCGCAGGATCACTACCAATTATAGATCCGTCAAACTGCTCATACATGGAGAACATTGGTTGCATTACAGCAAGTATCATTCCTCCGACTACTAGAGCCAATACAATAATGATTACAGGCTCCATAGCTGCCGTCAGTGTCTGAGTAGTTACCTCGACCTCTTCATCGTAATAATCGGCTATTTTATTAAACATCTCCTCCATGCTACCGGTCTCCTCACCGATTTTCATCATATGAGTTACAAGCGGTGGGAACACCTCCGAGGAGCGGAAGGGTACAGAAAGAGGAACACCTCTTGCTATCTCTTCCTTTGATTCCATAAGAATCCTCTTAATTACTAGATTATCTATAGTCCTTGCCGTTATATCGACTGCTTCTATAAGTGGTATACCGGCTGCTATAAGTGTACTTAATGTTCTAGTTAATCTGGCACACACGGTCTTTATATTTAACTTGCCGAATAGCGGAAGTCTTAGCTTTAATTTGGAAAGAAACATTTTTCCCTTAAATGTATTGGCATATATAAAGACTAATAAGCCAATCAGAATTAAAACTCCTAAAATGATGTACCATCTTGTTACTACAAAATCACTTATACTCATTACAGCTAAGGTTATCGGTGGCATTTCCATGTTCATATCTCCGAACATATCCATAAAGCCAGGAATAACTACTGCAATCATAAGAATTATAACGCCTAAAGATATAATCCCCAGTGATACCGGATAGACCATTGCCTTCTTAAGCAGGGCACGAAGCTTGGCTTCCTTTTCAAAATGAACTGCCATACGCTCTAGGGCTATTTCAAGGCTTCCGGAAGCCTCTCCCGCCTCTATCATATTTATCAATATGGGTGGGAATACCTTTCCTTGGTTTCGCATGGCATCGGCAAGTCTCTCACCTTTTTGTACCATAAGCTGCGAGCTGGCAATTGCCTTCTTAAGGGTCTTATTCTCTGTCTGTTCCTCCAGCATCAAAAGTGCTTCTACTATAGGAACACCAGCATTTAGGATTGTAACAAACTGTCTTGTAAATACACTTAAATCCCTTGTCTTAACCGGATTACTAATCTGTATATTAATATCCCTTGTCAATATGCCAAGTTCCTTGATTGTTACTGGATATAGTCCTTCTGCCTTAAGGGTATGAAATACTCTTTCTTCATCAGGAGCTTCCATCTTTCCCTTTTTCTCTTTACCGTATGTATCTATGGCTGTATATGCATATCCGGCCAATTTTCTTTCCTCCCATATTCATGGTGCTAGTTTACCTTGCGCTCCATGGTGGTCATATCCTGAGCAAATGAAATTGCCTGCTCCTTACCAATCCTTCCGGAACTATAAAGGTCTAAGATGGCATCATCCATGGTCTGCATACCTAGCTTCCTATTAGTCTGAATAAACGAAGCTATCTGATGATTTTTACCTTCTCTTATCAGGTTTCTTATGGCAGGAGTAGATAGCATAATCTCAAAGGCAGCTACTCTTCCCGCTTGATCTATGGTCGGTATCAACTGCTGTGATATTACTCCCTCCATAACGGAGGCAAGCTGAATTCTTATCTGCTGCTGTTGATGGGGTGGAAAGACATCAATAATTCTATCCACGGTATTTACAGCACCTATGGTATGTAAGGTGGAAAATACCAGATGTCCCGTCTCTGCAGCTGTCAAAGCTATTTCTATAGTTTCCAGATCCCTCATCTCGCCCACTAGTATTACATCGGGATCTTCTCTTAAGATGACCCTAAGAGCATTAGAAAAGGATAAGGAATCGAGTCCAATTTCTCTTTGATTTACGATTGATTTCTTATGCTTATGAAGATATTCAATTGGGTCTTCTAAGGTTAATATATGTAGGTTACGATTAGTATTTATTATATCAATCAAGGAAGCCAAGGTAGTGCTCTTACCACTACCTGTCGGCCCTGTCACCAATACCATCCCCCTCTTCTTCTTTGTCAGCTCCATGACTGATAAGGGTAGTCCCAATATGTCAGGGCTTGGGATATTCACATTAATTATTCTAATTGCAGCTGCAAATGAGCCTCTTTGTTTGAATATATTAACTCTGTATCTGCCAAAGTTTGCTATTGAATATGAAAAGTCAACCTCTCCTTTGGTAAGAAGAGCCTCTTTCATACTTTGCGGAACTATAGGCATAATTAATTCCTCGGTATCCGCAGGAGTTAAAGCAGGATAGAGTAAGTCATCCAGCTCTCCATTAACCCTGCATTTTGGCGATACGGCAACCGTTATATGAAGATCCGATGCTTTTCTTTGCTGAGCTTCCTTCAATAAGTCATCAATTGTAAAATCCATCATAATCTCCGTTCGTATAAAAGCTTCATTTTTTACTATCTTACTATATATCGTCAATATATAGCAATATATTAATAGTTTATATCAATATATTGTTTTTTAGTCATCATCCATTGAGATACGAACCAATTCCTCTACTGATGTTATGCCTTGCATTACCAGCTCTACAGCGCGGGTACGTAGCGGCTGCATTCCTTCGGACTCTGCAATTTCAGCTATGGCATCGGTTGGCCATTTTTTCCTTATGGCTTCCTTTATCCTTACTGATGTTTCTAGTGTTTCGTATACGCCTATTCGTCCGATATAGCCCGTATCATTACATTTTATACAGCCAACCGGTTGATAAACCTTTATAGGTTTAGTGGCAGGAAATCCAAGAATATGCTTTTCGGTATCGGTCGCCTCCTTATATCTTTTGCAATCAGGACAAAGCCTTCTTACTAAGCGCTGAGCTATAATTCCTGCAAGTGATTCCGATAAGAGGTAGGGTTCAACTCCCATGTCTGTCATTCTTGTAACAGTACCTGCTGCTGAATTAGTATGGATAGTAGAGGCAACTAAGTGTCCAGTAATAGAAGCCTTTACAGCTATCTCGGCGGTCTCCTGGTCTCTTATCTCACCGATAATTATAACATCAGGATCCTGTCTTAAAATCGATCTAAGGGCAGATGCAAAGTTAAGATTCACCTTTTCATTTACCTGTACCTGATTAACACCAGGTATATGAGCCTCAACAGGATCTTCAATTGTAATCAGGTTGATGCCGTCCTTATTAAGTGATGTAAGGATGGCATATAATGTAGTTGATTTACCACTTCCGGTAGGTCCTGTTATAAGTATAATACCATGGGGTTGAGAAATCATCCTTTCGAACTTCACTAATTCGTCCTCTGTAAATCCTAACTCCCTCTTGTCCCTGGTAAATCCACTCTTTGATGCTATACGCATAACAATCTTTTCACCATAAACTGTCGGAAGAATAGAGGTACGGATGTCGTAATCAATCCTTGCTACGGTCATACTTATACGACCATCCTGAGGCCTTCTCTTCTCCGAGATGTCTAGCCCGGATAAAATCTTAACTCTGGCAATAATAGCTGACATAAGCTCTAAGTTATATCTTCTTCCCTTATCAAGAACACCATCTACACGATATCTTACACGAATATCTTCCGGTAGCGGTTCAATATGTATATCACTGGCACGTCGCCTTATTCCCTGTTCGATAATCGAACGAACAAGTACGACTATCGGAGCATTCTCCAATTCCTCTGAAAAAGCCTCCTGAGAAATCTGTTCAGCCTTAATGAGGCTATCTCTTTCCTGAGTATATCTTTGAGCAACCTTAAGCGCTTCTACATTTCCGTAATACTTGTCTATAGCCGCTGCTATATCCTGTGATGTAGCAACAGCAGGCTCTACTTGAAGATTAGTCACAATAGCTATATCATCTATGGCAACAAAGTCCAAGGGATTTGACATGGCTACTCTTATGACATTTGGATATCCCTTTTTAAACTCAAAAGGCATAACAGAATGCTTTCTGAGAATCTCCTCTCCGACAAGCCTTGTAATATCAGAATCAATTAATCTGTCTGATAATATAATGAAATCTATATTCAATTGTCTATGTAAGGCGGTAGCAATCTCTACCTCTGAAGTAAATTCCAATTCAATAAGTGTCTCGCCAAGCTTTAGGCCCTTTTCTTTTTGAGCTGCTAACGCTATATCGAGCTGTGTCTTATCAATAATTCCGGCATCAATTAATATATCACCGAGTCTCTTTTTCTTATTGACTAATTCCATATGGCCTCTCCCACCTTATGTACAACTATATTATAAACTATATTATTAATAATTACAATGTTTTTTGACAAATACACTCAATTTGTTTTATTATTAGACAAATTAGGTACATGTACCTAATTGTTTTGCATATATATTTTTCTATATTCGTATAATGTTATCATAATTTTATACATTAAACAACAAAATATTTTATAATCCATCATATATAATAATTCATTGACCT
>JAAYJU010000006.1 GCA_012522735.1 Clostridiales bacterium | reverse complement strand
ATGATGATTCCGAGGAAGAAGGCTTTTATATCTTCTAATCTGCAATCATCTGCTTCTAATGCCTGCCTCTGTGCAGGCATTTTATTTCCTGTTTCTTTGGAATGGAGCAATTTCCTATAAAGTAAAAGAGGGGCATCTCAGCCCCCCTTTTGAGTGTTATATATCAAACACCTCTATTTTGTTTGTCAATCGAACCATCCCCTTTCTTTCTATACTAACCGGACCGGTCAAATTTATTATCCCACAGTCCATCGCTAAAGTATAGGAATAGAATCGTTATACTCATTTTCTCCTATATACAATTTTCCGAATGGTATCCTCACTTAAATGGTACTTCTTGGCCAGATCAGTAATAGATACCCCTCTTTCAAATAAGATTTTAATTGTACTATTCCTTCTGTCAATTAATTGTCTGGCACCGCTTATACTACCCCAGCCTGCCTTTCTTGTTTTCTTGGGGATATATACAAGTGCTCCCTCAACATACTCCTGAATCTCCTTTAGTAGGCGGGCAGGCAATACCTCTGAACCTTTCTTGTAATCCAAAAAGTTTACCCTCCATTAACTTAATGTTTTCTTGTTTTCCTTGATCTAAGCTTTTCATTAAGCCCACCTCCTTCATTCTTATCAGGAACGCCTCGGCACACCTCTTATTAGCCATGTTAAATATCTACATTTAGCTAAGCTAAATATAAAATACCACAGCTTCCGTAGATTTACAATGATATTATCAAAATAAGTACACTCGCTAAAATATTTTTAATTTTCTAATTAAGATCCTTCCTTATAGGTTGATTAACCACGCCTACGAACAGTATTTGGCCGTTCGTACCGGTAATGGCAAAGAGAAAGGGGCGATCAAGGATAAAGTCAACCTCGTCATCGGGTGGCATTGCTGACCCACATGCTACCATCACCGTATAAGCTGCCGCTGTAACACCTTCCTCATCAATGGCTACTCGTGCAGCATGATCAGCTTGTGAAAGATAAATCTCATCGACATCAGATGTCATCGGTGAAAAATCAGACAGATCATTGTCAAATATATCGGTCACACCAAGCTCCTGAAGCCCAGTACTCAGGTCAATATTGGAGGCTACATCAAATTTGGGAATGGACATATTCACGACCAGGAATTTGCTATTTTTCCATGCATCACCCTTGTGCAGAAAGTCCATCGTCTGCCCGTCGGTCAGCAACTCATCCAAATCAACCCCTTCATCCGGAAGCAGGAACCACATGCTGCCGCTTCCTTCCAGTCTTAATCCTACGGCTGCAAAGTTGTCCGCCCAGTAATAGTTCTGTGTTCCACTCTTATGCATGAAATCGCACTCCAAGGTTGCATTGTTCCCATCTAAAAGATTGAAAGGGCCCTTTTCTGTATTGCTTTCGGAAAATTCACTTGCCCACTTAGCACGAAAATGAATCGTGGAGGCCAGAGCCAGAATTGTATCAGGTGTCAACTCAATACCGGAGGCCTGCTCATCCAATAGCCCTCCTGTCTGTTCATTGATCCAACTTCGCAGTGCTTTATTGAATTCGTCACTACCCATCTTGCCGCTAAAAGAAGAGGCATAGTAATAATCTGTCAAGTTGTCCATGGTCTTCATAATATATTCCACGTCATCATTTAACCACAGAGAATTGGCAAGCACACTGGTAACTGCACCATCATCCAAATAGTTGGCATTCCATACCGACCGTGCCTGTGTTCGCAATAAATCGATGCCTTCCGAACCGAGAAGCTCCAGTATCTGCTCACGGCTGTTACCATCTGTTACTTCGGCCAGCATTGCCAAGGCCATATAGACATTTAAGGGTGAGTATACCAGGTTCTGCCCATTTGATTTGGTTAAAAACTGTCGGATGCTTGTGTCAATAAAACCGTCCATCCCATTCATATAGCCCTCCGGCTGGTCAAGCTGTGCCATTTTATCCTTATGCCAGGCATCATAGACCTCGGAAAAGCCCTCATTGTCGAATACTCCAGTCTCTTCGTCGATATAAGACATCTCATTGGGGTAGGTAGCCATCTCAGGATAGCTTGCCAGGGAAATAGCGTAGGGAGCCATCGTCCTTTTTCCGGTACAACCCACAAATGATAATAGGCAAATCAGAGCCAGCAGAAATGCAATCACTCGTTTCATTCAATTTTCTCCTCTCATTTATCCATAATACAAAACTCTACGGCAAGATCAATCTCTATCCTAGTCTCACCAAAATCGATTATATTAAATAGACGATAAAAACCATAAAATGGTTCCGCTATATGCATCTTTAAAGTACATTATACCTATCGTATATTTGGATCTTCTACCTGTATTGCAAATATTCTATGAACCGTTGTACAGCTAAAGATGCAGACTTTTTGCTTCGAAGGGCAAGTCCAATATTTCTATAAGCCGGCACATCAAGCTCCTTCGCCACAATACGGTAGGGTATACGCCTTAGAATCAACTGTGGCAGTATACTTATGCCAAGACCACTTTCTACCATGGACATAATTGCGTAATCGTCCCATGTGGTAAAATGAACCTTAGGTGTCAAACCACAAATGAGTTCTTAGTTAACTATTCACTTAAGTAAAAGGTCGTCATGATATCAGAAAATCCTTCTTTGGAAATTCTGTTACATAATCTATCTATACTAAAATTTGCTTCATCAGCTTATCTCCTAATAGTATATGAGTCCCTTTATACAGAACTGCTCTATAAATCCTAATACTATTTCCATAATGTCTCGCCACAATTTCAAATCATCTGAACTACAAATGCAGTAGTTTGAGGAGGTATACTAGGTGTTTGAAAAGTTGCATGCTCAACTCTTACCCTCTGCCCTAATCTAATATTTCCTATTGGTATTCGTCTTCCATTCCTATCTAATATAGTTGTTGAATCGGTTATTACAAACCTCATTTGGCTTGAAAGATCATTTGCATTTCCAGTATAAAGGAAACCATTTCTAAAATCAATTGATAATACTCTTCCAACAGTGGTTCTGGAAGGTTCTATATTTTTATTGACTACTATAATTCTATACGCTCTAGATTGAGGCGGAATACTAAATGTCATCGCAGAAGAGAATTCAGCATCTACAACCATTCCTTCTCTTAAATCTGTCAAACTCATATTGCGCCCGGCTCTATCCCGAATTATTGTATCTCTGCTAACGATCAAGGTGACTAGCTCCATATGAGTTATATTAAAGTCACCCATTACTCCATAGGAAATAGTTACAAAGCCTGTGTTTCTATCTATACGAATTTCTTCTATAATAGAATCTCTTGTTCTAATAATGTCGTCGTTGCATGGGCAACCATTACTCTGGATAGAAACACAAAAATCCTCCATAAACAAACTCCAAATATTATATATGTAAGATTTTATGTAATGCATAAGAAAATGTTCTATTTAATGCAGCAGTGCGAGGCGATTACCATTAAAACAGACGGCTCTTTCCAGTTCTGTATCGATATCACTTCCTGCAGCCTAAACGGTAAGTTTTCACATATTCATTTACCCACATCTTACTACCATCAGTCTGAATGGTAATAGCACCACTTTCATATGTTATAACAACCTCACTTCCTACATCATCTAACCTTTCTCATCATCCAACTCTGTAGCAAGATGATTAATCGCAGCCAGGTCGAATGTTTCTGAATTATAATAGATTCCGATATCTATATCAGAATCCTCTGTATGAGTACCTCTTGCACGTGAACCCCCCTAATACAATGCCTTCTATACAAAACATAGTGGATAATTTCTTTGTTACTAACTGAATGATATTATCTACCATACGAACACACTCCTTATATTTTATTTTGAATCTAATTTTCTAATCTCAGTCATCATCGGGCAAACAATAGCAATACCAATGATTATAATACCTGAGAATAAAAACCAATAATTCACACCAATTCGATCAGCAAAGAACCCGGAAAGGATTAACCCAAGTGGCATAGCAAGTGACATAATACTTCCGGTCAAGGAAAATACACGCCCTAAGTATTCAGGATTAATTTTCTCCTGAAAAAGAGCTGTTTGCACACCGCTGTAAAATGGCACTGAAAGCCCCATGATTACACAGCAAACCACAAACATAACAAATCCATTTGAAGGAAGTAACCCCGAGACGGCCAGACTCGCTCCCATCATAAAAAATGATCCCGTTATTAATAGTACACGCTTTTCGTAACTTCCCAATCTTCCTAATAGTAAGCCTCCTACCAACATACCAGCAGCAAAAGCAATTTCAGTAATAGAAATATGCATCGGTGTCCCATTAAAATATTCCATGCTGATTAAAGGGTATAGTGCATGAATTGGCATATAAACAAATGTATATAGTGTTCCTAAAAGTAATAAGGCAAATAGCCCTTTGTTTTGTCTCAGAACGACAATTCCGTCTTTCATTTCTTTTATGAAATTTAATTGCAAACTTTGCTGGTCTACTTTAAGCTTTGGAATCTTCACAAATGCTACTGTGAGACTAGCAATTACAGCACCCAGCACATCAATGGCTATAATCGTATTTAATTCCCAAACAGAATATAACAATGCCGCAACTGCAGGACTTAAAATATAACTTATTGACTGCAAAGACTGGCTATAACCGGCACATTTGGTTAATTGATCTTCCGGTACTAAAAGAGGCGTGACCGCATTCAGCGTAGGGAAATGAAAAGCTGTTCCGATGCTTCGGATAAACAATACCATCATAACCATCCAGACAGGTAACTCCATATACAATGCAATAATAGCCAGCACTGCTCCAGCTGCTGCGATAATTAAATCAGCACCAATCATTATCCTTTTCCTATCATAACGATCTACTAGCACACCAATCGCTGGCCCAAAGACCGCATAGGGTAGAAAACCCACGAGTGAGGCCATAGACAAGACCATCGCAGATTCTGTTTTTTCTGTAAGATAAAAAATAATCACCATTTGTAGAATGGCGCTTGTAATCAAAGATACAGCCTGCCCTGCCCATATTGTAAAAAACTTTAGTTTCCATTGATCGTATTCTTCCATTTTTATTATCTCCTGCAGATTATTTTGCTTGAATCTATATATTGAATAGTATTCTAGGCAATAAAAAATGCAGGTCAAAATCCGTCATGCGACTTTTGTCTGCAAATGCATACAATATAGAAACATTCTTAAAAAGACATAGTATAGCCTATATCTCACCTTAACTAATGAATGCTCAATACCGTATAAATAAGTACAACAAAAAAGCCTATCATTTGGGATAGATTCTGCCTTTTTTATTGCCAGCTTATCTTAAACGCATTGAGGCTGTCATCGTTTCGGTTCCTCCTAAATTATTATTTGTATCAATGTATATCTTAACACAATAAGTCGGTTTAATCAAAGGGACTATTATCAACATTAAGCCTTCAATGAATTTATTAAAATATACTATTATCAAAAATTATTAAATTAATAAAAACACTAATATTTAATACAGCTCTTACCGTCTTGTATTTGTCAGGCAACCCCATGGCTACTTCAAATGTGTAGTCGATTTTGATATTCTCCGCACTTAACAGGTTTTCATAAACTGCTAATTCAAAATATTATTTAAAAATGATTACAGAGCATCATAATGCGGTAACATCTTAATATTTTTTATTTGATTTTATTCCTAGATATTCAATCAGGGATGTTTCTAAAAGCTTTGAAAAATTTACTTGATTGGCTTCAGCAAGTTCTTTTAGCCATGAGGGAATTGTGACATTTGTTTTTACACGCTTGTTTTCCATTTCAGTTTTTATTAAATCCGGTAAAATTGTAATTGCTGTAACAATACATCCAGCCACTTCATTTGAATCTAGTTTAGATGATGGTTGTGGGAGTTCTTCATTGCTCTTTTCCATTCCATAAATATGAAGCTCTAGAGCTTCTTTTGCATTCTGCTGCGCTTCTTCAATATCCTTACCATAACTTATACACCCAAGTACATCAGGAAAATATACTCCATACCCATCTTTTGAAGGCTCTAATACTGCCAAATATGTTAATTTACGCATAAATCATACACTCCTTTAAAGGAGGCTCTTACTTTAGCCCCGCTTGTTTCATAATACTATTTAAGGTTCCCTTTGGGATATCTCCAGAATGACTAGGCACTGTAATCTTACCTTTTTTTATTGGATGTTTAAAATGTATATGTGATCCTTTTGTTTCGTCTTCTATCCAGCCATCTTTTTTAAGTTCTTTTATTATTTCCCTGACTGTCATCTGATATTCTCCTTACACTTACTATTATACGCATATTTTGTACGCATGTCAATATTTAACACTTATAAATTATACGCAAAATCTTTTTTCATTTCTTCTCGACCAATTCAAGGCAATCTATATAACTACAATATCGTAATTGTTTTAAGTTCCATTTGAAATTTTATACCTTTATTATTGATTTTGCAGAATATACACTGATTTTTCAATATCCTTAATAAACTCCTCTATTATAAATCTCTTCCCGTCCGTCTTTATTGTAATCGCTCCACTTTCATACGTTATAAATACTTCACTTCCTATATCATCTAACCTTTCCAGAAGCTCCCCATGGGGATGCCCATAGCGATTATTCCTGCTACATGAAACCAACGATATCTCCGGCATAACTAACTCTAGGAACTCTTCGCTTGTTGAGTTCTTTGACCCATGATGAGCCACCTTAAGAACCTCATAATCTGTCTGCACCCTCTCATCATCCGCTGAAGCGGTAAAATATCCCATTAACTCCTTCTCCCCCTTTGCCTCTATATCTCCCGTCATCAACATATCAAATTCACCATAGCTTATACTTATTACAGCTGAATAGTCATTGTTTGAAGCAGGCTGATATCCCAGAGGAGGATGGAGAAATGTCATTTCTAGCTTCCCATCTAATATCATATCACCTTTCACAATATACTTTAGCTTAATATCCTTGTCCTTAGCCAAAGCTTCAAGCTCTATGTAAGCTTCATTCCTTACTGCCGTATTGGGTAGTATCAGATGCTTTATCGATATTTGCTCTCCCTCTATAAGCTCAAATAGACCACTGACATGGTCCTCATCGGTATGGGTGACGATGGCATAATCTATGGTATCCGTTCCTCTCGACAGCAGGAAAGGGGTTATTCTGTATCTTCCCACCCGATTTACATCCGAACTGCCACCATCTACAAGATAGCTTGTACCTGAATCGCTCTCCATGAATAGTGCCTCCCCCTGTCCTAGATCAAGCATGGTAACCGTCAGTCCTTCTTTTGGATTTGGAATAATCAAAACCACAAGAGCGGCTACTGCAAGTATAATAGACCTCTTCTTGCCATACCTTCTTACACTTATTATAAAGATTGATATAATCGTAAAGTAGACCAGCGTCCTTATGGTATCAGGCCTGCCTACAGTTATAAGATTTCCCGGAACATTACTTCCCAGCCTACACACCATTTCATAAAAGAGCAGAATATAATTCGCTCCTCCGGCGATAAATATCCCTAATGATATGGACACTATACCGACAAGACCTGCTAGCAATGCTGTCATCATTAAGAGTGATGTTAAGGGCAAAATAATTAGGTTAATAAGTACACTATATAGTGGGATTTGAAAGAAATAATAAAGAATAAAGGGCAGTGTTAATATTTGTGCTGACACACTTACATATATGCCCTTTAGTAAAGCACTCTTAGCCTCATATAGCTTATTAAGACTTGGCAAAATTACTGCAATTCCAAGTACTGCACCAAATGACAGCAAGAAGCCTGCTTGGAATAGCTCCATGGGATTTTGAAGCAGAATAAGAAAGGCACTTAAGGATAATGCCGAGAGAATATCAAAGGTCTTTCCTATAGGCTTAGCCAAGAGTAAGATACTATACATCACAACAGCCCTGTTGGTGGATACTGAAAAGTTTGTCAGTATCCCATAGCTATAGACTAAAACCAAGGAAAGAGTAGTTGAAGCGATAAGTCCTAACCTTAATTTTCTTAGGATAAAGTATAGAGCCGCCCCTACCATGGATACATGAAGGCCGGAGATGGCAAGGATATGAGAAATTCCGTTTTCCTGATATAGTGTCTGAATCTCATCCTCCAGCAGATACTTTTCACCAAGCACCATGGCCATAAGTGTACCTGCTTCTTTTTTAGGAAGAATCCTGCTATAGACACCAACAAGCTCCTCTTTGATATTATTTAGTACAGAATGAAAGCTAGAATAACCTCCGTCTACCAGACTAATATCATCTGCATTTACTTTATAAGATATGTTTTGGGATTTGTAATAAAGATATTCATTGAAGCCACCGGGATTTGTATTTACTGAGAATTTTTTGATGATGCCAGAAACTTTAATTGTATTTCCTACAAGATATTTAGAGGGCTGATATACCTGAGATTGATATACATAAGGCTGTAATTCCTGATTAATTTGATTTCCTTGTAATGTCTGTTCTTCTTTAGATTTATATTTGTCTTGATATTCCTGCTCATATGTATTTACTATGATTTCTTCTACCAAGTAGATATTTTGATTCGCTGCTAGATTTATCTTATTATCCTTTAAGTAGTATCTTGTCCCCCAAGGCTTCCTTACAATCATTGAGATTTCACCGGTGACACTGCATTCGGATTTTTCTTCAAAAGCCATGTCCATATCAGGTGGTTTCATTCTGTCACTCATGGCGAGAAATCCAAGAAGCATTAGAAGTGGCAATCCCCATAAGAAGATGTCCTTAGGGTTAATATATCTTCGAATACGAAACATCAAGAGATATATGAGTAGCCAGCTCACTAAAGCCACGAAAGTAATATACAAGGGAGGGACTTTATACCAAGCAGTAAGTATCCCTCCGATAAAAGCAATAATTCCCCAGAGGAAAGGTCTCTTTATCAATACGTGATGCCTCCTCTCTATTGACTATCTTCATTTATGGTAAGATTACGTTCAAACAGCACACCAAGATTAGTATTCTGGAAGTCTTCCGCAGGCTGACCATTTATACGAAACTGTACCTTATTTATACCTGGTAGCTCTACTAATGAGTTTACGATAGAGTATATTGCCACGTCATCAGAAATATCAGGAAGCTTTTCTAAGAACTTCTCATTGAGGTCCACATAGCAAATACTCTCCTTAGTAGATACATTTAGTAGGGTTGTGCCGGTCGGAACAGTAGCATAAAGTCCGTTTTCTGTCGGTCCGTTAATAATCTGATTAATCACAAGTTCCTCAATGGAGGAGCTTCCTGTGTAGAAAATATTCCTGCTAGTCTTCTTAAGTAAATCCCCTGTCTCGTTGGCAAAATACAAGGTAACCTTATAGTTTATCTCAGCACCTGTATTTTCAATAAAGAACTCCGCTGTCATTAACCCAATTTGGTTACCATTGGAATCAATAAGAGGTTGTCCATTTACATTAAAGAGTACAAAATCTATTCCTGGAATCTGACATAATGTCTTAACTATTGTTGCACGGCATAAAACCTCAGGGATTCCTTTAAGCTCGCTATATTTTATATCAAAATTAAGTATAAGCTGCTCATCTACGATTCTATAATCCATAATCGTAACACCTTCGGGGAGCGCCTTTTTATATGTCACATTTGCAGGCTCTTTATTCAATACACCTAGCAATTCGATAATGAGCTGCTCCTTGGTATCTCCTAAAGGAATATATCCCTCGCTAACAATTCCTGAGGATTTACTATCTATATAATAAATTTGATATTCATTTTTTGAATTGTCTGTATTATTTTCATTACCGCTGCAGGAAGTAAGAAGTGCAGCCATAAGAAGAAGTACAGTAATAAATGCTCTTTTCATTTACTTATAACCTCATTCCTGACAAATATATTCGAAATCAACTTGATAGCTTCTAGCATTCTAGACAATATAATTAAGAGGTATCCTAACATTAAATGTGGTACCCTCTCCCTCTATACTATAAACCCTAATTGCTCCCCTGTGCATCTGTACAACACTTCTAGTTATCGCTAGTCCCAATCCGGTTCCTCCAGATTCTCTGGATCTGGCCTTGTCCACTCTGTAGAAGCGTTCAAATATCAAATCCTGAACATCCTCCGGTATACCTATGCCCGAATCCGAAACCTTTATAAAGAAATACTTGTGGTCTGCATTTAAAGACACCCTAACCCAGCCTTCGGGTGTGTTGTATTTTATGGCGTTTTCTATAAGGTTTGATATGGCTAGAGAAATCTTTACCTCATCTACCTCTGCCATCACAGGTCTGAAGCTTTCATAAATCATTTCGATATTTTGCTTCTTTGCAATCGGACGAAGCCTTTTTAGTATCTGCTCTAGAAGCTCATTAATATTGATACTTGATATATTCATATCACCGGCTGTCTTGTTAAGCTTTACTAGTGAAAGAAGGTCATTAATAATCTTATTCTCTCTTTCAATCTCCTCGGTAATATCAACTAAGAACTCACGATAAAGCTCTACCGGGGTATCTTCTTGCATAAGAAGCGAATCCGCTAGAACCTTAATGGAGGTTATCGGAGTCTTTAATTCATGGGATACATTGGAGACGAATTCCTGCCTGGTGCTTTCAATCTTTTGCATACGATTAATCATCTTGTTAAATGAATCCGAAATCTTCTCAATCTCGTAGTAGCCTTTGATTGAAACCTCTTCATCCATATAGCCTTCAGTTAGACGATCGATAGAATTAACGACCCTTGTTAAGGGCTTGGTCAATCTATTTGAGAAATATAAGGCAAATATAACTATAAATATAGCTAGCGCTAAAGAAAATATAACGGCTCGCTGTTCCAAACCAGATATAATGCTCTCCATGTCCCTAGTAGAGGAATTCATGACAATAGCACCCACAACTACCTTTTGTTCCTCGGTGGTATGAGTGATTGGTTGAGTTAATATTAAGTAATTGTTCTCTTTATCATGAACTCTGCTACTATTTCCGTTAAAGCTTTGAATTACCTCTTTGGAGACCAAATACCTATTATCATCATATAGACCATAGGTGTCTTCGACAATATTTAGGTTGTTATTGACAACTACTATTCTACCCTGATATATTTCAGCAACCCTATTAACCTCAACATCAATTTCAGGAACATCCGCTAGTGTAAGGTAGCCTGTTGGAAGCATCTGATTAGATAGCATTATTATCTGATTCTGCATCTGGTTAAATCTGTTGCTAACCGCTTTCTCCATATAATTATTTAATAGGATATGTGTAAATAAATACAGCGGTATAACACCTACTATTATAAATACCAATAGCATATGCATTTTCATGCTATTTAAATGTTTAAGCTTATTCTTGATTCTGGAAAAAATATCCTACACCCCATTTTGTATGTATATATTTTGGTTCACTAGGATTGCTTTCAATTTTTTCACGAAGTCTCCTAATATGGACATCTACTGTCCTTACATCGCCTGGATAATCATAACCCCAAACAATATTAAGCAGGTTTTCACGGCTATACACCTTATTTGGGTTAAATACCATTAATTCAAGCAAATCAAATTCCTTAACAGTTAAGTTTACTTCCTTGTCTGCAATATAAACTCTTCTGTTCTCACAATCAATTAACATATCATTAAAGGAGATTGATTTTGGCTGGCTGGCGGCTGTACTAGAATTTTTATTACTTCGACGCATTATAGCCTTGATTCTTGCTTTTACCTCAAGAATATTAAAGGGCTTGGTAATATAATCATCTGCTCCATACTCAAGGCCAAGTATCTTATCAATGTCATCACCCTTGGCGGTCAGCATAATAATTGGCATAGATGAAAACTCACGAATCTGCTGACATACCTCAAAGCCAGTCAACTTTGGAAGCATAATATCCAAAAGAACCACATCATACTCCTTTTTTTTCGCAGCCTCGACCGCTTCTTCTCCATCGTAAGCACAATCTACTTCCATTCCGTCCTGTTCTAAGCTGAAACGAATTCCTTTAACTATTAATTTTTCATCATCAACTACAAGCACTTTCTTTGCCATATATACACCTCATTCTTTGTATGGTTTATAAGTTATTATTTTACAACAACCAAATCCTTTATCTGAGCGAACAGTCCTTCTTTAATGCCTGATATACTCATCAAATCAGATATATCCTTAAAGCTTCCCTTCTTTTTACGATATTCTATAATGCTTTTTGCTTTTGCTTGTCCAATTCCCGGAAGACTCATAAGCTCTGATTCATCAGCAGTATTTATATTAAGCTTTTTACTTGTTCCTTCATTTACTTGGTTATTATTATCGCCATTTACATACGAATCTACACTAAGCTCCTTAAGCTCATGCTTTGTAGGAACATAGATTCTTTGCCCATCCTCAACTTCCATAGCTTGATTTATATAATCATTCGCGGCTTCGGGTTTTAATCCACCCGCAGCATTAATCAAATCTACAAGTCTTGTCCCTATCTCCACCTTATACACATCTGGATTTACTACCGCACCACATATGTGAACATATATCAAGGTTTCATGTCCTTCCTCAGTCATTCTACCTTGATCCTCCAAATCCTTTGAATGCATATTCTCTTCCATACTATTTGCATCATTTATCTCAGTAATAGAATCGCCTTCATCCATATCATCAGAAGAAAGTAAAATTTCCTGACCATAATTTTTCTTATAGGAGCAAGAATAACACACGCCTGCCACAATAATAAACAGACATGCTACTGTTATAATAATATATTTATTTTTCATCATATTCTTCCTTTTCACCTCTAAAGAGCTTGTCCCTTTAAAGGCCATAAGAAAGACTTAAAAGTACCCTCTATACTTTATTGTAATGATATATCCATTTTACATAAACTAAAGAATGAATACAATAGGCATTTATACAAATTATTTTAATTTTTATGTTACTATTTCCATTTAAATGTAATAATCCCAATAATTATTATTATAATCCCAATCAACTTTCGCCATTCAAAGTCTACTTTCTCCGATCCGAAGATTCCCATTAGCTCAATTATATAGGCTATCAATAACTGAGCAGTGATAATACACATTTGAGCCCTGGCCGATCCCCATGTGTCCACGCTTCTTATAACAGCATAAGTTATTGCCGCGCCCGTGGCTCCTCCAAGCAGCATATATTTATTATCTAATTTAAAAAGCTCCAAAAAGCTCCCCTCACGACCTGTAAGGACCCATGCACCCAAGCATACAATTAAGGCAGTAATTTGCACAAAGCTGGCACACACCCATATACTTGTTTGTTTTGTTACTCCTGTATTAAATACCCCCTGTATACTCATTAATGCACCAGAGATTATAGCAATTATAAAACCCCACATAGTAAGAACCAAACCTTTCTTATCGTTAAATAGCCTTCCTAATTTAAGATTGCCAGATTTGGTTCTAACTATACTATATAGAATTGTTGAATACTAATTTCATACGTTGTCTAGACAGATTGTCAGGATATCAATCATCTTATCCACATGGCTTTTATCTAGGATGAGAGGTGGTAAGAAACGAATCACATATTTACCTGCCGATATCAAAATCAATCCCATATTCAGAGCATTCGCTATGATTTCCTCTACGGGAAAAGCCAATTCCAAGCCCTGCATTAAGCCCCTTCCTCTATGGTCAGTAATAAAGCTATATCTCTGCTTTAATTCATCCAGCTTTAAGGATAGATACTGTCCGACAGTGTTAACATTGTCAAGTATGCTTTCACTTTCATATATATCCAGCACCTTATTTACAGCCACCCCTACAAAAGGATTACCACCGTATGTTGTTCCGTGGTCACCGGGTTCAAAGGCTCCGGACACATCCTCTGTGGCAACAAATGCTCCAACCGGCACCCCGCATCCCAATGCCTTCGCGCATGTTATTATATCAGGCTTTACACCGTAGCCCTGATATGAGAACATAGAGCCGGTTCTACCCATGCCACATTGAATTTCATCAAAAATCAGTAGAATACCTTTATCATCGCAAATCTTTCTTACTCCATTAATAAAATCCTCTGTTGCGGGGTAGATTCCCCCTTCCCCCTGGACCGGCTCCATTATGACAGCGCAGGTATTATCATTTATATTATTTTTAACGCTATCCAAATTATTAAATGTGGCAAATTTTACTCCTCCAATTAAGGGTTCAAAGGCCTCTCGGTACTTCTTTGTCCCTGTAATGCTAAGAGCCCCCATGCTCCTGCCGTGGAAGGAACCTTCCATCGAGATAATCTCTCCTCCGGCTTTACCCTTTTTCTTATAAAAATACTTTCTTGCTAGCTTGATTGCCCCCTCAACAGCCTCGGTCCCGCTATTGGTAAAAAACACCCTATCCATACCCGATGCTTTAGCCAGCTTTTTTGCAGCCTCTATGGTAGGAATGCTATAAAAGTAATTTGAGGTATGCATAAGAGTATCCACCTGTTTCTTCAGTGCTTCATTATACTCTTCCATATTATAGCCTAAGGCAAATACCGCAATCCCTGCTGTAAAATCAAGATATTTCTTACCATTAACATCATACAAATACATGCCTTGACCATGATCAAGAACAATTTTATACCTATTATAGGTATGCATTAACACTTTCTCGGCTTCATCAATATACTGCTTCATACCAAATCTCCCTCAATTTTTAATAAATGACCCCTTATATAAAGAAACATTATATTTGAACAACTTCGTTTTCGTATAGATCCTCCTTTTGGATGATTGCTGTGCCAATTCCCTTAGTTGTGAAAAACTCAAGCAAAAGACAATGAGGCATACGACCGTCCAGAATATGGACTCTGGATACTCCGTTTCTTACAGCATCTACACAATTCTTCAGCTTAGGAAGCATGCCTCCTCCTACATAACCGCTCGATAGAAGCTCATCTGCCTTATCCAAGGTCAATACAGAAATCAGACTTTCTTTATTCTCTGGATCTGCATATACCCCTTCAATATCTGTTAGAAATACCAGTTTCTCGGCTCCTATAGCTGTGGCAACTGCACAAGCCGCATCATCTGCATTTATATTATAATTAATAAAATCATCATCAAGTCCTATAGGAGCAATTACTGGAACAAAATCATTATCTATAAGCGTATTGATAAGTCCCACATTAACTTCTTTTATACTACCTACTAAGCCTATATCGGTACCGTTAACATATTTTTTCTCAACCTTTAATGTAGCTCCATCCTTACCGCTAATTCCTACCGCCTTTACACCAAGCTTTTCTACCATCTGAACAAGGCCTTTATTTACCTTTCCAAGCACCATCTCTGCAACTTCCATTGTCTTTTCATCTGTTACCCTAAGGCCCTCCACAAAGGTAGACTCATGGCCAAGCTTTTGCAACCAGTTTGTTATCTCCTTACCACCTCCATGAACTATAATAGGCTTCATACCTACAAGCTTGAGTAAAGCCACATCCTTTATAACATTAGACTGAAGATTATCATCAAGCATAGCACTACCTCCATACTTGACTACTACCTTCTTATTGTTAAACTTTTGAATATATGGCAAGGCCTCAATTAAGGTCTGCGCCTTTAGTAGAATTTGGTCCATGTATTCCATAGTAATTTGCTTCCTTTCAGGTTATCTTCTCTTCATAATAAATTCGGATAATGGCTATACACTATAAATCTTATTTATGAGCGATAGTCAGCATTGATCTTGACATAGTCATAGGAAAAATCACATCCCCATGCCGTAGCATATGCTTTTCCTTGATTGATATTGGCTATGGCTTTGACCTCCTTAGCCGATAGAATCTTACTAGCTAAATCCTCAGAATAATCTGTAGCCATACCATCCTCGACAAGCTTAAGGCTTCCATCCTCGCTTTCTATGGTTAGGTCTACCTTGTAGGGATCAAAATCCACACCGGAGTAGCCCATTGCACAAAGTATTCTTCCCCAGTTGGCATCATTTCCAAATACAGCTGTCTTTACAAGATTGGAGGTAATAATTGATTTACTTAAAATTACCGCTTCCTCATGGTCTTTCGCTCCCTTAACCGTAACCTCAAGAAGCTTAGTAGCCCCTTCTCCGTCTGCCGCAATCATTTTGGAAAGCTTTGTTGTTACTGTATTTAATGCTTTACAAAACTCATAATAATCCTCGTTCTTTTCTCTTATCTCATAGTTTGCTGCCATACCATTAGCCAAAACAAGTAGAGAATCATTTGTGCTTGTATCCCTATCCACTGAAATCATATTAAATGAATGCTTAACGTCCTCACTAATTGCTTCCTGTAATAGCTCCTTACTTATCGAAATATCGGTTGTAACCACACCAATAAGAGTAGCCATATTGGGATGTATCATACCCGAGCCCTTGGCCATGCCCCCTACTGTTACCTCTTTTCCACCAATAAGACAGGTTAGGGCACATTCCTTGGAAAATGTATCAGTGGTCATAATAGATTCAGCAGCCAAGCTTCCTGCCTCTACCTTATCATCTAGCTCCTTAACCAAGGTTGGAATAGCTGCTGTAATTATATCAATGGGTAATTGCTTACCAATAACGCCTGTAGATGCTGTGTATACCGAGCTTATGGGAATCTGTAGCTCCTTTGCTACGGTTTCTGCCATAAGTAGGTTATTCTTATCTCCTTCCTCACCTGTACACGCATTTGCCACGCCGCTGTTAATTACTATGGCTTGAATATTTTCGCTTTCCTTAGTCAGCTTTAAATCCCATAATACCGGTGCTGCCTTTACCACATTGCTTGTAAATGTTCCAGCTCCTTTAGCCGGATGAGCTGAATAAACAAGAGCAATATCCTTCCTCTTCTTCTTTATACCTGCATATATTCCGGATGCAGCAAATCCTTTTGGTGCCGTTACACCTCCGTGAATTAACTTCATATGATGCCTCCCATAGAAATATTAACTAAGATTTTTCATAATTATACATCCAAACTAAATATTATGCAACCATTATTTTATATTTTTTATATTTATTCCTCTATCTAGTAATTTCATATATATTTTAGCTATAGGAAACCCCACAACATTATAGTAATCTCCTTGTATTTCCTTAATGTATATTCCAAATCCTCCTTGAATGGCATATGCACCGGCTTTATCCAGTGGTTCCTTCGTATCTACATAATCTACAATCTGTTCCCTTGTCAGAGGATATACTGCGACCTTTGTACATACACTAAAAATAATTTCCTCATCTTCAGTATGGCAATGGTCCGGTCTATCCCTTCTTATTATAATACATACACCTGTAAAGACCTCATGTGTATCATCTGAAAGGTCTTCAAGCATTTCTATGGCATGCTCCCTATCCTTTGGTTTTCCTAGAGCTTGTCCTTTATGAAATACCAATGTATCTGCGCCTATAATAATCAAATCCTCCTGATTAGATTGTATTCTGTCAGAAACATCTCTTGCCTTTTGGAAGGCTAAGGACTTAACCATATCCGAAGGGCTATCACCTAATACATCCTCTATTATATTCGCAGGCATAGTCTCATATTGTATACCCATCTGATTCATAATTTCTTTTCTTCTCGGTGATTCCGATGCTAAAATAATACGATACATAGTATCTCCTTTCCGTGACAGGAGAAATATCGAGCATCTCCTGTCAATTTTTCCTACTAAAATTTATTATATATTACATTATAACAATTGCAAGAAGACATGAGTAAGGTCTCCTTAGTCTTGCTATGTATTTTTATAAATTTTTTATTTTACTATTGCATATTAATAAATTGTGGTGTATATTTAGTCATATATTATATTGAGGGAGGATAAAACCTCCGCTGTAAGTGTTGTATTAAAAACAAATATTGAGGGAGGATAAATCCTCCGTCGTAAGTGTTGTATTAAAAACAAATATTGAGGAGGATTTTGAAATGGAAAAAATAATTCTTGCTTATTCTGGTGGTCTTGATACCACGGCAATAATTCCTTGGTTAAAGGAGAATTATGATTATGAAGTAATCTGTGTGTGTATTGATGTCGGTCAAGATAGCGAGCTTGACGGCCTGGAGGAGAGAGCTAAATTGTCCGGCGCAACTAAGCTTTATATTGAAAATGTAGTTGATGAATTTGTAGATGATTTTATCCTCCCTTGTGTAAAAGCAGGTGCGGTGTATGAGAACAAATATCTTCTTGGCACATCCATGGCCAGACCTGTTATAGCTAAAAGACTTGTTGAGATTGCCAAAAAGGAAGGTGCAACTGCTATATGTCATGGTGCAACAGGTAAAGGAAACGATCAAGTGCGTTTTGAGCTTACTATAAAGGCCTTAGCACCTGAGCTGAAAATCATTGCACCATGGCGAATATGGGATATGTCATCCCGTGAAGAGGAAATCGCTTACTGTGCAAAACATGGTATTAACCTCCCTTTCTCGGCTGATAATAGCTATTCCCGTGATCGTAATCTTTGGCACATCAGTCATGAAGGACTGGAGCTGGAGAATCCTGCCTTGGCTCCAAACTATGACCATCTGCTAATGCTAAGTGTCTCTCCTGAGAATGCACCTGACCAAGGCGAAACCATAAGTATGACCTTTGAAAAGGGAATCCCAACATCACTTAACGGTAAATCTATGTCTCCTACTAACATCATTAAAGAGCTTAATACACTTGGAGGCAAGCATGGTATTGGTATTGTAGATATAGTAGAAAATCGTGTTGTAGGCATGAAATCCAGAGGTATATATGAGACACCAGGCGGTACTATATTGATGGAGGCTCATACTCAGCTAGAGGAGCTTATTCTTGATCGTGATACACTATCTGCAAAAAAGGAGGTAGCTAATCGTTTTGCCTCATTAGTCTACGAAGGAAAGTGGTTCTGTCCCTTGAGAGAAGCATACCAAGCCTTTGTGGATGTTACACAAAAATATGTTACGGGGGAAGTAATGCTGAAGCTATACAAAGGAAATATCATAAAGAAGGGAACCACATCACCCTACTCCCTATATAACGAAAGCATAGCTTCATTCACAACGGGAGAACTATATAATCATAAGGATGCTGAAGGTTTCATAAATCTCTTCGGTTTATCGATGAAGGTTAGAGCAATGAAATACAATAATTAACTCAAATTGTGCAACATTCACAAAAAAACCTTACCAAACTTATCCTAAATGTTGATATACAAAAATCATAATATCCTGTCTTTGACAGTTGTAAGAGACGAAAACTCTGGAAACCCATGTAAATAGGGAAGTCCAGAGTTTTATTATTTTATAAAAAGTGAGTAATGTTTTTACTTTTTGTATCTTTAAAAATTTTTTT
>JAAYJU010000255.1 GCA_012522735.1 Clostridiales bacterium | reverse complement strand
TGCCATCCGGCTTCCTTCAGATTCGCAGTCACCCACGACACCCTTGCCATTGGCTATACCCTTCCCACTACCGGGCGGGTTCGGGACTTACACCCGTTGAAACGTGCGCCCGCCGGGCGCACGCAAAAAACGGACTTGTGTTAGTATCCTGACACAAGTCCATTAGTATCCTTATCCTTATGATATATTTCTTTATTTTCTACTTCACAATATTTCTTTCTTCACCATCCAGAAAAGCAACCATATTCTTATATACCTCATCTGTAACCCTCTGCCTTGCTTCTACTGTAGCCCAGGCAATATGAGGTGTGATTATAAGCTTTGAGCTATCCTTAATCTTTGAAAGCGGATTATTAGCTGCCATTGGCTCGACAGTGAGCACATCAAGTCCTGCACCTGCAATCCAATCTTCATTTAAGGCCTTATACAGTGCATGTTCATCTACTATAGGACCTCTTCCAAGATTAAGGAGTATGGCGCTCTTCTTCATCTTCTTAAGCTCTTTTTCTCCTATTAAATTCATGGTCTTGTCATTTAAGGGGGCATGGATGGATATTATATCCGAATCAGTAAGTAATGTATCAAAGTCTACTCTCTCATAATCATTATTGTTATTCCTTCCGGATGTGGAATAATAAATTACATTACATCCGAACACCTTAGCTATCTCTGCTACCCCTCTGCCTATCTCACCTAGACCAATGATCCCCCATGTCTTACCATAGAGCTCACTAAACTTCTTCTCAAAATGGCTGAATATATCCGAGCGAATATAGCCTCCTGATTTTACAAAATCATCGTAATAGCTTAGCTTCTCATAAACATAGAAGAACAATGCGAATGTATGCTGTATTACGGACTGAGTGGAGTATCCACTGACATTAGCCACAGCTATATTTCTTGAATTAGTATAATCGAAGTCTACTATGTTTGTCCCGGTAGCTGTTATACATATAAGCTTCAAATTATCTGCCCCAGCAAGTGTAGTCTCATTCATAGGTACCTTGTTAACTATTACAATGTCAGCATCCTTTACCCGTTCCGGAATCTGTTCGGGAACAGTCATGGGATATTTTATAACTTCACCCAGTATATCGAACTGAGTTAGATTGACGTCATTTCCTAAGGTGTCTGTCTCTAAGAATACTATCTTCATGTTTTCACATCCTGTCCTTAAATTATTTTATTTTTTCAGGAAATCCTATCTTCTTTTGGACCTTACGTAAAGTCTTGTTGGCAAAGTAAGCCGCCTTTTCAGCGTTATTCTTAATAATTCCATCAATATATGCTTTATCCTTATTAAGATCATCGAATCTATCCTGTATAGGTTTTAGCATGGTTGCTACAGCCTCTCCTACTGCTAGCTTAAAGTCACCATAGCCCTTCCCTTCAAATTCCTTCTCAGTCTCGGCTATAGACTTACCGGTTGCAATCCCATAGATTTCGATAAGATTACTAATTCCAGGCTTGTCTTTAGAATGACGGATTTCACTATCGGAATCCGTAACTGCTCTTTTAAACTTTCTGATAATAGTATCAGTATCATCAAGAAGATAAATACTTGCATTCTCGTTCTCATCAGATTTTGACATTTTACTTGTCGGATCCTGAAGACTCATAATTCTAGCACCTGTCTTCTTAATATATGGCTCAGGAATGGTAAACACATCCCCGTATATGGAGTTGAATCTTTGTGCAATATCTCTTGTAATTTCAATGTGCTGCTTCTGATCATCTCCTACCGGAACTATATCAGACTGGAACAAGAGGATATCAGCAGCCATAAGTACGGGATAAGTGAAAAGACCTGCATTAATATTTTCTTCATTCTTCGAAGCCTTGTCCTTAAATTGAGTCATACGATTAAGTTCACCCATATAGGTAAAGCAGTTTAAAATCCAATTAAGCTCTGCATGAGCAGGCACATGGGACTGATAATAAATACAGTTCTTCTCAGGATTAAGCCCAGCTGCAATGTATAGAGTAAGCAGTGCTCTTGCTTTTCTTCTAAGCTCAGCAGGCTCCTGTCTTACGGTTATTGAATGCATATCTACCACACAATAAAAGGTTTCATACTCATCCTCGAGTTCGACCCAGTTTTTTAATGCTCCCAGGTAATTTCCCAGTTGAAGAGTACCTGTGGCCTGCATACCTGAAAACAGTGATTTTTTTCCGTTTAACATCTTCTCACTCCTATTCGATTTTATCATCTCATATCAATATATTAATTTCGACCAAGAAAGTCAATCCTAATCATTCTCTTTTAGTATATCAAGAAGCTCAAAAGGCTTATCGATTACATAGTCAAATTCATCAACATCCCCAAAGCCATATCGTGCAAATACAAATGGAACCCCAGCTTCCTTAGCTGCCTTGGCATCGCCTGACGTATCTCCGACATATATGGGGTTTTTAAGCTTATTTCTATGGACTACCATCTTAATATTTTCTGCCTTAGCCTTGCCGGATCTACCTGGATATTCATAATCAGTGAAATACTTCTCAAGGTGAGGATGTATCTTAAAGAAGGTTTGTATATAGCCTTCTTGACAGTTGCTTACTATAAATAGCTTATAGCTTTTAGATAGTTCCTTAATGGTCTCTTCTATTCCTTCATATAAGCTAACACCATGCTGAGCAAGATACTCATTTTCATATTCACAACAGTCATGTATAACTTTTTTAGCTTTTTCTGGAGAAACACTTTTAAAAAGCTTGACCCCTATATCATCGAGAAGTAGCCCAAATAATCCTTTCAGCTTCTCTGCGGTAACCTCATCTGTCACTTCGGGATACTTATTTTTCAATACTTCCTTAAAAGCCACAGCCACCTGTTTAGTAGAATCCCATATAGTGCCGTCCATGTCTAATATTATGCCATCATACATATTAATCTGCCCTAACCTTTCTTTGATTTTTATATTATAACAAAAAGCAAGGTAAAATAAAAGTCTCTGGAACAAACCCCTGAATGTATGTTAAAATAAAATATCTAATTTGAGTATTATATCTAAATAACTCTTTTATTGAAAGGATGATATCATGAAGCAAATAGCAAGCTTTACAATTGATCATATGAAATTACTACCCGGTGTCTATGTCTCTAGAAAAGATAAAATAGGTGTAGAAACCATTACCACCTTTGACCTTCGAATGACCAGACCAAATCATGAGCCTGTTATGCTGACAGGAGAAATGCATGCTATAGAGCATCTGGGTGCTACCTATCTTAGAAATCACGAGGAATTCCAGAATAAGATTATCTACTTCGGTCCTATGGGCTGTCGGACCGGATTTTATTTGCTTCTAGGTGGAGATTATGTCTCAAAAGACATTATAGCCCTTATAACTGAGATGTTTGAATTTATCCGTGATTATGAGGGAGATGTTCCTGGAGCCACTGCTATAAATTGCGGTAATTATTCTGATATGAATCTTCCTATGGCAAAGCATTTTGCTAAACGTTATTTGGACCAAGAATTATATAAAATCAATGATGAACGACTTAATTACCCCGAATAATGGCACCTCCCTTGAATATACTATAATGAGTACATATATTGGGAGAAGCTATGGCAGATGATGGCTTACTACATACGGCAGAGCTACTAAAAACCGCATTGCCCTATGTGGATATAAAATCTAGACTAACCTTGGAATTGCTCATTAAGCTATATGAGCTAATTATTTGTATGCGAAATTTTACAACAAATGATATTTCTGCCTGTGGCTTTGAAAATGAGAAGGCTGATATGGAAGCCTTACTTAACAACGTTAGGCCAAAATGTAATAAGAATGAGCAAGCTTTCGTAGATAAAATGTTAAATATCTTCCAGGCCAAGAGGATGTTTGAAATGTACAATACATATATGGAAGCTATGAATGCCATGGAGGGCTTCGAGGGCTTTGGCAGTGGAGCAACCGATGGAGATTCTGATGGTGATAATTCCGGTGACTTTACGAATACCTTTAAGGACTTTGATTTTACATCTGTTTTTGGTGATAACTTCGATGCAGAATCATTTACACAAACTTATAAGAGCACTTCGGATAATGCTGATTTTGAAAATAATTCCAGAGACAGTGATGAGGAGAATAATTTTAACCTAACATTCGGTAACGATTCAGTAAGTGAAAGCGCTTATTCTAGCGAAATGTTTGAATCTCTCAAATCCATGATACCTCCGGATCAGATGGAAACCTTTGAAAACTTAAGAATGCTTTTTGATACAGAGTCATATGATGATAGTAACAAACCCAATGAATAAGGTGTATTATATATGTCTGATTCCTCAAGAAATAATAAAATGGACCCCCGCAAGCTTGTTATCCTGATGGAGTTAATGAAGGAAGCCGAAGGAAAATCCATGGATAAATTACTGCCACTTATTATAAATACCAACAAAAAGCTTAAGGAACAAAATCTTGCATTTACAAAGGATGAAAGCGATTTAATGATAGAAGTTCTTACAAGGAATATGTCTCCAAGGGATAAGGCACAATTTGAGATGTTAAGAACCATGATGGGCAATAGAAAATAGCGCAAAAAAAGCTTAAAGAACATGGCAATAGAATTCTTTTTCTTTAAGCTTCTTTATATTATGCTAGACAGCGTTAATTTTATCTCTTTCTTCCTGCTTAACCTCTCGATACATCCTTATATATTCTCTTACATATAATACAAATGACATGGCTAGAAATGTCCCACATATCAACAAAAGTACATTAATCGTCGATTGCCTAAGCTTTGGTAATGCCACTAATACTAGCATAACCGCATAGAAGACCATGGTTGACACCTTGCCAAACCATTTTGAGCCATCCAAACGTTTCCCCTTCTTCAGCATTGCCAGTCCTGCCACAAGCATGAAAAGTTGCATAACAACAAATAAAATCAATAGCAGGTACATATACTTAGTTTTTACTACTAATACAAATATTAGAGCCGCCTGAGTCAGCTTATCTGCCATAGGGTCAAGTAGCTTACCAAACTCTGTTACCATATCGAAGGTCCTTGCAATAAACCCATCCAGAAAATCAGTAAGTCCTGAAGCAAGCACAATAGCTGCTGCTCGCATATATTCACCAGGCTCCTCAGCTTTGATGTATTGTATTACAAACATCGGTATTAATAAAAATCGAATATAACACAAAATATTAGGTATGCTCCATAAATCCTTCTTCGTGAATTTAGCCAATATCTTCATATTCATTCCCCTCTATTTATGTTTTGCAAATATAAGTTTTAAACCCTTCAATAAAAAATCCATTTGTAATGTATATGATTTAATATGATAATTATATGAAATTACTTATACCTTTGACTAAGTCATTATTATAGCATATTATATGGCAATATTCAAAGCTGATTTTATAGAAGAGGAATTATTTTACAACAATATTTACGATTTTTCCGGGAACATAGATTTCCTTGATGATGGTTCCTGTCAGCTTATCAGTCATGGCTTCCTTTGCAATGCTTAATACTGCATCCCTGCTAGCTTCTGATTCTATCATAATAGTACCCTTGGTCTTTCCGTTAATCTGGACAGCGATTTCTATCTCATTATCCTTCATCTTTTCCTTATCGTAGCTAGGCCAAGTGTTATCAAATACAGAGCCTGTATGACCCATCTGAGACCATAGCTCCTGACTAACATGAGGTATAAACGGAGAAAGAAGAATAATAGCCGTCTCGAGAGTCTTACGATCTATTCCACCGGATTTTTTAGCCATATCAAGCATCTTATTATTGTATTCCATAAAGCCGCTTACTACTGTGTTCAAGCTAAAGCTTTCAAGTCTTGTGGTGATGTCATATACGAAGCGGTTACGTAGCTTAACCATCTCTTCTGAGGCTTTAACCGTCTTATCCTTACTATCCATAACCAAATTATAGAAGCGATTAATAAAGCGATATACTCCATCTATTCCTCTATCATCCCATTCGGAATCCAGCTCGGGAGGTCCTACGAACAATTCATAGAGTCTTAAGGAATCACAGCCATAATCTTTAATTAGTTCATCTGGTGATACCACATTACCCTTTGATTTACTCATCTTGGCTCCGTCCTTACCAATCATACCCTGATTAAAGAGCTTAACAAAGGGTTCATCAAAATCAACCACTCCGATATCCTTGAGGAATTTGGTGTAGAATCTGGAATACAAAAGATGTAGAACAGCATGCTCTACCCCGCCTATATACATATCAACGGGCAGATACTTCTCGGCTTTTTCTTTGTTAACCAATTCCTTATCGTTCTTATTGTCAACATAGCGAAGGAAATACCATGACGATCCTGCCCATTGGGGCATGGTATTGGTTTCCCTCTTAGCGGGTTTGCCACACTTTGGACAGGTGGTATTAACCCATTCATGAATATTAGCAAGTGGTGATTCTCCTGTACCTGTAGGCTCGTATTTTTCTACCTCAGGCAGCAGTAGGGGTAACTCCTCCTCGGGAATAGGGACTGGACCACAATGTTCACAATGTACGATTGGAATAGGCTCACCCCAATATCTTTGCCGTGAAAATACCCAGTCACGAAGCTTATAATTTACTGTTTTCTTACCTATACCCTGCTTATCTAATAAATCAGGAACCTCATTCTTAGCCTTTTCAGAATCCATTCCGTTCCATTCACCCGAGTTAATCATAATTCCTGGTAGCGAGTAAGCCTCTTTTAGCTCCTCTTCCTTACCATCCTTAGATATAACCTGGACAATTGGAATACCAAATTTTCTAGCAAACTCAAAATCTCTATCATCGTGAGCAGGAACACACATAATAGCTCCTGTACCATAATCTGCCAGTACATAATCTGATAGCCAGATAGGAATAGGCTTCTTGGTCATTGGATTAATGGCATAGGACCCGGTGAATACACCTGTCTTATCCTTATCCTGAAGACGATCCACCGAGGATCTCATAGAGGACCTATAGATGTATTCATCTACTGCTTCCTTCTGCGCTGGTGTGGCTAGCTCAGCCGCTAAGTCGTGCTCGGGAGCCAATACCATAAATGTAGCTCCATATAGGGTATCAGGTCTTGTGGTATATACACGGATAGACTTATCACTTCCATCTACTGCAAAGTCTACCTCCGCACCATAACTCTTTCCAATCCAGTCGGACTGCATCTTCTTTACCTTTTCGGGCCAATCAAGCTTATCCAAATCATCCAATAAGCGGTCTGCATAATGGGTAATCCTTAACATCCACTGCTTAAGATTCTTCTTAGTCACAGGGGCACCACAGCGTTCGCATCCACCGTTTACAACCTCTTCGTTTGCTAGTCCCGTCTTACAGGAAGGACACCAGTTAATGGGCATTTCCTTCTCATAGGCAAGACCTGCCTTGAACATCTTTACAAATATCCACTGTGTCCATTTATAGAAATTCGGATCTGTTGTATTAACCTCCATATCCCAGTCATATATAGCAGATATATCATTAACCTGCTTTTTGAAGGTGGCTACATTCTCTGCTGTTGATATACTAGGATGTACACCCTTTTGAATGGCATAATTTTCAGCGGGAAGACCAAAGGCATCCCAACCCATAGGATGGATAATATAATATCCATTAAGCATCTTATATCTACTCCAAACATCACTTATGACATATCCTCTCCAGTGCCCTACATGAAGACCGCTTCCGGATGGATATGGGAACATGTCGAGACAGTAATACTTGGGTTTCTTACCGTCATTAACATTGACAGGATGCTCCTCCCAGTACTTTCTCCATTTCTTTTCGATTTCCTTATGATTATAAGGTGTTGACATAGTATTTCTCCTCCTTAATAGATATCACTTATATTATAAAATTTGATACATACTATTATTTAATTAGTGCAAGTTATCGTTTTTTTATATTAAAAAACCCTTCATCTATATAGAGACGAAAGGTTAGCTTTCCGTGGTACCACTCTAATTCATAATCCATAATGTTCATTACACAATACCTATTAACTAATGTATATTTACACTACTTGTGTAATAGCACATTATTTAATGGAACAGAACATCTTGAGACTATGCACTTTATCTTCGATAACGGGAATACCGTCCTAGCCTACTATCCTTCAACCAGGAAGCTCCAAGGCGAGTTGGGAGATTGTTGCTACTGCCTTACACCAGCCGGCAGCTCTCTATAAGCACATATTCTCTTAATACTCCTTATCATTGCTAATCTGATATATTTAATTAATATATGGCTGAATGCCCTCACTTGCCTAAACATTTATTATATTAATATATCATGACTTTAGTTTTTGTCAAGTTTTTTACCAAAATACAAACAGCTCCGGCCGGATTTAATCCGGCCGGCAATGAAATTCCATTCCTATAGAATCTGTTTACTATTGTTATATTATCAGATTTAATTATGTGATACTGTCTTAAGATAGGTATAATCCCCATAGTTATAATTATTTACACAGTCAAATACTAAATATAGAGTAAGAGATGCAGAACCATCACTAGTTGTTATATCTACAAAGGCAGTACTGTTATAATCTATTGGGACTGAAACTCTATATGTAATTGTTACATAACCATTAGCATCGATATTCGGATCCCATATAATCTCATTTATTGTAATATTATCGTTACTATCAAGTCCTTTTTCCGATTTTTCCTGAAGCGTTACTGCTCCAGGCCTTGTGCCATTATATGGATTACCGTCTGCCGTCATTACTCTAAGAGTAACCGTATCCAGGCTATCATACGCAGGCGGATTAATACCCGGTTGAAATCTTGTATAGCTAACATAATTTATTATTAGCTTGTCAATTAATAAATCATATGATGCTATGAGTGCATCAATTTTATCACCCATTTCTGCATTAGTGTTATGAGGCATTGCTAAGGCATCATCTATAGCTAATGAAAACGCAGACCAGCTTTCAGAAGTATAATGACTTTCATCTAAAGTTTCTAGATCATACATAATAGTGTCATATAATTCCTGATTAACAAATTCCAGAGAAGCTTTTGCCCCATTAAGCTCATCTAAAATATCATCAACTTCTGTCTGCAGAGCATAGGGATCTTCCTCAATATAGAGTGCATTCTCAAGTGCATATAAATAAGTTTCCCAGGATTCCGTAGTATAATCCGATTCATTAAGTACAAAAGAATGCGGATCTGAACTATAATCCTCACCCAGTTCTGCGGTGATAGCCGCAGTAAGTGCTGACTTATCTACTGCATTATGAAACAAAATAGTAATCATACCTGTCGTAAGATCTATTTTAGTTCCTAATATAGCCTCATTAGAAATTGTAAAGAATAAGTTATGAATTGAATTTGCTTCTTCATGACTAGATGCTACACCTGAAATCACAATATGTATCTGGGTATTACTAGCTCGTACTACCTTGTAAGATAAGCCTGTCGGAAGATTTGATGCTATAACATCATCACCACTGATATCTGTATTAAATATACCGTTTATAATATTTATAGAGAGTGAACCATCCACCAAACTACCGTTATTAAGCTCGATGTCTTCGGAAAAAACATTTCTGCTAAGGTAATCTATACTTGTAGCAAGGGTACTATTATTTGTCACCTCCAGATTTAACTGTGATTCTAAATAACCCCTATCCACTGAGGTAAACGTAATCGAATATGAAAATTTTACTTCAGCTTCACTTAAAATAGCTTGTTCACTACCCAGATAAAATGCAATCTGACACAGATCATAGAAGCCCACACTAATCGGACTTAGTATAGCTTCATTCGCGGTAATATAATAATGTGTCGCACTAAAGGGACTCGGTAACTGCATGTCTTTATCAAAGGTCATAATAATCCCCGTGCCGGCTTCATTAACTTCAATAGATAAGATTTTAGGTACTATACCAGAAGGAGTGCTCCAACTATATGAACCCTTTAATTCCACGTCTTTTACTTTTAGACTAAATGAATACGCATAATCGTTACCTTCTCCTGTAAATTTCACAGAATAAGTCCCATTACTTCCTTCCGTAAATTCGCTAAACCATTCTTCCTCACTAAAGGATCGGTTACTCAAGTTAGTCCCACTATCACTTGATGAGAAACTCACTACGAAATCATCGGATGTCAAATCAGTTATTCCTTCTCCATCCTGATTTTTCACATTTACTATCAATTCTATTATCATAGATCCATTAGGATAACTAGCGCTTGGAAGAATGTAACTCATATTGTCAGTATCCGGAATGGTATCCGGATCTACCGTAACCTCACATGTATCCTCATATTCTCCATCTACAGTCTTAACAGTAATGGTTGCTAGCCCTACCCCAACGGTTTCAACCAAACCGTCTTCATCCACCATAGCCACTGTTTCATCTGAGGAAGTCCAGATAAGAGACGTATTCGTTGCATTATGAGGTTCTACAGTTGCAATAAGTGTCTCACTGTCCCAATTCTTCATTAAGCTTAAGGTTTCCTTATTCAGTGATACTCCAATTACTGTGATTGGCGATACCTCAGTAGTTGCTTCACTATATACGGTAGCAGTATAATTACCCATACCGGTCGCAGACACCTTGATAAATTTTCCGACCTCTTCTTTGGTAAGTGTATAGGTCGATTCTGTTGCATAATCGATAGGTACATAGGAGTCGTTATCGGAAACCAGCCATTGATAATTTACGGTTGCTCCTGGCGGAACTACAGTCCCTGCTGTAAGCATCTCCTTATCCTTAGTAGTGCCAATTATATCACCGATAGAACCTAAAGGCCTTGGATTTATTTTAATGTCATAAGTGGTAGAAAATCCTCCTATGGATATCGTCAGAGTCTGATTGGGAACAACATTCTCGCTGTTAAACCCATCTATATCCTTTACAGCAAACTCTAGTTCACGCTTTCCTCCATCACTATAATTACCCTGAATAACCAATCCTGTAATATCTAATGCATCCCCTACAATATAAACCGTCTTATCTGCCGAGTATTTGATTCCGATGCCTTCCAGTTTTCCCTCAGTAAACCCAAAGGTTATAGCAGGTCCTGCTTCATGGGTTGCTGTAGCAGCATACCTTACCCAAAGTGTGATATCCCCTGTTAAGTCAGGAAGACTCTCATCGGAATCATATGCTGTCCAGCTACTTCCGTCTGTGGAGAATTCCATGGTGTCTTTCATTCCGGACATTGTATTAAGGGCATCATCCCTGCTTACTCCCGTAAGTGCAGGACCGTCTGCTTTTATTATTTCATCACTAGCATCACTGCTAATAGAGCCTGAACCGGTCAAGCCATCCGCCGTCACTCTTACTGATATGAATTCACCAATATCCTCATTTACCAATGTATAGGTCTGTTCTGTAGCACCACTTATAGGTTCACCATCCCTCAACCACTGGTAAGCAGGAGTACCTACATGAACCAAATCAGCAATATCTGCTGTAAGAGTTTGGCCATATTTATTGCTACCTGTGATACTTACCGTTCCAGTCATAGAAGGGGTAATAAAATCAATTGATATATAATCTGTGACAATATCTTCGGTAGCCCTTGCGACTATATCCTTGTTTAGAATAAAGTATAAATTATTAATGTCATCTTTATTAGCATGATTCTGTGCACTGCCTATTATATTAACATTTATTATGTTAGGCATATCTATGGATATAGTATAGTCCATACCTGCAGGTAGATTCTCAACTAGGATATCATCTCTGGTTGTATCAGGATCAATAATTGTGTTTACAATGTTTATGCTTATAGCTCCTGATACAAGACTCCCGTTATTTTCTGCACTTTCTGTTAGGCTATCGGGCTCTATAGATATACTAATCGTTGCCAGACTCTGATTGACCACCTCGAACCCACTAAATCCTGCCAATAATCCCTCATCCTCTGATTCTATCAAAATATCACTTGCATCATCAACATAATAGTCCAAGCTTACCTCTTCATTCTTCAGAAAAGGAATAAAGTCAGGAACATAAAGCTCAATGACACTACTATCATCCTTAAGAGCAATACCTGTAGGCAAATAAAAACCCCCATTATCAAAAAATATTTTAAATTGAAAGTTTGATTCTTCTTCTGGAGCTTGCATTGCTTTATCAAACTCCAAAGAAATTGTTGTACCATCTTCACTTATTGTAGCCTTTTGTAGTATAGGTCTGATACCTCTCGGAGTGATGATATTATAAGGCCCCTCATGTATTATTATTCCCTTTGCCTTTAGATTGTATAATTTATATAATTCATAATTCTCTTCTCCAATAAATGTTACATCATATCCTCCATCACCTAGTTCCTCAAAGTCTTTAAACCAAGTGCTATCAGTTAAGGATATTGATTCACAGTTATCCGATTCATGCTTAATATCTACAGTAAAATCCGATGCAGATAAACCTGGTATACCTTCATTAGCACTATTTGATGCTTCTATAAAAAAGGTTATTTGCTTTGAGCCGAGAATTTCTCTATCAATACCAGTGATGCCTGAATAATTGTTATCCGGAGTAGAATCCTTTACTGTTACATTACATGTCGCCCAAGCGGAACCGGTATTGGCAGTAACTGTAATTACAGCCACTCCTTCGGATACAGGTGTTACTACTCCATTTTCGACTGACACAATGCCATTATTAGAGGATTCCCATGTGACAGACTTATCAGTTGCCTCATCGGGTAATATAGTTACAGATAGGGTATAATCATCTCCATCCTCATATAGAATAAGCTCATCTCTATCTAGGCTGATTTCTTCAACATATGCCTGTATCATCTCAGTAGCAGTACTTGTAACAGTACTATCATAATTTACTATACCTGTTGCAGATACCTTGATATACTTACCTGCATCAGACAGCCGAATATTATAGAGTTCTCCTTTTTCTCCCGGGATTACTTCATATTCACCATCTAAGGTGTCACTTATCAGCCAACTATAATCTGCTGTGGCTTCTTCAGGAACTATACAGGCAGTTAAGGTTTCATATGCCCAATAATCTCCAGCTATAGTAATAGAATCGAGAGGAATTGGTTCTATCTGAACAGTATAGGCTTCCTCTTTCCCAGCTATGGTTATGGTAAGCTCCTGATCTGCCGTGGCATTTGAGCTGTCAAAACCGCTGATGTTGCCTATAGAGAAAGTTTCCTCCTTAACTCCACCATCGCTATAATTCCCTTGGATTATTAGTCCGCTAATATCCAGGGCTTCTCCAACGATATAGACAAGCTTATCTGCTGGTTTCTTTATGGAGATACTCTCCAAGACTCCTAAGATAAACTGAAACTCTGTCGCAGCTCCTGCTATATGGGTGTCCGTCTCTTTATTTCTTACATACAGCTTGACCGTACCCGTAAGATCAGGGAGATTAGGTACCTCTGCATTATAGGTTGTCCATGTGCTTCCGTTCGTGGAAAACTCCATGGCTGATGTCATTCCGGATATTGTATTAAGAGCATCATCCCTGCTTACTCCGGTAAGGGCAGGACCGTCTGCCTTTATGACAGATATAGTATAGCTTGTTGTTTTACCGCTTATTGTTACGGTAAGTGTTTGACTTTCTGTTACCGCCTCGCTGTTAAAGCCTGATATATTAGCTGTTGTTATGGTCTCGACCTCTTTACCTCCGTCACTATAGGTTCCCTCTATGGTAAGCCCAGCTATTGAAAGGGCCTCTCCTACCTTATATTCTGTCTTGCTTGCAGGGGTCCTTATTGCTATTCTCTCTAAGCTTGCTGCCGGAGGTGTATACCCACCTCCTCCACCTCCTCCTGATGCTGGTATAGGAGTTGGTGTGGGTGTAGATGTAGGCTGTGCCGTTCCATCACTGGTTCCTCCTTCACCAGCTTCAACCACTTCCTCTTCGCCATCCCTTGAAGTGATAGAGACTGGCTGCAGGCTATTATTCTCTACCTTAACTCTAATATCTTTATTTCTTTTCTCAATACTTGTTCCTTCAGCCCCGGGTAAAACTTTAATCTCAGTATCTTCCTCGGCCTTTATCACCACTGGGATTGAGGTTGTAATTCTAGTTCCTGTACCGGTTTTCTCAATTGTAATAGGTACCTGTTCTCCGTCACCTGACAAATTCAGCTCAGCAGAGTGAAGAACGGTAATCCTCTGAATAGTTCCTTCTATCTCTATTTCAATTTCAGTATCCTCTCTATCAATAATAATGTCACGAATAACCGCTTCTCCGTTGACGATAATACGTATCTTTATCGAGGTTACATGAAAGCTGTTACCCTGGGCATTTTCGCTCCATGTGTTTTCCTTAATTGCAGCGATTTTAACCTCCTTAAATACTGCAAAATTCTCTATTTCTGCATTAGGAGCATCCACAACCAAAGATTTATCACTATAATCACCTTTTTTAATGATCAGGTTGATATCCTTCTTAGTGGATAGTGTTATCTCCTTAATATTATCCGCAGCAAGAGCTTTTTCTAGCTGTTCTTTATTTGATACGACAGCCTTTCCATCAGAATCCTTAACATTCACAAGATACCATTTACTGGTCGCTGTAAGATACTTGGCATTACCTTCTTTATCCTTTAGCCATTGATTATATTTATCCTTGCTCTGGAAGCAGACTACACGAATATTGAAGTCTCCTTCCCTCACAGGAAATACTAGTCCACTGTCTGTAGCCTTGATGACTCCTGCAAAATCATCTTCTATCTCCCAGCGGGTAATCCCGGTTGATGCAACTTTCTTTCCGGCATCCGTATCCAGTATGGACCGGTTGAAATCCATTGCCTTACCAGCAACGATTGTCATATCCTTGGGAAGATTGCTGATGTCAACCTTTGTAATGTTATTTCTGACAATCACCTTTGCTTCCGGTCTTATTACTGTGCCGTCGGCTCGGGTAATCTTGCAGCGTATGTAAGCAGTTCCCGCCTTTTTTGCGGTTACAAGACCTGTCTTACTGTTAATGGTGACTACATCAGCATCACCCTTATCTGCTTTCACATACCAGGCATATTTTGCTCCCTTTTCCTCTGCCTCTTGTTTTATGTCAAAATCAAAGCTCCTGGTCTTTTTGCTGTTAAAATTAAGATACTTTTCTGTAGCATTCAAGTAGGTCCTTGACAAGTCCTTCTGACTAGCTGCTGCTCGGGTCTGCTTCGTAGCCACATTTGCTATTAATGCCACTCCTATTAGCAACATCAGTAGCATTGATACAGTTCTTTTGCTTCTTATTCTCCCCTTCATGTTTTTCCTCCTAACCAATAAAAATCATAAT
>JAAYJU010000044.1 GCA_012522735.1 Clostridiales bacterium | reverse complement strand
CATGAAGTCTGGTTCTCATTTCATCCAGTGTGCTTTCACATGTATAGAAATTCTCCTTAGACTTTCTTTCAATCATCTTCATCTGCAAATTAGTCATGGTTACAGAAAGCATCATAGAGCCTAATATACCGATAAAGGCAATGATGATGATTACGGTAAGCAGTGTTGAGCCCTGATTATTTAATTTTCTTATCTTCATGCTTACCATCCCTTCTATAACATCCTCTATCTTATCTTTCCTTCGTGGAATTTAATGTATAATATACTTCCTTGTAACGGTTAGACTGCTCTGTCTCTGCCTTACATATATCGATTGTTATATCAAATATTCGGTTAAGCTCATAGGTATTAACCAAAGTCGGATTTATTGGAAGCATACCTGTATTAGCCTCATAACTTAAGACATTGGTGAATACTTTTACCGAATCATCTGTAGGCCTCTCAATTTTTATTGGGTTAAACAGAGTATTATTTTGGTCTGCTATAAAGAAATTCACCTTATTTTCTGCTTCCTTGTTATGTATATAGATAATATCTGCATATGTATTGTCTCCGGGATTAAGGGCGCTTTGAAATATGGACTGCTTATAAAACAAATAAATATTCTCTACTGTACTAGCGTATTTTACCTGATCAATCTGATGAGTAATATCAATAGGAGCCCACAAATAGCAGTTATATTTAATTTCATAGGAAACAGAAGTATCATTAACCGTAATTATCATGTTTTTTGTAACATACTTCTTAATATAATCTGCGTCGGTATATATATCAAGACCCAGGCTAGCTAATGTGGGTGGGGTAGGCTCTGGCGGCGGACTAATACCCTTCATCGCTGCTTCATTACAAGCGACTAACCACTGATTATAAGCAGTCAGATAATCCAGATAGGCCTGACTACTATAAAGCGTGGAATAAGCATATTCCTCACCCAGCTGTACTAAAGCCTCCAAAGTCTTCCCATCCGGATCTGTTTCATTCGATTTATATACTGAGCTACCGTCTGAGAATAAGAGTCCATTAGCCTCTTCATCAAGATTTATAATTTCTGGCATAGGATAATTATTTAGATCGTCTGCCTCAGTTTTATAGCTTTCAGTTGCTGCATCAAGCCTTATAAATACATCATAAGCAGAACCACCAGCTATAACTCCATGTATTGCATAATAGTCGGTTGCCTGCTCATCATAAATACCTGTTTCTCTTTTTTTATATTCACCAGGAGCAATCAGCTCAAGTCGCATAATATCATCTATATCATTTGGGATTATTTCAAATGAATCCTTAGGTCCATTAAATTCATTGATAATTTCCTTAGTTGTCGAAGCTTTTAGCCCTTCCATAAGACTTGCGGCTAGATTACTTTGAAGCTGATATTTCTCGGCCTTTTTATTCATTTGCATGGAACGTATGAAGTTACTCATTAGAGGAACCATGATAATCACAAGTATAGCAATGCTGATTATTAGCTCCACAAGGGAAAAGCCTTTATCATCTAATTTCAATCCTGCTTTTATGCTATGATTTCGCCTCATTTGTCTCATCTCCCGGGAATAATTTTGACCTCCTATAGCTCTTAATCCTGCTCATTAATTTCATCATTATTCTCAGTTTGTCTACCAGCTGTACCAAAGATATTATCAGTACCTATGTCAATACCATCTATGTATGTTCCCTTATATTCTTTTCCAGTACCAGTTAAAGCAAACCTTTTTAATATAAGATTACCTGCCAGTGCTCCCGTAGAGCTGTCATAGCTTATGGATACATTGTCAATAACCGTGGGTTCAGGATAATTTCTTATATATTCTGACAACTCCTTAAGGCCCTCATAGCTGGTAAGAAAGCTCATGGATATAGTATTCACGACACCATTCATTGTAGTAAGCTGTGTATCAGTATCCTCCTGATTCCCGTCATGCTTAATATCCTCTTCTACAGCAGGCAATATGGTTTTATAAAAGCTGGTATTATCTGATATATCCAAAGACATTATACTAATATTTAAATTTTCCCGTAGCTTCTCAACGAACATAAAATTATCCTCTTTAGCTATATGTACTGGATAGCTATCAATAATTTCTTGCTTTTGCTCCTTGACCTCCTCTAAGGAAATTAAAACCTCTTCCTCTTGTATCAGCATTTCTTCTCTATCACGCATCTGTCGCCTTATAAATTCTATTTCATTATAGGCATCCGTAGTTCTATCAGCATATCTCTCATATATAATAAAATATGAAATGACAAAAATGCCTACACTGATTAGGCTTACAATAAATTTTATTTGTTTACCTTTTTGCTTTTTCATAAATACCCCCAATACCTAATTTACATAGGTACAAGTAATCACGAAGTTAACCTTTGAGATACCATCTCTATTCTCTACATTGATTCCCGATATATCAACATTATCCTGAAAATACTCAATTCCCTTAAGCTGCTTCAATATCTTCGCAATCAATGCATTTGAGCCTGTCCCTTCATCATTTGCAGTTACATTCATAGTGACTCCTGTCTCAGTAAATTTCATGGAATGTATAACCGCACTACTGGGTAGCTTTTTCTCCATTTGCTCGATAACATCCTTAATTTTATCATTGTTACTGCCAGTCATCTCCTCGAATTTCTCAAGATCCATAAGCTCGGCAGTAGCAAGATCATAAGCATCATGTGCTCCGCTTAATAACTCCATACTCTCATATTCTGACCTTATCTCCTCAAGTTCCATCGAAGCCATTTGATAATCGGTATATGAAACATATACAGTCCCGATAGAGCCTATTAGGCAGACTAATGTTAAGAATGTAGTGGCTATAACCATGCTTCTTCTTTGCTTCTTTAGCACGAACTCATATGGTACGAAATCCGTAGGGCTTAGTACAGCTCCGATTAGGGAAAGAAAATTACTGGGATTTATTCTAAAGGCAGTCGCTCTCTTACTGGCACTTACTGAAGATAGCTTTGTCATGAGCTTGTGAGGTAGACCAATGCCTGTGCTAAAGAACTTCTCTACCCCTTTAATTTCCACTAAGGCACCTGTCAGAAATATTGTATCTATATCTATTTGCTTATGGCTTGATTTATAATAATCCAACATCCTTACTACATTACCGACTAATGTGAATAAAGACTCTCTGATACTTTCCCTAAGAGCCTGTCTAGAAGCTGTAGAACCATAGCTATCGCTTATAGCCACCTCTTCCAATTCAATATTTCCCTCGTCTCTTGAAAGCATATCATTATCACGAAGAAGAACTATGGGATCTTGTTCGTCGCCGTCCTGACCATAACCACGCTCCTGTATAATATTTATTAGCTTATAAAGACCATAGCTTACGGTTCTTTGAAGAATTAATATGTCATTCTTTAGAATGCTTATTATTGTATCCTGCTCATTCATCTGAACATATACATTTATTCCGCGCTTACTCTGGCGCCTTATAGCCTGATAGCTGCTATTGCCGTAGTAATCTATGGCCAAAATATCAAGATGCATAAGCTTCGCAAAACTATAGTAATTCTTTATCATTGCTGCTGGAGCAGCATAAACAGCAAGACGCATCTGATTCTTAATTTCCTTGCTTTGATTTTCTAAGGATATTTTATCATTCTCTGTGTTATTATAATCAGTCTCAGCATCTATAGAATCCATTAATTCCATGTTTTCTGCTATTATTTCAGTTTTACTTTTTTTCTTTAAAGCCTTTTCATTCTCTTTTGCTTGCTTCTTAGCTAGCTTTTTTTCCTTTTTATCAATTTTCCTTTGATTACGCTTACTAGCAGCAGTAGTCTTTTCTATAATTCGATAAGACAGGATGTATTCATCCACATCAATTGGAAAATACTCAGAAGCCCCTGTCTTGATGATATCCATAATTTTCTTTTCTTTAACTGGGGGCATAACAATTTCTCTATTAGCTATTTTACTGGAATTAATAGAAAAAATCACCTTATCAGATTTAATCTTAGCTGCTTTAAGTAAGATTTTAAGCTCTTCACCAAAGACCTTCATATCCTTAATAAAGCCATCTTCAACAGAACCCTTCGGTGTCTCAAAAACTAAGCTTCGATATACACGAATGCCCTTGTTCTTATATTTTTTCTTATAATTCAATTCGCATACCTTTGTACATTCTGACCCAATAAGTATGCTTAATACCTTTTTAGCCATCTTGCTCCCCCATAACACTACATATTGATACATAATGCTTATGTATACACATTCCATATGTATATGTTAAATATAATCTCTTATTTTGTCAATTTAAAGTCGCTAATCCTATACAAAAAAGTTCTCAATATACCATGAAATCATTTGCCTGCCAAAATACAAGGCCAACACTGTTCCAACTGACAGGTATGGTCCGAATGCCAATGACCTGCCAACATTTTTTATTCTCATCCTTAGAGGATGTATAATAGCAGCTAATATACAGCCTAGAAAGAAAGCTACAATTACCAGCTCCCACCCAAGAAGAAGTCCAGCAGCGGCCATCAGCTTAATGTCACCGCCTCCGATAGCCAATCCCTTAGTAGCATAGTAAATTAATAGCAAGAAGAGGCTTATAGCAAAAAATCCTATTGTATGATCCAATACTACATCCGTTCCCCTACCACTTTCAAAATACTTTATCATTACGGCGGCCAGACCCATCACTAATAGAAATATGTTAATACCAGGAGGTATTATATTCGTTCTAAAATCGATTACACTAAGTACAATTAAGGCTGAAATCACAAAGCAATAAACTATACTTAACAAAAGGGCATATATAGAATCCCACCCGTAGAAATAAAAAACAAGCACATACATTAATCCGTTAAGTGCTTCAATAATTGGGTATTGAATAGATATATGGGATTTGCAGCTTCTACATCTCCCAAGCAGAAATATGTAACTTATTATAGGTACTAACTCATACCATTTAAGCTTTCTATTACAGTTAGTACAATGAGATCGTCCAGTAACTACGCTTAGTTCCTCGGGAATACGATAGATACATACATTTAGGAAGCTTCCTATCAGTATCCCGTATATTAAAACAATACCGTATACAATATAATCCTCCATATACTATCCTACCTTTGGTATTTATTAGATTTTGGAATATACCATCACACAGGGCAAAGCCCTGTGTGATGGGTG
>JAAYJU010000254.1 GCA_012522735.1 Clostridiales bacterium | reverse complement strand
TGGTTAGAGCCTTTATTAAACCATCTAGTGGTAGGAGGTTTGAACTAATCCACAGTATCTAAAACAAGCATAGCTTATACCTAAGAAAAGGTAAAGAAAGCTATGACTATATAATACGAGGAGGTAATAGATGAGTAAATATATATGCACTGTGTGTGGATATGTTTATGATGAGGTAAAAGGAGATCCTGAAAACAAGATTGCTCCCGGAACAGCTTGGGCTAACATTCCTGATGATTGGGTCTGTCCCCTATGCGGTGCTACAAAGGCTGAATTTGTTCTACATGGTGAATCAAACACAACTACCAGTAAAAGTGCAGAGGTTAAAAGGGCACAATTAGTTATTGAAGAAACTAGCAATATGAAAGAATTAACACCTTTAGAAGTTAGTGCTCTTTGTTCAAATCTGGCCAGAGGCTGTGAAAAGCAATATAAGCCTAAAGAAGAAGCTATGTTCAGGGAATTAGCTGAATACTTTAAAGGAGTTTCTTCTCCTTCAATGGATCCGAATTTTGACCAGCTAATCAGTATGATTGAAAGAGATCTAGAGGAAGGCCTTATAAATGCCAACGCAGCAGCATCAGATGCTAATGATCGTGGTGCAAAACGTGCACTTGTTTGGAGTGATAAGGTTACACGTATATTAAAATCGCTACTTAAAAGATATCAAAAAGAGGGCGATGCTATGCTTGACAACACTGGAGTCTATGTATGTACGATTTGTGGGTTCATCTACATAGGAGACAAACTACCTGATATCTGCCCTATATGCAAGGTTCCGAATTGGAAATTCGAGAAAATTGAAGGGGGGATTGTACATGTCTAAGAAATATGCAGTAAGAAATATAAGGTTATGTACTAAGGATTGCTTATGCTTATACGTATGTCCTACTGGAGCGAGTAATACTGAAAATAGCGTTATTGACGTTACAACTTGTATTGGATGTGGTGATTGTGCTGATGCCTGCCCGTCAGGTGCTATTTCGATGGTTCCCTTTGAATATCCCGAGCAGCAATCAAAGACAGAAGAGGTAGTAAGCGCAATGAATGCACTTTTACGCAGCAAGTCACAGCAGGAGAGTATAGCAGCAGGTCTACCCGGAAAACTTGCAAAAGCACTTGAAAAATCTAATCGTATTATGGCAGAAGATATTATTCGAGAAGCTGGATATATGCTTCCCCAAAGTAATAATACGCGCAAGTTTTTGCAGTCACTCTTAGATAAAGATCAAACTGAGGATTTTCCAAAAGAAGCAGTAAAAAAGCTTCTAACTAATTTAAAAAATATGGAGCATAAAAGCTCTGTTGAAACCAATAATGATTTTAATATATATAAGGAGGAAAATAAAGTGGATAATAATAAGTATGCAGGAACTAAGACAGAAAAGAATCTTATGGAGGCGTTTTCAGGTGAAAGCCAGGCAAGAAATAAGTATACCTACTTTGCTCATATAGCTCAGAAGGAAGGCTATGAGCAGCTAGCTGAGATATTCCTTTCAACCGCAAGAAACGAACAGGAACATGCTCGCCTGTGGTTTGAGGAGCTTGGTAATCTAGGAGATACTACACAGAATCTAGTACATGCTGCCGAAGGAGAGAATTATGAGTGGACTGATATGTATGTTAGATTTGCTAAAGACGCCGAGGAAGAGGGCTTTACAGCCTTAGCTGCAAAATTCCGCAGAGTTGCAGATATTGAGAAATCCCATGAAGAGCGTTATCTTAAATTATTAAATAATGTTGAGATGCAACAGGTATTTGAAAAGGGTGAGCAGACCATGTGGGAGTGCCGTGTATGTGGTCACCTTGTAATCGGTAATAAGGCTCCTGGTGTTTGTCCTGTATGTAAATATCCACAAGCATATTTTGAAGTAAGAAAAGAAAATTACTAAGATAATGTCACAACTAACTATAAAGAGGTTGTTGCTATTTGCAGCAGCCTCTATTCAATTATATATACAAAATATTTCTTTTCATGCTATTTTCATACTATTTCTTAAAACTACCCCAAAAACTACCCCTAAATAACCTAATAGATTATTTATATATATAAAAAAATAACTATAATATTAGTATAGCTATATTTAAGTCTTTTAGTGTTTACTAGAAGAGAATACTAGAATTTTGTTTATTATATAGATTAATAAGATCTGCTCTGTTTGGACAATCAGTTTTTTGTAGAATATTCTTAACATGGAATTTCACCGTGTTATCTGATATGAACATTAGTTGTGCAATTTCACGATTGGGGATTCCTTTAATTAATAATTGAAATACTTCCTTTTCTCTGGATGTTAGATTGTATTTTTGAACAAACTTATGTAATTTATCCTCCTTTGAGGCTTCATAAGAAGAAGCAGAGTGATACGCCTTTTGAATATAGATAAAAAACACAAATAATAAGAGTGCGAATAATACTGAAAATATTATAGCTGCAAGTAATTTATTGGTTGTATCGATATTGCTAAACCAAGTAGAGCTAGCCTCAACTAAACGAGATAACATAAGGCCCGTGCATGCAAATGCAAGAAGATTATTATCTCCTGCAGCAATATCCATAATCGTTAAGGACCGATATACAGCCACAAACCCTAAGAAGAGATAGGCAATTGTCAATAATGCCGATGCCAAAGAAGCATCGCCAGCAAGGATTATAGTTACGACTGGGAACAATAAAGAGGCAAATGTAGTTAATGCTAAATATTTCCTGCTTCTTAGGGAAATTAGTCCCGCACATAGAAGACTAATGGCATAAAAGGCTCTGCTAAAAGGCAGATTTGCTTGTCCTTCTACTATTACAGAAAATTGAAAATTATTGCCTAAGGAGCTTATAGAATTTACCAATATCAGAAGTAAAAGTATAAGAAGATAAATATGAATATTATCTTGAAAATTTCTTATGCCAGACTTTGTATTATCATTAGGCTTTTCTTGTTCCGCATAGGTAATATTCTTTGAAAAATATAATAATAATAAATTGATAATGTTAATGAGCATATACACAATTATTACATATTTAGTCTGCAGGAAATTACCGTTACCAATAACTGAGATTATGTATGTACCTACACTACCAATAGCATAAGCTGATGCAAAAGACACACCAAGCTTCCTTTTGGGTATATGGGCGGTTAACATGGTAAGGGTGTAACCTGAAGACAATCCTATTATGATATTGTATGCTATAGCGAAGGAAAGAGCTAATATTCCATTATCTGAAAACAAGCTAATAGCAGTCATCACACTTCCGATAGCAATAAACATAGCATAGGAAATGCGGTTGCCGGCAAGCTTTGGCACCTTTAGGAATAAGAAGATAAAAATCAGCATACCAAATGCCTGTGCAAAATAATTCCATCTCATAGCTATAATTGAGACAATATCTTTCGAGAAAAAGTTATAAAGATAGTACATCTGGGATATATAGACTGAGCCACATACAAGATATTGCAGACCAAGTATGCCAGTGTATATACAATAATTCTTAAAGTCTTTTGTTTTCATAGTTAACCACCACTCATTTTTTATTTTAATAGTATTAATTATATATACAAGCTATAAAGAAATCAATATTATACTGCAAGAAAGAACCTAAATTAATAAGAGATGACAAATATGAACAAAGGAGGAGAAGTACATATTATGAGTAATAGTATCTTCAACAAAACCAAAAGAAAGCTGTCTGTATTTTTAATTTTCAGTATGGTATTATTCCATCTACCCTTAAGCCAGGCATATGGCATTCCAGATCCACAGCCGGAGAGTGGGAGTGTGTATGTTAACGGAATTGATTTACTTAATTCTGATGAAGCTGCTTACCCAGAGGGAATCAGCTACAATTATGTTGGTAATGTGAATATAATAACTGTGTCTGGTGCTGCCATAACACTGGGGCACCATGATGGTGGGAAATACTCCGGAATCTTTGCTAACGAAGCCGGAGATGTAGAACTGGTACTTGTAGGTAACAATACAATAAATATATCTAATGATACCGAGCCTGATACTATTGGGGAATGTGTAGGAATCTTTACAGGAGGTGGAAACTTAACCTTTTCAGGAACTGGAAGCCTGACTATTAATTCAGATGGAAGATCAGTTCATCTGGATGTATATGGTGATCCCGGTAGAGCAATTACATTTAAGAATGCTGTTACTGTTAGATCAAATAATCAAATATTCACCGAGGGTGGGGGAGAGAGCCGTCCTGGTGTAAATATTATTGATACTGCAGATGTCACTTCTCATGGAATTGAGTGTGGTAGTGAAAATACACCGTATATAGCTGGGGGTGCAAGCTATACCAATACCGATATAGGAGGGGGAGACCCGGGCGGCGGTGATCCGGAACCCGGTTCAGAAAGCTTATATGTAAACGGAGTGGATATATTAAGTGAAGATTATGGTAATAATGTTGAAGGTCTATCCTATGATTTTAATTCAGAGACAGATACTCATATTATAACCTTAAATGGTGTATTCATTACTGCCGGAGATATTAGGCCGGGAAGACAGATGGGTATACATGCTCCATCTATTGGAGATATAGAGATTATACTTATTGGTGATAATAATATCATTATACCTAATGAAGCTGATCCGTATCCAGAAGCTGATCCACCTATGATAAACGGTGTGGGTATATATGTTTCTAATGCAAGTCTAACGATATCAGGAGGTGGAACACTTAACATTGAAACCGGTGACAGGGCTATTATACTTGATGCTCATGGAGCAACAGAGCCTCTGGCGATTACCTTTAAAGATTCTGTTACTGTGACAGCTAATAATCAGATATTTACTGAAGGTGGAGAAGAAAGTCGTCCTGTTGTAAATATCATTGATACTGCAAATGTCACTTCTCATGGAATCGAATGTGGTAATGAAAATACTCCGATTATAGCTGCAGGTGCAAGCTATACCAATACCGATGATGGAGGCGGAGATCCCCATCATCCTGATGAGCCTTTTAATCTGTCTATCGGTGGAGTGGATCTGGTTATAGACGGAGAGGTTCAGGACAAGGAAATCCCTAACCTTGAAATTATTTACTACGAACATATTGGTCAATACTCGCTGTATCTTAATGGTGGTACTTTTGGAGGAATATATACCGAGGGATATGGAAGACTTGGTATATATGTAGAAGAGGATTCAACAGTGAATAATCTGGAACTGCCTGAGTATGAGGATTATTCTATGGTCCTATCAGCAGGGGCTGAGATTACACCCTTTGATTTTCTGAAGGAGAGAGACCCCTCAGTAATATATTATTGGGATAACACTCTATCGCTAACAGGTGGTATCTTATCTGGAAATCAACTTGCCTTTAAGGATGATATTACCGTAAACATAGGAAGCACCGATGCAAGAGCGAATAAGGGTATCGTAGGAGAACCATCCCTGAGAGTTGAGGCAGTAAATCCCAGGAGTATAAATATTTGGGCAAATTCTGTCGGTGTTGAAAATGTTAGTTATAATGAAGGGGTTAAGCTGGGCTCTTCTGTAGTTTTAAACATTAATTCTAATGGTTTAGGTGCCACGAATACAGTGTTTGTGGTAGGTGAGGGTTCTACCCTTAATATGATATACAGCAATAAAGGTGATTTTGTACCAATTATATACAAATGGGACTATATGGATATGACCGGACCTATTGAAACCTATGCAAACATGCCATATACCATAGTTGATAATTTGTCTCTAGGAATAAATCCAGAGGATAAGTATAGCCTTAATGAGACAGCTACTAGCTATCAGCTTATATCAACTGCAAAACCGCTATATACATTAGGCTATAACTATGATAATAATAGAGATGGAATAGTTGACAATCCGGATGAGGAAATAATTAACGGCAGATTATCCATAAAAGGTGCAACAGGTATATGTCACGGTGATTCTGAAGGCTTCGTCGATTATAATTTTGAAGTAGGTACACTGGTAACCATTGAGCTTCTTCCTGATTATGGCTATCAATACGAAGCGGGGACCTTAAGCTATAATTTAACGGATACAATCGATACCACACCCGGGGAAACAAGAGCCTATTATACATTTATCATGCCCGAGCATCATGTACATCTGTATGCCCGCTTTACCCCAAGTAGCGATATCATACAGAACAAAACCCCCGTAATTACTGATGCCCTTGTAGATATCGGACAAAATAATATACATGGCAATGTGGCTTTTGAAATTGATACTGATTCTCCCAGCAATGATGAGATTGAAGAAATATCAGACCTGGCAGGCACCAAGGTGGCAGGAGCATATCTGGACCTTACCCTTAATGAGTATATCGCCAAGGCTGGTACTGAGGATGCCTGGATTACTGAGCTAAATGAGCTTGATGAGCCGGTAACAATTAGTTTGGAACTGTCAGCTGATTTATTAGGTAAGTCAGATTATAGTGTAATCCGAATTCATAATGGCGAGACTACTGTGATAGATACGAATTATTCTAATGGAGTAATTACATTTGACACAGACAAATTCTCCACCTATGTGATAATATATAATAATTCATCCACAACACCACCTGTAGTTAATCCTCCTGCACCAAGTGTTACAACGAATCCAACACCTTCTCCAATAGTCACACCTGTACCCGAGGATAAGGTAGTATTTGATATTGACATAGAAATATCACCCCAGGATAAGGATGATTCCAATATGATTATCTCTTCAGCTTTAATTAGACAGGCCATAGAAGCAGGAGAGAAGGTAACCGCAACAGTAAGAGATAAAGACTATAAAGAACTATATACATGGACCTTTGATACTAGTGAAGTTACAGGTTCAGGAAAGATAATTTCTGATGTTAATCTGTCGCTTGATGTATTACCCTTAACTGGTAATGAGAAAATCAATGAGGAACTAATAGGTAGCCAAGGATTAATTCTATCCTTTGGTCATAACGGAGATTTACCTACTACAGCTACAGTAAGAATTTATGTTGGATATATGGATAATATTGAGCCCGGTATGCAGATATATCTGTATCACTACAATAAAGAAACCGGAAAGCTCAATACACTTCCCTATAGCTCACGTTATACTGTCGATGAAAATGGCTATATAACATTAAACTTAATTCATTGTTCTGATTATGTAGTATTAAGGGAGGAAGCCAAGGCCAATCAGATAACCTCCTTACGTAATCAGATAGAGGTATTTGTATTAAATAATAAATTATATATAGGTGGAACAAGGGAAAATACAACCGATATAAGAATTAAGATGCCCGTCACTCTTCAGTTGGTTGAGGATTTGAAGGAAGCAACATCCTCCAAAGCAATAGGTGGAGTAACCGCAACCTTTGCCTCAAGTGATGAAAAAGTCCTTACTGTAGATAAAGACGGAACTATCACTGCTGTAGGTGTAGGTGAAACAATTATTACTACAACCCTTAAACTATATAGCGGTAAGGTAAAGACGGTAAAAACAAATATAACTGTAGAAGAAGCACATATTGATTTTAAGGTTACAAAGTCCGTCATGGAAGTGAATAGCAGCTATACCTTTAGGGCAAAAGCATATGGCTTCTATTCTAAGGAAATAATTTGGTCAACAGATGATGAATCAATAATAGCAATTGATAAGACCACCGGAAAAGCGGTTGCAAAATCCGAGGGGACCTGCTATATAATTACAAATGTGAAGGATGCAAAGAATAAAATCAAGATTACAGTCAAATAATAGCGACATACTTGTATAAACCTTATATTTGACTGATTATCTAATAATGAAATTCAAAACAGTTCCGAATATTCTTATATTTGGAACTGTTTTGCTATTCTCAGCGTCTATATACTGTAAGATCAAATAAATCACTTAAGGAGAGACAAAATGATAAAGAAAACATTACTATTTATGATGGCTATTATAGCAGTACTAAGTCTAGCAGCATGTAGCGGATCTAGTGAAAAATCAAATAATAAGTCTGGCAATCTCGAAGGAAGCCTTGAAGATATTATGGAAAAGATATATGAGACTGCAGACTTGGATGATGATTTTAGAGATTATATAAAAAATGGTATAATGCTGGAAGAAGTAAATGCAGAGAGAGCAGAGTACTTCCTTGGAAAATCTGATATTGAGTTTGAGGAGGCTTTGGCAAGCGAGCCTATGATACAACCCGGAGCTTATTCATTGGTACTTGTTCGCGCTAAGGAAGGCGCTGACATAGACAAGCTAAAAAGCGAAATTAAGGAAAATTCTAATCCTATGAAATGGATCTGTGTAGGAGTTAGCGAGGAGAACATAATAGTAGATAACATTGGAGATATTATATTCTTAGTAATGAGTGATGATGGAGCTAAACCTTTACATGAGGCATTCCGTGCATTGGAGAGTTAAGAATGCTGTTTTCTAGTATAAGCTTTTTATATTATTTTTTACCGGCTGTTTTGGGGCTATATTTCATAGCCCCAAAAAATTTCAAAAATTTAGTACTACTTATATTCAGTCTCTTTTTCTATTTTTATGGAGAACCGGTTTATTCTATTCTAATGATTGTGTCCATAACATCAGGATATCTTCACGGATTATGGATAGATAAGATGCGAGGTAGTAGATATGCCAAAATTCCAATGATATCATCAGTAATAGTAGGTATCGGTATGCTGGTGTACTTTAAGTATTTTGATTTTTTAATTATAAATATAAACTCTATATTTTCACTTAATATAGCGCCATTAAAGTTGGTTCTACCTATAGGTATTAGCTTTTATACTTTCCAAATATTATCCTATACAATTGATGTATATCGTGATCAAGCAAAGGTGCAAAAAAATATTTTGAATTTAGCTACCTATGTATCGCTTTTTCCTCAGCTTATTGCAGGACCTATAGTCAGATATACAACAGTGGAAGCTGAGCTTAAGGATCGTACTCACTCTACCTTATACGCAGCTTACGGAATTTGGCGATTTGCTATAGGTTTATCCAAAAAAAATTCTTTTAGCAAACACATTTGGAGAATTAGTAAAGATATTTTCTAATACCGGTAACAAGACAATACTCTTTTATTGGATGTCTGCCTTGGCATTTTCCTTACAGATTTACTTTGATTTTTCTGGATATAGTGATATGGCCATAGGACTTGGCAAAATATTTGGATTTCATTTTCTTGAAAACTTCAATTATCCATATATATCAAAAAGTATAACAGAGTTTTGGAGAAGATGGCATATGTCCCTTGGAACATGGTTTAGAGACTATGTGTATATCCCCATGGGAGGAAATCGTGTCACTAGACTTAAGTGGGTAAGAAATATTATTGTAGTATGGTTTTTGACAGGCTTCTGGCATGGAGCTGAGTGGAATTTTATTATATGGGGTCTTTACTTTGCCTTATTTTTAGCCTTAGAAAAGTACTTCTTAAGAAATCTTCTGGAAAAACTGCCATCCTTCCTTGGCCATATATATGTGATGTTTTTTATAACAATTAGTTTTGTAATATTTAATGCTAATGGAATGGGTGAGGTAATGAATAATCTTAGGGGTATGTTTGGACTTCTAAATATACCTTTATGCAATCCTGAGACTATCTATTATCTTAAAAGCTATGGACTTGTATTTATTATTGGTTTTATCGCTTCGACACCGCTAGCGGTATATATAGTAAAAAAGCTAAACTCTAAAAAATCAATCAAAAGCCTTATTGATATTCTACAGCCCTTAGCACTTATAGTATTATTCCTTGTGATAACAGCCTATCTGGTAGATGGATCATTTAACCCATTCCTCTATTTCAGATTCTAAAACGTGCCAGGCACCGTACCTGGTACCGTACCAGGTACTTATATAGTGTGCCAGGCATGGCACTAATCTAGCTAGTGAAAGTCTAGCCACGGGTATTTACCGCCAAGTGTAGCGAACCACAAGTTGGTGTCAGAAATGGCATGGATGAAGGAAGTGGTGTAGCGAAATTCTT
>JAAYJU010000253.1 GCA_012522735.1 Clostridiales bacterium | reverse complement strand
TTTCAAATAGATATAAGTCTGAAGGATATATCACTTCTATGTCAATATGCCGAAAATAAATATGTGGGAGTTAATTGCGGAATCATGGATCAATTCGCTGTAGCAATGGGTAAAGAAAACCATGCCATACTGCTTAACACCTCTACTCTGAAATATGAATATGCACCGCTTAATCTGGGAGATAAGAGAATAGTTATTGCCAATAGTAACAAAAGAAGGGGCCTAAATGATTCTAAGTATAACGAACGTAGAAGTGAATGTGAGGAAGCCTTAAGAAGACTACAGACAGTGACTGATATAAATACTCTGGGCGACCTAAGCAAAGATGAATTTGAGGATCATAAGAAGGCAATAAAAGAGGAGACCTTAATTCGACGTGCAAGGCATGCCGTATATGAAAATCAAAGAACTATCGAAGCTATAGAAGCACTTAAGGTAAATGATATACAGAGTTTTGGCCTTCTGATGAATGAATCCCATGTATCCTTAAGGGATGATTATGAGGTTACCGGTTTTGAATTGGATACCCTAGCAGAGGCTGCATGGAAAGAGGATGGCCTTATAGGTGCTAGGATGACAGGAGCAGGCTTTGGGGGCTGTACAGTGAATATAGTAGATGCTGAATATGTGGAAGCATTTAAAGAAAATGTAGGTAGAATATATGAAGAAAATACAGGACTATCGGCTGATTTCTATGTGGTAGATATCGGAGGAGGACCAAGAAGTATATAGTATGCAAGGGTTAATTCGTAATATGAATTAACCCTTTATCATTATAGTAAATTATTATTTTATTTGCCTTTATACAAAACTGGCCTTATAATGGAAAATATAAGGGATATTCCAGCGACGACCAAGGTTGGTCTCTTGTGAGAGGCTAACCTTGTTCTTATTTAATGTAAAAAACGGAGCATTTAATAGGAAGGGGATAGGAATGAAGCGTAGTATTTTATTAATATTACTGATTCTGAGTATTTCTCTAATACTGACATTATCAAAGAAGGAAATTGATGAGAAGAATCATATTGAAATAAATTCGCAAACTAATTCTTTTGCGGATTCTGAAATAGGTTATTTGACAGACCCTGAAACGGATTCTGAAGCAGACCCTGAAACTGACATAGAGACAGGAATTAAGAACAAGCCTGAGGAATTTGTGAGTGATTCATCCAAAGCCAGATACTTAACAGGTTTAGATTTAAAAAGCAAGAAGGGATATTATTATAGAACTGATAGAGGGGAATATATTGAGACCACAAGATTTGTTTTATATTTTGACGAAGATGTTGAAATTCCTATAAATATAATTGAACAGATAAATTTAATAATGGATTTGATAGAAGAGGAAACAGGCTACAAATTTTACGAGAAGGAGACACCTTCTTTTTATAATGATGGCATCGTATATGAAGTAAAGAGATATATTGAAAATGCAGATTTTCTATTAAGCAATGTCAATCCTCTACATCAAGATGTGGAAATTGTTGTTGCTTATAGTGATATAAAAGCCGATGCTTATGCATCATGGCTTAATGGAACCCTGTTAAGGCCTAAGCATATAAAAATATTAGACAATGGTTTTTATACAATTCTTCATGAGCTACTTCATGTAGTCTATTATAGAAACGGTAAAAGTATGGATGGTGCATTTGATGAGGGCTTTGCCGAATATTATGCTGATAGAATCATGAAGAAAAATATTCTATTTAACAAGGGTAATAACATCTATAATTCTCTATCAGATTATGAGTTTCCGATAGATAAAGAAAGTATGGAAGAGTTATATATAAATAATAAACAGGATTCAGGCAAGTATAAGCTTGGATATCGTTTGATGACATATATTTTTGATGAATATGGAGATAATGCTTTTAGAAAAATCCATGATGAGTCTTCAGGGCAGTTAGCAAGTGCAGTATATCAGGCATCCACAGAACAAGTCGCCGAAATCATTAAAGAGCAGCTGTCAGAGGATTTTTTTGAAGAGTTTGCCATATGGCATAATAATAATAGAGAAAGGTTTGGCGACCAGGACTTATCTATATATGGTGATTGGTATATCATCAATGATGTACTAATAAAGTATTATGGTAGTGATTCCCATGTAATTATTCCTGATACTGTTACAGAGATTAGTACAGAGGCGTTTGCATATAATAAATTATTAGAGTCGATAGAGATACCTGAATCCGTATATTACATCGGTGATGCTGCATTTATGGGATGTGCGAATTTAAAGGAGATTAGGATACCGAATAGTGTTTATTATATGGGGGATTCTGTTTTTAGTGATTGCTCTAGTTTAAAGAAGGTGCGGCTTCCGAATGACCTTATGCAGATATCAAGCTATATGTTTGAACGATGTAAATCATTAAAGAAAATCACATTACCTAAATCTGTAGTAATAATTGGTGATCATGCATTTTCTGAGTGTTGGTATTTAGAAGAAATTATATTACCATCTGAATTAGAGGAAATCGGTGAATATGCATTTTATAACTGCTTGCGAATAAAGGAAATTAGTCTACCAAATAGTGTAACACAAATATCTGCATATGCATTTGATAGCTGTTACGACCTTAGGGAAATTGTACTTCCTAAAAAATTAAAAACGATTGAGAACGGTATGTTTAGCTCCTGTGTATATCTTAAGATAGTAACAATTCCCAAAGGAATTAGAGAAATTGGTGAATTTGCCTTTTCTGATACAGATGTTCGTGAAATAACTATACCTAATACAGTTACTAAGATTGGTGCAAGTGCTTTTGAAAATTGTGCAAATTTAGAGAAAATCGAGATTCCTATGAGTGTAATAGACATTGGAGGAAAGGCATTTTATAGATGCGATAATATAAATATATATGTAGAAGAGGGGTCTAAGGCTGAAACATATGCTAGATCATTTGGATTTAATTATAGCTTTATAGATTAACCAACCCTTGGCAAGGCTGCCATAATCGTGTATTATAGTAAATACCTATCGAGACGACTTTGAAAGTGAAGGTGATTAGATGAAAGCATTTAAAGATAATGCTAGAAAGCATCTTAAGATACAGGATAAGATTTATGAATATTATAGTGTAGAATCCTTAGAGAAGTATGGACATGATGTAAAGAGTCTACCTTACTCCATTAAGGTTCTACTAGAATCTGTTATTCGCGGATGGGATGGACTTGCTATTACTGATGACCATATCAAGGACCTAGCAAGCTGGACAAAGCATAAAGGAGGACAGGGAGAGGTTCCCTTTAAGCCTGCAAGAGTTATTCTGCAGGACTTTACCGGGGTACCCTCGGTTCTGGACTTAGCTTCAATGAGAAATGCCATCGTTGAAATAGCAAAGGCATCTGCTATTGCCGAAACAGCTAATACATCTGCTATAGGAGAAAATGTTACAGAGGAGCCCAATATTGAAGAAATGGATATGGTGGATACATTTCAGTATATGGATTATGCTCATCTTATAGAGAGGATAAATCCTGAAGTTCCGGTGGATTTGGTTATAGACCATTCTGTTCAGGTTGATTACTATGGTATACCGGACGCACTAAAGGAGAATGTGAAGCGAGAATTCGAGAGAAATAAAGAGAGATATCAATTCCTGAATTGGGCACAGAAGGCATTCGATAACTTCTCTGTGGTTCCGCCAGCTACTGGAATTGTTCATCAGGTGAATCTTGAGTATCTTGCCAAGGTGGTTATAGAAGACAAGGATAATGATAGAGATATACTGTATCCGGATACCCTTGTGGGAACGGATTCCCATACCACAATGATTAACGGGCTTGGAGTTCTTGGCTGGGGAGTGGGAGGAATTGAGGCTGAGGCAGGTATGCTAGGGCAGCCATCATATTTTCCTGTTCCTGAGGTAATAGGTGTACGTATGACCGGTATGCTTCCCGCAGGTACTACTGCAACCGATCTGGCGCTTCGTGTAACAAAGCTTCTTAGAGATGCAGGGGTTGTGGACAAGTTCGTAGAGTATTTTGGAGACGGTATTCATACACTAAGCTTGGCTGACCGTGCTACTATAGCAAATATGTCTCCCGAATACGGAGCTACATGCGGATATTTCCCTGTGGATGAGGAGACCTTAGATTATATGCTGCTTACAGGAAGAAGTAAGGAGCATGTGGAATTGGTAAGAAGCTATCTTAAGGCAAATAATATGTTCTATGAGAAGGGTCTTCCTGAGCCGGTCTATACAGATATTATTGAATTGGATTTATCTACAGTAGAGACTGCTCTTTCTGGACCTAAGAGACCACAGGACTTAATTCCTCTAGGTAATACCAAGGATTCATTTATAAATAGTGTAACAGCACCCTTGGGCAATCAAGGTCACGGCCTTAGTAAAGAAGAGTTCAAGAAGGAAGCAACTATAAGTCTTGCTGATGGCAGAAGTGATACCTTAAAGACAGGCTCGGTAGTTATAGCAGCCATTACCTCATGTACTAATACTTCTAATCCGTCTGTTATGCTTGGAGCAGGACTTTTGGCAAAGAAGGCAGTAGAGAAGGGCTTAAGCGTTCCTTCCTATGTTAAGACTTCCCTTGCTCCCGGGTCAAAGGTGGTAACCGACTATCTGGCAAACGCAGGTCTTCAGCCTTTTCTTGATTCCTTAGGATTTCATATCGTAGGCTATGGATGTACTACCTGTATCGGTAATTCAGGGCCACTACTTCCTGAGATTACGGCAGCAATTAACGATAATGATTTATTGGTTACATCGGTATTGTCCGGTAATAGGAATTTTGAAGGAAGAATCCATCCGCTTGTTAAGGCGAATTATCTGGCCTCCCCTCCTCTTGTGGTAGCATATGCACTTGCCGGTACCATGGATATTGATTTAACCAAGGATCCAATAGGAAGAGATAGAGAAGGTAATAATGTATATCTTGAGGATATCTGGCCTTCATCTGAGGAAATTCAAAATGCGGTTATGGAGCATGTAAAGCCCGAGCTATTTGAGAAGGAATATAGCCTGGTTTATGATGAAAATGAGTTATGGAACGATATTAAGATAAATGAAGGAAGCTTATATGAGTTCGACGAGTGCTCAACTTATATTAGAAAACCTCCTTTCTTTACTGACCTTACCATGGAGCCCGAGGATATAAAGCCTTTAAAGGAGCTTAGGGTTATAGCAAGCTTTGGTGATTCTGTTACTACAGATCATATCTCTCCTGCGGGAGCTATCGGTAGAAATACACCTGCTGGTCAATATTTAGCAAGCCATGGTCTGGAGCCTAAGGATTTTAACACCTATGGTTCTAGGAGAGGAAATCATGAGGTTATGATGCGTGGAACATTTGCCAACATACGAATCCGTAACAAAATCGCACCGGGTACAGAGGGAGGATATACTAACTACTGGCCGACCGGAGAGCTTATGTCTATATACGATGCCTGTATGAAATATAAGGAGCAGGACACTGGTTTAGTGGTACTAGCAGGTAAGGATTACGGTATGGGTTCATCCAGAGACTGGGCTGCAAAGGGTCCCAGCCTGCTTGGGATTAAAGCAGTTATTGCCGAAAGCTATGAGAGAATCCATAGATCTAATCTGGTTATGATGGGAGTTCTTCCCCTACAGTATATGGACGGACAATCGGCAGAAATTCTTGGCCTTACCGGAGAAGAAATGATAGATATTCATTTAGAGAAGAATATTAAGCCCGGAGATTTGGCTGAGGTTAAGGCCACTACAAAGGATGGCAAACAAAGAACATTTAAGGCCAGGATACGATTTGACTCTGTAGTCGATATGGATTATTACAGACACGGTGGGATATTACAGATGGTACTGCGACAAAAAATGTCGTCAAACTAAAATAAAACGGAATAAGAATTAAAGTTTATTAACTTATAACTAAAGATATTTTGAAAGGACAGATGATATGCTTAATTTTGAGTATTTTACACCAACTAAGGTTTACTTTGGAAGGGATTCCGATGATAAAATAGGTAAAGTCCTTAAGGAATACGGATTTAGAAAAATTCTTCTCCATTACGGTACATATAGTGCCAGGAAATCAGGTTTAATTGATAAAATCAAAGGGATTTTAGCAGACGAAGGAATTAAACATGTGGAATTGGGTGGAGTAGAAGCTAATCCAAGGATTGATTTGATTAGAGAGGGTATCGAATTTGCAAAGAAGGAAGCAGTAGACTTCATCTTGGCTATCGGTGGTGGAAGTGTAGTCGATTCTGCCAAGAGTATCGGGATGGGTATAGCTAATGGAATGGACCCCTGGGATATGATTATAAATCAAATTATGCCTACAAAGAGCTTTCCGGTGGGAGTAGTTCTTACTCTTGCAGCCGCAGGAAGCGAAATGAGCAACTCCCATGTGGTAACCAATCCTGAAAACAATCTAAAGCGTTCACTAAATAATGATTTGCTAAGACCCGTGGTGGCATTTCTCAATCCCGAGCATACATTTTCAGTGTCCAAATTCCAGACAGGCTGTGGAATAGTTGATACCTTTATGCATACCTTTGAGAGGTATTTTACAGCTGAGGAAGATAATGACCTAACCGATAGGATTGCAGAAGGCCTAATGGTAGCAGTTAAGAATGCCGGATTGGTGGCGATTAATGAACCCGATAATTATGAGGCAAGAGCAACTCTTATGTGGGCATCAAGCCTTTCACACAATGGATTAACCGGCTGCGGCAAGAACATGCTTTTTCCGGTCCATAAGATGGAGCATGATTTTTCCGGGCTCTTTGATGTGGCTCATGCCGCTGGCTTATCAGTCCTTTTTCCTGCCTGGGCAAGATATATATATCATCATGATATTCGTAAATTCAGTCAATTTGCTAACCGTGTCTGGGGCATAGAGATGGATCATGAACATCCTGAAAATACAGCACTTAAGGGAATTGAAGCCATGACTGAGTACTTTAGAGCAATAGGTATGCCTACTACTATGGAGGAACTTGGAATTAATCCTTCAGATTATGAGAAAATTGTAGATATGACTACTGATGGGGGCAAAAAGGAGCTGATGTCTTATATACCTCTAGGCAAGGAAGAGATACTAGGGATTTACCAGTTGGCTTGAGGTTCACAAAAGTATAATCACTTCTAATCTGCAAATTCATGAAGTGTACAGACATAAAATTTATATTCAAACGTATCCTTTAACAAGAAAAGATTTTGAAGGGCTTGTAGATGGAGCATATAAGTGGTAGCGGATACGAGATTAGGGAGAACACATTTCAAAGAAACAGTACCCATGTAGCTTATCCTATTATAGTATCCGAAGCCAACAGCGAGAAGGTAGATGCTTGGAATAAGATAATATTGCAGGATATAGGCTCTATATTAAATATATATTCTGACTATACTATGACACCGGCTCCGGAAGAAAGGGGCTTATACCTACCGGATACTTTACGAATCACCTATGACATAAAGCGTAACGATAATCGATACCTAAGTATACTTTATATTGCAGATTTTTATAGTCCCTATGCGGCTTATCCTACACAGATGATTTATACTACAAACATAGACAAGGAAAATAATAGACGTGTTAAGCTCTCGGATTTTATTACAGATGTAAAATCCTTAGCTGATGAAATTAATTTCTGGGATATTGTTACTAAAGATTATGATATTAAGGATTATCCCCAGCTTGTAAGGGATTATATCAAGGGACTCGGTAAGGAAATATTACTTATGGGTTTCGAGTCTGCGGATATCATAGGTCCTGATAACTATCTTGAGATATATAGCTACCTGACACCAGATAAGCTTGGAGTAAGCATATCTGTCCCTCATTATCTAGGCGACCATGCAGAGTTTGAAAGAACTATTCCGACTGAATAGAAGTAGAAAGAAAATATATTATAAAGTGACTACCCGAGACAATCTAAGTAAGATCGCCTCGGGTAGTCGTCAGTGTTTAACCAATATGGGGATAATAATCAACTGTCAAGTATCTTTTTTAACTCGTTCATGAATGTATTAACATCTTTGAATTCACGATATACCGAAGCAAATCTTACATATGCAACGGCATCAAGCTCCTTAAGTTTATCCATTAGGATTTCACCAATAATATAGCTTGGTATTTCCTTGTCTTCTCTTGAAAAAATAATATTCTCTACCTCATCAACCAATGTAGTGATTTGGTCAATGGATATGGGTCTTTTATGACAGGAGCGGAATACTCCGGCTTCAATCTTTGAACGATCATATGGTTCACGATTGTTATCCTTCTTGATGACAACAAGGGGGATAGATTCAATCTTTTCGTATGTAGTGAATCTTCGTTGACAGTCGTCACACTGTCTTCTTCTACGGATAGAATTATTATCATCAGCAGGCCTTGAATCAATAACTCTTGTGTTATCTTTGCTACAAAACGGACATTTCATAGTAATAATCCTCCCAATTTAATCTATCGCATATATAGTATATTAAATTAATCATTATACTATACATTGATTATATTTGAGATTCCTCTATAGGTCAAGATAATATTTGTAAAAAAACTATTAATCGCATTTTACAAGACATTTTTCGATATCAACATCAACCAGTATAATATCTACTCCTATCTGCTTGATACAACAACTACTGATTACATATTCATGATCTCTTCCAAGTATTCCAAATATTTTACAGGGTCCAGGCACTATGATGTGTGTAATACAACCATCACAAACGTCAAATTCGATATCACACACATAACCCAATCTGCGGCAATCCCTGCAGTTTATTACTTCCTTCTCACGTAAATCACATAAACGCATATACATCCTCCATTCAGACTTATAGCCGCATTTTATATATTATTAGTTTATTATATGCACAGTCTATGGTAAAGTCCGTAACAATTTTCATCTTGCAATAATTTACATATTTTGCTATACTACCCTTAGCAAATGATTCTTTCATTGTGGAGAGACAATGAAAGGAGAAGCTTAATGTTTTCTAAAGTATATAGTGCAGTAATCCATGGAATCGACGGGCTGATTGTAAGTGTGGAGGCGGATGTAAGCGATGGACTTCCCCTCTTTGACATGGTAGGCTTACTTAATTCAGAGGTTAAGGAAGCAAGGGAAAGAGTGCGAATAGCCCTGAAGAACTCCGGTTATATGCTTCCGGCCAAGCGGATTACTGTCAATCTATCTCCGGCAGATATTAGAAAGGAAGGAACAGCCTTTGATTTGCCTGTCGCTATAGCAATTCTTGCGGCCTTTGGCCATATTCTTGAAGAGAATCTTGAAGGTACCCTCATAATCGGTGAGCTTAGTCTTAACGGTAAAATCAATAAGGTTAACGGTGTCCTGCCCCTTGTATATGCGGCAAAGAAGCAGGGCTTTTTAAGGTGCGTCGTTCCAAAGGATAATGCAGAGGAGGGGGCTGTAGTAAACGGTATAGAGATTTACAGTGTATCTACCATAACCGAGGCTGTTAACCTTCTAAGCGATTTCACTATACATAAACCAAATACTATCGATGTGGACAGGCTTTTTGAGAATCCTGTGTCAAATGAAGATGTGGATTTTTCCGAGGTGGCAGGTCAAGCAGCGGTAAAGAGGGCAATAGAGATTGCTGTATCAGGAATGCATAATATTTTGATGATAGGTCCCCCGGGTTCCGGTAAGACCATGCTAGCCAAAAGGATACCCACTATTATGCCTGAGCTAACATTTGAGGAAAGCATGGAGATATCAAAGATATATAGCATTGCAGGATTATTGGATAATAGAGCACTTATTACAAGGCGGCCCTTTCGCTCTCCCCATCACTCTATTACTACAACTGCATTAGTGGGTGGAGGTACAATACCAAAACCCGGTGAGATAAGTCTAGCCCATCTTGGAGTCCTCTTCTTGGACGAGCTTCCTGAATTTAATAAGAATACGATAGAAGTTCTCAGACAACCACTTGAAGAAAAGGCAATAACCATATCAAGGCTTAATGCAACATTTCGCTATCCTGCTGGCTTCATGATGGTTGCCTCCATGAACCCTTGTTCTTGTGGATACTATCCGGACAGGAATAAATGCAGCTGTTCTCTGCCTATGGTTAAGCGATATCTGGGTAAAATATCTAAGCCTCTACTGGATAGATTTGATATATGTATAGAAGCAATGCAGATTGATTACAAGGAGCTTCAAAACAAAAAGGATGAGGAAAATTCATCAGATATTAGAAAGCGTATTTATAAAGCAAGGCAAATCCAATTGAAACGCTATGAAAATCAAGGCATATGGTTTAACAGTCAGCTAACTCCGAAAAATATAAGAAAATACTGTAAGCTGGAGGCTAAGGAGCAATCTCTTCTAGAGCAAGCATTTAGGAAGATGAATCTAACAGCAAGGGCCTATCATAGGATACTCAAGGTCGCTCGTACTATCGCAGATTTGGATTTGAGTGAAAGGATAAGCACCAAGCATATCAGTGAGGCTATCTGCTACAGAAGTATAGACGGAAAGTATTGGGGGGAGATGTGATGAAGAAGAATAGTAAAATGGAAAAGCATATTGAAATGAGAAAGAATAATACAGTGGAGAATAGTGCGATGGAAGAGGAGGCTTATAGATATTGGATTGGAAGTATTCCTAACTTAAGAGCTAATAAAATAAATGCTATACTAGAATACTTTGGGAGTCCTAAGGAAGTATATAATGCATCAATTTGCGCCCTAGAGGATATGATAAAAGTCTCTAATATGAATGGAATAGCTATCATGGAAGGTGACTTAGAAGCAACAATAAAGGGAAGAGATATGGATCTATTAATAAAAAACTTGGAATATCTTAAGAATCATGGAATAAAATTTGTAACAATGCTAGATGATTCATATCCTGATAAATTAAGAAATATATATGATCCACCATTTTTACTTTATTATAAGGGGAATCCATTACCTGATAAGAAAAAAATTATATCCATTGTCGGGGCAAGAGAATGTTCTATATATGGAAAGGAAACCGCAAAATATCTAGCGTCCGCCTTAGCTAGAGAGGATATTACCATTATAAGCGGGCTTGCTAGGGGAATCGATTCCTATGCTCATATGGGGGCCCTTTCGTCAGAGGGAATAACCTACGGGATTATGGGGTGTGGAATAGATATATGTTATCCTGCTGAGAATATAAAGCTATACATGGATATACAGGCTAAGGGTGGAATCATCTCAGAATACGGCCCCGGTATAAAGCCTTTAGCATATCATTTTCCCATGCGTAACCGGATTATCAGTGCTTTAAGCGATGGTATTCTGGTCATTGAAGCCAAAGAGAAAAGCGGTTCACTGATAACTGTGGACATGGGACTTGATCAGGGGAAGAATATATATGCGGTACCCGGAAGGATTACAGATAAGCTCAGTAAGGGCTGTAATAACTTAATTAAGATGGGTGCTAAGGTGGTTACCTCACCCAAAGATATCCTTGAGGACTTTTTGGAATACTTCAATAGCGGGGATGATCAGTTAAAACTCACTGGCATACTAGATTCCAGTGAGCAGGCAATATATGACATTCTTACCCTATCACCAATGCATATTGAGGATATTGTAAGCATAACAGGGTTTGATTTGGGAGAAATAATGGAGTATCTTTTATCCATGGAGCTAAAGGATATAATTAGTCAACCATTCAAAAATTATTACACTAGAAGACCTGTTTAGACCAATTTAATATTTTCTATAAAAAAATAAACTTGAAACGGCTTGACAAATAGTGTATGCTAGTTTATGCTTTGGCACAGGCCAAAAAGACTATATAAACATAATACATTATATAAATGACATGTATATTTTCACATAGAAGAGGAGTTTGATTATGCCAAGATATCTTGTGATTGTGGAATCTCCGGCAAAAGCGAAGACCATTAAAAAGTTTTTAGGAAATAATTATGAAGTTCTTGCATCCAATGGACATGTAAGGGACTTACCAAAGAGCCAGCTTGGTATAGATATTGCTAATGATTATGAACCTAAGTATATAACCATACGTGGTAAGGGGGAATTACTTGCCAAGTTAAGAAAAGCTGTTAAAAAGGCTGACAAGGTCTACCTTGCGACTGACCCGGATAGGGAGGGTGAAGCTATTTCATGGCATTTGTCTCATACATTGAAGCTGGACTTATCTAAAGAAAATAGAATAGTTTTTAATGAAATAACTAAAAATGCTGTTAAATCCTCCATTAAAGAGGCAAGAAAGCTGGATATGAATCTCATAGATGCACAGCAAGCTAGAAGAATCTTAGATCGAATGGTTGGATATTCCATAAGTCCCTTGCTATGGAGTAAGATAAAAAGAGGATTAAGCGCAGGAAGAGTTCAATCGGTGGCTCTTAGAATAATATGTGACAGGGAGAATGAGATTAACTCATTTATACCAGAGGAATACTGGAACCTAGAAGCAGAGTTTGCTCTTCAGGGAAAGAAAAACCCTCTAGTGGCAAAATATATCGGAAAGAACAAGACTAAGACTGTAATTAGTTCGGAAGAAGAAGTAAGAAAGATTCTAGATGAGCTGAAAGATGCAAGATTTATTATAAAGGAAATTAAGAGGGGAGAGAGGATAAGAAAATCACCTCTACCCTTTACCACCAGTACACTTCAACAGGAGGCTGCAAAGACATTAAATTACTCTACTAAAAAGACAATGCAGCTTGCACAGCAATTATATGAAGGAATAAACATTAAGGGGCATGGTAGCATAGGTCTGATTACTTACCTGCGTACGGATTCGGTCCGTATAAGTAATGAGGCAGATGCCTTAGTTAAGGAATATATAGAGAAAGAATATGGTAAGGAGTTTGTTAATTTAGAGGCAAATAATGGCCGCACAGGAAAAAGAGTTCAAGATGCCCATGAGGCTATTCGTCCTACAAATGTACAGTTTACACCTACGGATATTAAAGATTCCTTATCAAGAGATCAATACCGTCTCTATCAGCTTATATGGAAGCGATTTGTAGCCTCTAGAATGCAGCCGGCCAAATATGAAACGACTTCAATAAGGATAGAGGGCAATGAGCATTGGTTTTCCACAGCCGCCTCCAAGCTTTTGTTTGAAGGCTTTTTAAGCGTTTATCAACAAGACGAGGATAGCGAGGATATCAAGGCTACCTATGAGACATTAAATGAGGGAGATGTGCTTAACCTAAGTGAACTGAAGAATAGTCAACATTTTACCCAGCCTCCCGCTCATTACACTGAGGCATCTCTTGTTAAGACTCTTGAGGAGCTTGGAATAGGCAGACCCTCTACCTATTCTCCGACTATAAGCACAATAATAGCCAGAAGATATGTTATTAAGGAGAATAAGAATCTTTATACAACCGAGCTTGGAGAAGCCGTGAATGATATCATGGTGAAAGCGTTTCCCACTATTGTAGATGTGAATTTCACAGCTAATATGGAATCCTTGCTAGATAGCGTTGAAGACGGTGTTGTGGAATGGAAGACATTAGTCAGGAACTTCTATCCTGACCTAGATGAAGCAGTTGAAAAAGCTCATGAAGAGCTTGATAAGATACACATTGCTGATGAGGTAAGTGAAGAGATATGTGAGTTATGCGGCAGAAACATGGTAATTAAATATGGACCCCATGGAAAATTCTTGGGTTGTCCGGGCTTTCCCGATTGCAGGAATACAAAGCCTTATCTTGAGAAGATAGGTGTAGAATGTCCATCCTGTGGTGGAGATGTCGTAATCAGAAAGACAAAAAAGGGAAGAAGATATTTTGGTTGTAGTAATCATCCTGATTGTAGTTTTATGACCTGGCAGAAGCCCTCCAAGGAGAAATGCAGTAAATGTCAAAGCGTAATGCTGGAAAAGGGAAATAAGCTGGTGTGTAGTAATGATACCTGCGGTTATGTAAGGTCAGCCGATATCAATTTAAATTGACTAAAATCTGATTATTTTTCTATTAGTATGAATTAGTCTTATTACTTAATAATACAAAATTGGATAGAAAAATTGAAAATTGGCTAAAAAAGTGCGTCAAAAGAGAGAATAAAGTATTGTTTTTAAAAATAATATATGATAAAATGAAAAAGGTAATACAATTAGAACAAATCAATTGTATTGCCTTATTTAGTCAAACTCTTTGTATCAAAGGCTTATAAGGATAAGAATAATATTGGAGGAACTAATTAATGAGTGTACAATTACTGGATAAGACTAGGAAGATTAATAATCTTCTGCATAATAATAATTCGCATAAGGTTGTATTCAATGACATATGTGTTGTACTTAGTGACATACTGGATTCCAACGTGCTAGTCATTAGTAAAAAGGGCAAGGTATTAGGCATAAAGAACAGACAGGATATTGTTGAAATCAAGAAGCTAATTAAGGATGCAGTCGGAAGGTATATTGACACATTACTAAATGAGAGACTCCTTAATATATTATCAACAAAAGAGAATGTAAACCTTGGTACTCTGGGCTTTGAGTTTGACAATCTAGATGCTTATCAGGCAATTATCACGCCAATTGACATAGCCGGAGAAAGATTAGGAACATTATTTATCTACAAGACAGGAGCACAATACACCTTAGATGATATAATCTTAAGCGAATATGGTACAACAGTTGTAGGACTTGAGATGATGCGTTCCGTAAACGAGGAAAATGCCGAAGAAAATCGTAAGATACAGATTGTAAAATCAGCCATAAGTACCCTGTCATTTTCAGAGCTTGAAGCAATACAGCATATATTTAATGAACTAAAAGGAAATGAAGGAATACTGGTGGCAAGTAGAATTGCCGACCGGGTAGGTATAACCAGATCCGTGATAGTCAATGCACTTAGAAAGTTTGAAAGCGCAGGAGTAATAGAGTCTCGCTCCTCTGGAATGAAGGGAACCTATATAAAGGTACTAAATGACGTTGTTTTCGATGAATTAAAAGACTTACAAAATAAATAGGAATAACAACACAAAAGGATTTGTGGGTATACCCATAAATCCTTTTTTAAAAAGAGTGAAATCTGACAAAAATATGTGAAAACCTATAAAAATATAGTGACAATAAGCTACAATATGTGGTACTATTCTACTATATTAACAAATATATCTTGTGTTTTTCATATTTTTGCTTATAATTATTATATGGAGGTATGTACATATGATAGGATCTAATGCTTTCAATTACATAAATGTTCTTAAGAAAGCTGCAGATGCCAGCTGGAAAAGGAACGAGGTAATTAGTAATAATATAGCAAATGTTGACACCCCGGGATATAAGAGGAAGGATGTACAATTTGAATCCTATCTGATGGGTGCTCTTACCGGTGACGGTTCACTTGATAAGCGTGTCGCAAATGTTCGAATGGACACATTGAATGGTCAGGTATACACGGACTATGCTAATCTTTCTTATCGAATGGACGGCAACAATGTAGATATTGATACAGAATCAGCGAATCTCGCTGAAAACCAAATACGTTATTATTCGCTGATGGATTCCATGACACAGGAATTTAATCGGCTTAAAATGGTGTTACAAAATAAATAAGGGAGGATAATCCCTCCGTCGTATGTTACATAAAATTTAAAATTGTTAGGAGGACAATTCCTCCGTTATAAGTTACGATTGTTGATAGTTACTGAGGGAGGATAATCCCTCCGTCGTATGTTACATAAAATTTTAAATTGTTAGGAGTGATTCTAAATGAGTGCATTTACGGGAATGAATATAAGCGCCAGCGGTATGACTGCCCAAAGGCTACGGATGGATATTATTTCACAGAACATTGCCAATGTAAATACCACCCGTGATGAGAACGGCAATCCTTATCGGCGTAAAGCTGTGGTCTTTTCCGAAAAGGATGCCACACCCTTTCAAGAGATATTTATGAGGACTGCAGGTGTTGTCGGTAATGGGGTTAAGGTAACAAGAATAGTCGAGGATAGTAAGGCTATGCGTAGAATATTTGATCCTACTCATCCCGATGCGGATGACGATGGCTATGTAACATATCCGAATGTTAATGTAGTTCAAGAAATGACTGACTTAATAGATGCGACCAGATCCTACGAGGCTAATGTAACGGCCTTTAATGCTACAAAGAACATGGCTCTTAAGGGATTAGAAGTGGGCAAATAATTGGGTGGGAGGAGAATTCCTCCGTTATAAGCAGTGATAATTTACAGTTCGTATAGGGAGGAGAATTCCTCCGTTATAAGCAGTGATGATTTACAGTTCGTATAGGAGGAATGGCATGAACTTACAAAGTATAGGCAATATAGGTGAGCTAAGTAAATATGGTGGTATACAGCCTAGTACGGGTGTAAAAGAGAACAATAACGCAGCTTTTGAAACCTTGTTTGATGCAGCTGCTAATATGATTAAAGAAACTAATCAATATACTAATGAAGCGGAAGAAGCTGAGATGGCTTTTTCCTTAGGCCTACTGGATAATACCCACGATTTGCAGGTAGCACAGCAAAAGGCAAACTTAGCACTGCAATTTACAATTGCGGTTCGTAACCAGGTATTGGACGCATATAAAGAGATTATGAATCTGCAGTTTTAGATTATAAATCAATTACTTAGGAGTAGGTATAATGGCAGAGAGGCTTAAGCAAATACCCAAACAATTATTAGAATTTTGGAACAAGTACACAACAAAACAAAAGACCATCCTTATTAGTGTGGTCGGTATAATTATCATAGCATTTGCAGTATTAATATACATAACCGGACGGGTGGAATATCGAGAGCTTACCATAACTGAGACCAGCAAAGAGGCAAGTGAGGTTGTCGATTTGTTGGAATCTGAAGGTTTCAAGTATAGACTCGGCTCTGATCGTTTGACTGTTTCAGTTGACCTTAAAAACTATTCCGATGCTGTACTACTACTGGCTAGTAACGATATGCCATCAACCGGAATAACCTTGGACGAGCTGCTTAATAACAGCCTAAGTACAACAAATAGTGATCGTAATCTTAAGCTTAATCTTTATATGCAAAACCAGCTGAGAAGATACATAAAGACCATGGAGGGAGTTTCCGAAGCAGAAGTATATTATATACCAGTAGATGATACCAATTCTATTCTTACCAGCCAAAGAGAGACCAGCGCAAGCGTTCTTCTTACGGTGGACAAAGATTTTGAGAAGGACACCGCGGAAACCATAGCCGAGGTGGTAGCTTCCGTTATAGGCAATAGTAATACTGATAACATAAGGGTGGCGGATCAGAACGGAAATCTGCTTTTTGGTGGTGCACATGATTTGTATTCTGCAAATGCCTCATCAAAGGAAGAATACCGTGATATGCTTCGCAACACCTTTATAAATAATTTATATATGGGTTTGATAAAGAGTGGGTATGATGATGTAGTTATCATGCCTAATTTGACGTTGGATTTTAAAGAAGTGAGTGAATTATTTACAGAATATCTGCCTGCCGAAGGCCAGGAGCAAGGTGTATATAGTCATAGCTATACCTACAGCTCTGAAAATGCAGGAGCTTTTGGCGGAGGAGTACCCGGAACATCCTCCAATGACGAGACAGATTATATGACGGAAGATTCATCAAGCTCGTCCGGTCGTGTCGATATAGAGGAATATGAGTATCTACCAAATGAGAGAATCACCAATATCAAATACGAAACCGGTGCTATTATACCGGATCAGTCCTCTGTAAGCATTCTGGCACGAGTTATTAGCACCCGTACCGAGGAGGAGCTTGAAGAAGAGGGATTGCTGGATGATATATCATTTGATGAATATGTTAGAGCAAACAGTGAAGGGATAAAGAGAGAGGTAGACCCTGAGATTATATCCATGGTATCCTTGGCAACGGGTATAGCAGAGGAGGATATACAGATAATCGCTATTGAACAGCCTGTCTTCGTTCCTAAGGTAGTAGAACTAAGAGAGTGGACTGACTATCTGCAGATAATACTAGCCGTACTTATCGTAGCCTTACTATTATTTGTAGTGTTTAAGGGTATAGGACCTGTCGAGGTTACCGAGCTTGAACCGGAATTATCCGTAGAACAGCTTCTAGCTACTACTAAAGAAAATCAAACTATTGATGATATAGATTTCAATGAAGTATCCGAGGTACGCAGGATGATTGAAAAATTTGTTGATGAGAAGCCTGATGCGGTTGCACAGCTTCTTCGTAATTGGCTAAACGAAGATTGGGATTAATGGAGGAAATGGTTGAAAGAAAATAGGTGTGCAATAAAACATACGCAGGAAAGGATAAGGAAAGATGGCAAGATCAAGTAGTGAAGTAACAGGAACACAGAAAGCGGCTATATTACTAATCTCCTTGGGACCGGAACGCTCGGCCAGTATATTTAAGCATTTGAAAGAGGATGAGATAGAGTCCTTAACCTTAGAGATTGCTAATACCCGTAGTGTTTCTCCTGCAGTAAAGGATCAGGTCATGGATGAGTTCTATGAAATCTGCCTGGCTCAGCAATATATTGCAGAGGGTGGTATTGCATATGCGAAAGAGCTCCTAGAGAAAGCCCTAGGTGCTGATAAGGCCAGAGATGTTATCGGAAAGCTTACGGCTTCCTTACAGGTACGTCCCTTTGAATTTGTTAGAAAGACGGACGCTTCTCAGCTACTCAACTTTATACAGGATGAGCATCCTCAGACCATAGCACTTATACTTTCATACCTTTCTTCATCTCAGTCATCCACTATAATATCTTCCCTTGCCCCAGATAAGCAGGCAGATGTTGCTAAGCGTATAGCTATGATGGACAGGACATCACCAGACGTTATCAAAGAGGTTGAAAAGGTACTGGAACGTAAGCTGGCATCATTAATGAATCAGGATTACACGATTGTAGGCGGTGTAGATTCCATAGTAGAGATTCTAAATACTGTAGACCGTGGAACAGAAAAGCATATTATGGAGACCTTAGAGATAGAAGAACCCGAGCTAGCTGATGAGATTAGAAGAAAGATGTTTGTATTTGAAGACATCCTTAGTCTTGATGATAAATCTATTCAGAGAGTTCTTAGGGAGGTTGATAATAATGAATTGGCAGTCGCTCTTAAGGCCGCAGGTGAAGAGGTACAAAACGTTATATTTAATAACCTTTCAAAACGTCTTGCAGCCATGATAAGAGAGGATATGGAATATATGGGACCTGTACGCTTAAAGGATGTTGAGGAAGCACAGCAGAGAATTGTTAACGTAATAAGAAAGCTGGAGGATTCCTCTGAGATTATTATTTCCAGAGGCGGAGGTGACGAGATAATTGTCTAATGTAATAAAATCCTATACCATCCGATATGAACCGAAAGGCAAGATTACTATAGACTATAAGGATAGAGACCAGGAGCTGCAAGAAAAAAGAATAAGCAAGCTTCCTGTATCACAGCTTGAAGATGGCTTTGAGGAAGGTCTTAAGGCTGTTGTGATTGATCCGATTGTCTCCGAGGAGGAGCAAAGGAAGAAGGCCGGAGCTATTATTGAAAATGCCAATATTGAAGCCGTGGGTATACTCGATGCCGCCAAGGAGGAGGCTAGAAAGCTCAAAGAGGACGCAATAGAAAAAGCCAAAAAGCAAGGCTATGAGGATGGAATTAAGAAAGGAAATCTTGAAATCCAAGAGATAAAAAACAACTTACTGGAGCAGAAAAAGCTTCAGACGGAAGAATATCAGAAAATGCTTAGAGGTATAGAAGGACAGGCATCCGATGTTATTATTTCCTTGATTACAAAGCTTACCGGTATATTTGTAGAGGAAAAGACAGAGATTATCCTTTATTTAGTAGAGAAGGCTCTAAGAGATGAAGATGGCTCAGATAATTATACTATAAGGGTAAGCAAGGATGATTTTGAGCTACTATCCTCCAAGAAGACATATATAGAGGGTGTAGTGGGCCGAGATATTCAGATTGCCGTAGATGGACAGCTTACCAAAAACCAATGCTTAATTGAAACAGAAGACAGAATAATTAACTGCAGCCTTGATGTGCAGCTTAATAACCTTATATTGGATTTAAAGTTGCTTTCAAGTGTTTAGAAACCATTGAAGAATGCCGATATTCACGGTAAGTGGATTAGTTCAAGATAACAGAACATTTTATATGACACGTATTTTGTGTCATAAGAAAATGGGATGTTTATCTTGAATAAGCATAGCGTGAATCGGTTCAGCATAGCTGAACCTTTGGAAAGGACGAAGTCCTTGAGCTACTAATCCACTTATCATGATAAGCATAGTAAGGTAGAAAGCAGGAATCTATGAAAGTCATTAACTTTGATAAATACAGACAACTTTTAGATAAAAGCTATCATACAGAGATTGGCAAGGTTATAAAGATGGTTGGCTTAACCATGGAAGCTACCGGACCCACATCCAATCTAAACGATCTATGTTACATAACAACCGAGGCCAAGGAAAAGAAATTAGCTGAGGTGGTAGGCTTTAGAGATAATAGAATACTTCTTATGCCCTATGATGACATGACTGGCGTGGGAATCGGAAGCATGGTAGAGAACTCCGGTGGCTCATTTCGGGTTCCGGTAGGAGAGGAACTTTTAGGAAGAACCATAGATGGACTTGGTAATCCCATTGATGGCTCTCATGTTAGCTGCAAAGCCTTTTATGAGGCAGAATCTGCCCCTCCCGATCCATTAAAGCGAAAGATTATAGATGAGGTGCTACCTTTGGGAGTTAAGGCAGTAGATAGCATGCTCACAGTAGGCAAGGGACAAAGAATTGGTATATTTGCAGGTTCTGGAGTAGGAAAAAGCACATTACTCGGCATGTTTGCAAGAAATACAAAAGCAGATATTAATGTTATAGCACTTATTGGAGAGCGCGGTAGAGAGGTCCGAGAATTTATAGAGAGAGATTTAGGTGAAGAGGGACTAAGACGTTCAGTAGTTGTCGTGGCAACCTCTGATAAGCCTGCTTTGATTCGTAAGAAAGCGGCTAAGACCGCAACAGCCATAGCAGAGTATTTCAGGGATCAGGGTAAGGATGTTCTTCTAATGATGGACTCCTTGACAAGATTCTCCATGGCACAAAGAGAGATTGGCTTGGCATCAGGAGAGCCTCCGGTTTCCAGAGGGTATACACCAAGTGTATATACAGAGATGCCAAAGTTGCTTGAAAGGGCAGGTAATTCTGACAAAGGTTCTATTACAGGGCTTTATACGGTATTAGTTGACGGTGATGATTTTAACGAACCAATCTCAGATACCGCAAGGAGTATATTAGACGGTCATATAATGCTCTCAAGGAAAATGGCACATAAAAACCATTATCCTGCAATTGATATATTACAGAGTATTTCCCGTATAATGAGTTCGATTGTTACCGATGATCATAAAGAGGCGGCAGGAAAATTAAAGAATGTTCTTGCTACTTACCAGGAGGTAGAGGATTTAATAAATATAGGAGCATACAAGAATGGCTCAAACCCTGATATTGATTATGCAATCTCCAAAATACAGCTGGTTAATGAGTATCTTATGCAAGATGTGGATGAAAAGCTTACATTTGATCAGGAGGTTGCCATGTTAAAGGAGATTTTTGAATAAAATGAAAAAATTCCACTATAGCATGGAAAGTATACTTAAGCTAAAGCTTAAGCTTGAGGATCAGGCTAAGCTTGCATATGCCGGAGCAAGAAACCGCCTAACCATAGAGGAGGAAAAGCTTTCTAGCATGGAGAATAAAAAGTCTTCCTATGAGAAAGAGCAAAGGGAGCAGGGTATGGCTAAGCTTAATATTAAGAAAATGAGGCAGCTTTCAGATGCAATTGAAATAATGAAGATAAACATCAAGCAGCAAACAGTAGTTGTAAAGACGGCTACACAGCGTCTTGAGATAGCACGAATCCGTCTGAATGATGCCATGATAGAAAGAAAAACTCATGATAAGCTGAAGGAAAAGGCATGGCAGGAATACATGATGGAGGCCACTGCCGAAGAGCAGAAAGAGATTGACGAACGTAACAGCTTTAATTATAATAGCTTTCTGCTTTATGAGGAGGATAGATAATGGCTAGGAGAAACAAGGCTGATGGAGTAGAAAAAGAAGGCAGTAAGCTGTTAACAGTTTTAATTGCCCTTTTGATAGCCATCATATGGTTCACTATATTTGGACTTTTAATCAAATTTGACGTGGGAGGCTTTGGCTCCGGTGTTTTAAGACCTATTATAAAGGACATTCCTCTTATTAACAGAATACTTCCTGATATATCGGAAGAGCAGCTGGCAATTGAAAAAGACTATGCATATAGCTCCCTAGCAGAGGCGGTAGCAAAGATTAAGGAATTGGAAACCACCATTGAGGATATGGAGACTAAGGATACAGAGGAAGATGCTAAAAGGGCAGATTTATTAGCCGAGCTGGATAGACTAAAGATATTCGAGGAGAAGCAAAGTGCATTTGAGGAAATGGAAAAGGAATTTGATAAGAAGGTTGTATTTGCGGAAGCAGCCCCCTCATTAGAAGAATATAGAAAGTTCTACGAAAGTATAAATCCCACCAATGCAGAGCAAATATATAGGCAGGTAGTAGAGCAGCTTCAATATTCCGCAGCAATTCAAGAAAAAGCAGATATTTATAAGAGTATGAAACCTGATGCGGCGGCAAGAATACTTGAAACTATGACAGCTGACGTGGAATCCGTAGCAAAAATATTACTGGCTATGAGGCCAAAAGAGAGTGCAGCAATTCTAGCTGAGATGGACCATGTACTAGCAGCTAAAATCACAAAGAAAATGCTAGATATGGATGAAGAAAGATTGGCAACTGAATAAGATATCTCTATTCCCTAGTAAGATCACTCCGGGGACTTCTACTATCTCCGTTGTAGATAAATATCAGGATGCAATATGAATATATGAAATCATATGTTCATATGATAGCCAAAACGAAAGGAGGGATGAAAGAGGATGATGACGCAAAGCATACCTACACAGGCTTCTGGTATTCTGTTAGGAGCTGCAGGTTCTGCTAATTTTCTTGCCAAGAGGTCAAGAGAAAATGATTTTGATTTGATTTTTGCTAATAACATCAATCGTGAAACAAAGATTCCAGTTAAGGCTAAGAACATCTATGAGAATACTATGAATATTAAAAGCCAAAGCAAGAATCAGTCTGCAGACGGCAAGGAAAAAATCACAGGCGCCATGAAGAATGAGAATGCCATGAAGTCTGAAGCGAGTAATACAGACAATCAAACAGTTGATAATGTTACAAAGCAGGAGCAAAAGTCCAATGATTTCATTAATGCTGATTTACTGGGACAAATCATGACAATGTTTGACCAAATAAGAAATGTTATTATGGATGAACTGGATCTGACAGCCGAAGAGTTGGATTCTATGATGAAGGCTTTAGGACTAGAGATTTCAGATCTGACCAAACCGCAAGCAATTATTTCGCTGGTACTTGCAGATAGCGGAAAGTCTGACCCATTTGCAATGCTTCTGGATGAACAGCTAGGCAATAAAGTCCAAGGCTTGCTAGCTAAGCTAGAAGATGTCAAAAGCGGAGCAAATCTAAAGCTTACCGATGACGAGATTAAGCTGATATTAGAGCAGACCCTGAAGGGTGAAGACAACCAGGAATTAGTAAGCACGGATGAAGTTCAGGCTATGCAACCCCAGCCTGTATCTAAAAAGGCTGAGGATGAAAACGGTAAAACCGCTAACGATACCGATAAGTTCCAAGTTGTATCCGAGGATGATAGCCAGTCCGTTGACCAAAGACCTGTTATGGCAGCAAGCAATGACGACAGTCAGCTAAATGACACCAATGACCGCAGAGCCAAGACTGATAAGACCGACGGATTTGAAGCCTTCCTAGATAAACTCAGTTCAAATTATGACAAGCCGATTGTTGATTTTAATAAGAGTACTGTAAGGCTATACGATGTCAGAGAAATTGCACAGCAGATTATCGAACAGATACGTGTGTTGATTAATCCAGAGAAGACCACAATGGAGCTTCAGCTATATCCAGAGCATCTGGGTAAGGTAAATCTGACAGTCAGCGCTAAGGAAGGTGTAATGACAGCACATTTTGCGGTAGAAAACGAACTGGCCAGGGAAGCGATAGAAAGTCAGCTGATTACTCTAAAGGATACACTTGCTCAGCAAGGAATCAAGGTAGAAACAATTGACGTAACGGTAGCCAGCTATACATTCGATCAGAAGAGCCCGTCCGATGATGATACTGGGCAAACGATGCACAAGAAGCAAAGAAACGGACATAAGATTACCTTCGAAGAAGCTGTAGCTATGAGTGAAGAACCCATAGAGGAAACCGATACAATTAATCTTACCGGCACCATGGGCTATAACATTGATTACACGGCATAGCTTAAGTGAAGTGAAGAAGGAGGAAAGCCATGAGCGAATTAATTAAGTCCGTTGAAAATGGCGTGATTGAACAGATTAACAGATCGGCTAGCACAGAAAAGCCTGCTAAGAATGAACTGGGTAAGGATGCTTTTTTACAGCTTCTGGTAACACAGATGAAGTATCAGGACCCACTTAACCCAAGCTCAAACACCGAGTACATATCCCAGTTAGCTACATTTTCACAGTTGGAGCAAATGCAGAATCTTGGTTCTATGACATCTAATTCACAAGCTCTTAGCTTAGTGGGTAAGAATGTTATCGTAAGGACAAAGAGTGAGACGGGAACCATTACAGATATCGGTGGCAAAGTGGATTTCGTAAACATGAGTAATGGCAAGGCACGCATTTCCATAAACGGTAATCTTTATTCCATTGAAGACCTTGATAGCGTCATAGATGATACCTATATTTTAGAGAAGGGGCGTCCCCGTATCTTAGAAAAGGTAGAACTAGAATATGATGCTAAGGACCCCACAGACCTAAGCTTTAATGTACATATGGGCGAAGGGGATTCGAAAGCTGATGATGTAGCGGTATTGATAGACCAAACCCTGCTTGATTCATCGGTTATCACAATAAAGGATAACAAGATAACCATAGCCGGATCAGTGTTCGAGAATGCACCAGACGGTACTTACAAGGTAACAGTAATATTCAATGATATCCTCTTAACGACAGCTAAGGATATGGTAAATATAACAGTTAAGAATTCTACTGTAGTTCCAAATGACCCAGAAGAGCCAAATGAGCCAACTGATCCAGAAGAGCCAAATGACCCTGATGGACCAAATGACTCTGACGAGACATAGTAAGAGGACTAGCAAAAAGCATGGAGCGTGCTTTTCGCAAGGAGGTTATGATGAACAACATGCCTTTGAACAAGATACCTTCCCAGCTTCCAGTGCCAAACAGACTTAGCGGCAATACAATAGCAAAGCCGGTAGCGGGGATACCCTTTCATGAGATACTGAAGGATAAACAAGCCACAGCAGCGTCAGAGCTGAAGTTTTCAAAGCATGCCAATGAAAGGCTTGCAAGTAGAAACATAGATCTTTCTGATGATCAGTACAGACGTCTGGAATCGGGCGCCAAGAAGGCTTATGAGAAGGGAATTAAGGAATCACTTGTAATGGTAGACAACCTGGCATTTATCGTAAATATTAAAAACAATACTGTTATAACAGCGGTAAATGAAGGTGAAGAAAAGATTTTTACTAATATTGATGGTGCAGTAATCATATAATGCCGGACCTTTTGGAGGCTTGCGTATCCATGACTGACAGATTGGATACATAATGATTACAAAGCATGTTTAGGAGGTCATTGATTATGATGAGATCATTGTTTTCTGGTGTTTCCGGCTTAAAGGTACACCAGACTAGAATGGACGTAATAGGTAACAACATTTCTAATGTAAATACAATAGGCTTTAAATCGAGTTCAGTAACATTTTCTGATGTTTTTTATCAGACGACACAGAGTGCATCTGGTCCTAATGCAGCAACTGGTACAACCGGTCGTAATGCCATGCAGATTGGTCTCGGTTCAAATGTAGCATCAATTACATCATCCGTAGGAACTACAGGTGCATCACAAAGAACCGATAATCCCTTTGACGTTATGATTGAGGGCGATGGCTTCTTTATAGTAAATTATGGCGGAAGCAACTATTTTACTAAGGCAGGTTCCTTTGGTGTAGATGCATATGGAACCTTATGTACAGCTGCAGGTGCTCAGGTTATGGGATGGCAGGTTGATCCTATGGATCCTACAAAAACTGTGGCAGATATGGTATCTCCCTTAAATATCATGTCACCGGAGAATCTATATGCTAACCCCGAAGCTACCACAGCAGCGTATGTTTCAGGTAATATAGACAGCAAGGACACACAGATTGCTTATAATGCTACAGGCAAGATGGTTAACCTAAGCTTCTATGACAATATGGGACACAGCTATAAGGCAGATTTAAGAGTGAGACAGACAGCCGATGAAGGTACCAATGTATATGCTGTGGATGTAATAGATATCAAGGATGAGAAGGGCAAATCTATATTTGTTGTTGAGTTGGAGGACGAGGATGGTAACATTACATACGAAGCTTCATCCATATCACAAATTTCATTTGGCGATGCGACCTATTCTGCTACAGTTGATCAGACTACAGGTGTTGTAACTCTTGCAGCTACAGAAAGCGTATTGCTTACTTTTAACGGCTCTAACGGTGCTTTCGTAAGTGTTGGTGACGGAGATACGGATACATCAAATGAAAGCGTAGCTCTTACTATTGTAGCCGATGCAGGTGGTGCTAATCCTTTTAGACCGATTGATGTGAATTTCTCCAAGGTTACCATGTATTCCAATAGTGGTAATTCATCTTTGGAGGCGAATAAGGGAAGTCTGGCCGGTATCGGAGCAGGTAAGCAGGTAGGTAATATGACAGGCATAAGTATCGATGCTTCAGGTAAGATTTACGGCAAGTACGATAACGGTGATAGTAGACTACTGGGGCAGATTGCCGTGGCAACCTTCTCTAATCCCGCTGGCCTTGAGGCTATTGGTAACTCTATGTTTGCAGCTACTCAAAACTCCGGCGATTTTGACGGAATAGGTCAGGATCCCACACAGGGTGGTGGTAGTCTGACAACAGGTGTTCTGGAGATGTCTAACGTGGACTTATCAGCTCAGTTTACCGACATGATAACCACACAGAGAGGCTTCCAGGCTAACTCAAGAATAATTACAACATCGGATACTCTACTTGAGGAACTGATTAATCTTAAGAGATAATAGCCATATATCATGAATGATGGGTGGCAGTTAAGCTGCCACCCCTAATAATATAATAGGAAAGATCATCCTTATTATAGAATAAGTCGGAGATGACAGGAGGGGTTCTAATGATTGAAGTTACAAGATTAAATGATAGTAAGCTAACAATAAATGCTGAATTAATAGAACGAGTAGAGGAGCTGCCTGATACAGTCATTAAATTAACAACCGGTAACAAAATTATTGTAAAAGAAAGTAGACAAGAGATAAAAAATTTAGTAATATTATACAAAAAAGAGATATTATGCAGAGATTTGTAGAACAAGACGAACAATGCTTTATATAGAAGTTAATATATATACGTGGCAAATTTTCAAAGGATGGAAGGTGGCAGGTTTGGATTTAGCGTCCATTATAGGAATTGTATTATGTGCGATTGTCGTTATATTTGGTATCTTGTATGGGCAATCAGGGCTAGAGGTTCTCGGAAACTTCTATGATCCCCCGTCAATTTTGATTACCTTGGGTGGTGCATTATGCTGTGTACTTATAATGGCACCTAGCTTAAAAGGGTTTCTAAAATATCTAAAAAGCTTTACACTGATCCTAAAGGTTCAGATATCCGATGAGGAGGGAACTATCAAGCAGATAATATCCTTATCAAACATTGCTAGAAAGGAAGGCCTTCTGGCGCTTGAAGAGGCAGCTAACGGAATAGATGATGAGTTCCTGAAAAAAGGAGTTCTTCTAATCGTTGACGGTACTGATCCCGAGTTGGTAAGAAGTATATTAGAGACTGAGTTAAATTGTATTGAGGACAGGCATTCCGATGTGGTCGGATTCTGGGATTCTCTTGCAGCTATGGGGCCAGCATGGGGTATGATTGGTACCCTGATTGGACTGATTAACATGCTAAAGGTTATGGACGATCCGAAGGCAATCGGTCCTGCCATGGCCGTTGCCTTAATTACGACATTCTACGGATCTGTCTTGGCCAACTGGATATGTATTCCCGTAGCTACAAAGCTTAAATCCAAGAATGCCAGTGAAGTCATGGTAAAGGAACTTATGGTTGAAGGATTACTATCTATTCAAGCGGGCGAGAACCCGAGAGTTATTGAGGAAAAACTTAAATCCTTCCTGTCTCCGACACGTAGGGAAGCTCTAAGAGCAGAAAGCGGTGAAGATATTGGCTAGAAAGAAAAGGGAGGAAGCTCCTTCAGGAGGAAATGCTCCGTGGATGAATACCTTTGCAGACTTAATGAATCTATTACTCTGCTTTTTTGTAATGCTTTTTGCTATGTCAGAAGTAGACGCAGAGAAATTTCAGAATATATCTATATCTATGTCTAATTCATTCGGTATATTTGATGGAGGAGGCAAAGCATTTGGTGAAGGACCGCTTATATCCTCCGGTATATCACAGCTAAATAATCTGGATCAATTTACCACAGATATGGGCAAACAGAGTCATGAAACTAAGATAGAAAATGAAGGTGAATATGACCCCACAACCAAGGAGAATACAGAGGATGCAGATTCCCCCGGTAGCCTTAGCGAAGCTTTAGAGATGATGCAAAAAAAGATGGAGGAAGTCTCCGGTGAGATGTTTGGCACTGTGGAAGAACTTACTAATGAGTATAATCTAGGTGATTATGTAGAGCTAAGCATAGATCCGGAATTTAGATATATACAGCTATCTATGAAGGGTTCAATTCTATTTGACTCAGGTAGAGCTGATATTTTAAGTGAAGCAAGGCCGATTCTTTCTAAGATTGGAGATATTTTGAGCAATTTTGAAGGATACACCATAGAGGTCATCGGGCACACAGATAATGTACCCATGACAAGTCCAACCTTTAAGGACAACAATTGGCTGTCTTCTGCAAGGGCGCTAAATGCCGCAGAATTCTTAATAGATAACAACAAGCTTAATCCACAGAATGTGAAGTATTCAGGAAGGGGAGAGTATGAGCCTGTTGCTGACAATAATACCTCAGATGGACGAGCAAAAAACAGAAGAATTGAGATTAGGATATTCAATGAATATAGTGGAAGATAAAATAATTGGAAAAGAGGAGTCCTTAAAATGAGAAAGAATATTATAACAATTATCATACTTGCTATGTGTCTGATAAACATTGTACTTTCAGCCGTCCTGATATTCGTTATGGTACCGACTGCTAACAAATCAATAGCTCTTATTAATAAAGTAGCACAGATTATCGATTTGGAGTTGGAATCACCTGACGATAGCATTGCAAACATCGCCGTATCTGATATCGAAACATATTTAATTGATGAAAGACTAACCCTTATACTGGCAAAGAGTGATAGTGAGGATCATTATGCAGTACTTTATCTTTCCTTATCCTTGAATAAGACTCATAAGGATTATCTGGAGCTACAACCACTTATCTCTCAATACGAAAACAATATGAAGGAAATTGTTTCAGATGAATTTGCTAAGTATACAATAGATGAAGCCAGAACCATGAAGGATAAAATTAGAGAGCAGGTAACCATTCGTATACAGGAGCTTTTTCAATCAGATTTTATTATAAATGTATCCTTCGGAAATATAATGTTTGATTAAGAAAAATGATGATTTATTGGATAATTTATGTTATCATGGGTGTAGAAATCGGTTCAGCGAAGCTGAATCTTTGGAAAGAACCCGCTGTGCGGCTTCTTTCATTAGACTTTATGTTGCCTATGGCCGTGCCATAAATAGCACGGGAATGAGAGGAAGTCATGAGTGATGTATTATCCCAAAATGAGATAGATAATCTGCTTGCGGCGATTTCTAGTGGTGAGCTTGATGCAGACGAGATTAAGCAGACGAATGAAAGGCATGTCAAGAATTATGATTTTGCAAGGCCTTCCAAGTTTTCAAAGGAGCACCTGCGAACACTTAATATAATATTTGAACACTACGGTAGATTACTTGCTACCAATCTACCGGCATATTTGCGCAAAAACGTTCAGGTAGAGGTTATCAATTCAGAGGCCGTTACATATTCGGAGTTTACTAATGCCCTATCTAATCCGGTTTTACTGGGTATTATCGATTTTGCTCCCTTAGATGGACAGATTATTATTGAGCTAGCGGATAATCTTGGATATGCCATTGTAGATAGGATGCTTGGAGGTGGGGGATATCCACTGGAAAAGGTAAGAGATTTTTCGGAAATTGAGCTCTCTATCATCGAACGCATTTTTAATGTTTGTACTAACCTACTTCGTGATCCATGGGCAAATGTTGTTGAGATAGAACCTAGGCTTTTACGAATCGAGACGAATTCACAATTTGCACAGATAATTTCGCCAAGTGAAATGATTTCCATTGTTACCATGAATATAAGAATAGGTAATATAGAGGGAATGATGAATATATGTTTACCATATGTATGTTTGGAACAGGTAATAGATAAGCTGAATACAAAATATTGGTATTCAACCATGCAGTCTAGAGATGATAAATCCTATAAGGACCTTATAGAAATTGCAATTTCCAAGGCAAAGGTACCGCTTCGAGCTGTATTAGGAAAAAGCACTATATCAGTAAATGACTTTATGAACATGCAGCGGGGCGATATCATTAAGTTAAATTCTAAGGTAGACGATGAGTTGACCGTATATGTTGGAAATTTGAATAAATTTACCGCACTTCCCGGTGCCTCGGCAGGTGCCTATGCGGTTAAGATTTCATCAATTATACGAGGAGAGGAGTAACAGTATGGATGGAATGTTGTCCCAAGAAGAGATAAATGCTCTACTGAATGGTTTTGAGCCCGATGATGGGGATACAGATGATATAGAGCTTTTAACAGATGCAGAAAAGGATGCAGTAGGTGAGATATCCAATATTAGTATGGGAACAGCCGCAACGACTCTGTTTTCCTTAGTAAACCAGAGAGTAGTGATTACAACCCCTGTTGTAGAATATGCCTCTTGGAAGGATATAACCAACAGCTATGACAAACCCTGTGTCTTCATTCAGATTTATTATGAGGAAGGGTTAGATGGTAATAATATATTAATTTTAAAAGAAAATGATGTGAAGGTCATTACTGATCTTATGATGGGTGGTGACGGTACTAATACAGATGGTGAATTGTCAGACCTTCACCTAAGCGCTATAAGCGAGGCAATGAACCAAATGATGGGCTCCGCTGCGACCTCGGTTTCATCTATGCTGGAAACCAGAGTAGTTATTTCACCTCCTATCGCTACTAAGGTGGATTTGGATGAAAATATCGTCGGTGAAGATATAGCAGATTTCTTGAAAGATAGATTTGTTAAGGTTTCCTTCAACATGGTCATAGGAGATCTGGTAGACAGTGTACTGATGCAGCTATATCCTGTTGAGTTTGCAAAGAATCTCTACGAGGAATTTATGGCGGTAAACTCCATGGAGAGTGAGATTCCTCCCAAGCCTCAGAGTCCTAAGCCAAAGGCAGAAACTAAGGTAACACAAGTGCAGGATACATATGAGCAGCCAAGTGCACCAGCTGGTAATATACCATATAATATGGCAGGTATGATGCCAAATGGAGCAGCTTATATGAATCAACAAGCTTATATGCCCCCGGTTCAGGATGTAAATATACAACCGGCACAGTTTGCACCATTTAGCCAAATGGTACAGCACATGGTGCCTCCTGAGAATATAGATTTACTTATGGATGTACCTCTTGAGGTTACAGTAGAGCTAGGAAGGACAAGCAAGTCAATAAAAGACATACTGGATTTTGCACCGGGAACCATAATTGAGTTAAATAGACTTGCCGGAGAACCCATAGATGTTCTTGTCAACGGTAAGTTCGTTGCAAAGGGCGAAGTGGTGGTTATGGAAGAAGCCTTCGGCATCAGAGTTACTGAGATTACTAAGCAAAGGCAGTAAAAGAATACATTATGATAGGAGAATTAAAATGGCGAAAAGTATTTTAATTTGTGATGATGCAGCGTTTATGAGGATGATGATCAAAGATATATTGGTCAAGAATGGCTATAATATCGCAGGAGAAGCAGAGAACGGTTTAAAGGCTATTGAAAAATATAATGAAACCAAACCGGATTTAGTTATGATGGATATTACCATGCCGGAAATGGATGGCATTCAGGCATTAAAGAAAATAAAGGCACATGATCCTTCGGCTAATGTGATAATGTGTTCGGCTATGGGTCAGCAGGCTATGGTTATTGAGTCCATCCAATCAGGAGCTAAGGATTTTATTGTTAAGCCATTCCAAGCTGATAGAGTTCTGGAGGCTGTGAAGAAAGCAGTAGGTTAAACAAGGATGCCTATGAATACTACTTACATATTATTAAGTACCACGGAAGAGAGCATAGTAGATAAAGTGAACAAGGCATCAAGTGAGGCTACTCCTGAGGCCTTTTCAACAACAAATAATGTATTACAGCTGCTTGGACTAGTTTTATTATTGATAGTAATATTAATTGCAGCCTATTATACTTCCAAATTTGTCGGAAGATATAAGATGGGGCAATTAAAGGATAGTAACATTCAGGTGATAGAGGCTTACAGAATTAGTACAAATAAGATGCTACAGATTGTTAAAATTTCTAATAAATATGTAGTTATTGGTATTAGCAAGGATAATATCACTTATATTACTGAGCTTGATGAGAGTCAAGTATTAACCCATGAGATAAAAGAGGGTGAGAAACAATCTTTTCGTCAGATATTTGAAAAAATAAAAGGAAAAAAAGAGTAAAGGTTGGTATCCATGATTGCATCGGAAATAAAACGGTTTGGGAAAAGGATGGCAATAGCCATTTTATTATTAATATTCGGTCTGGTGCTATTATCAAATGTAAGAACGGTATCAGCTGCAAATATTGGGGATACCATTACTGGTGACGATACGACAGGTGTTGTTCCTGGCACAACTAATAATGTTTCTGGAACCTTGGGACCTTTAGAATTTAGGTTAAATACCGCTGAGGATGAAGGAAGCTTAGCTGCTACGTTACAGATACTGCTTGTTCTAACGGTAATTACATTAGCCCCATCTATTTTAATAATGCTGACCGCCTTTACAAGAATTATAATTGTACTTCATTTTATAAGGTCAGCCCTAGGTACTCAGACAACACCGCCTAATCAAGTGCTTATCGGATTAGCATTATTCTTAACCTTCTTCATTATGTCCCCTGTTATCACTCAGGTAAATGCAAATGCAATTACGCCTTTATCAAGAGGTGAGATTACCCAGGAGGAAGCATTTGATGCAGGAGCGGCTCCTATCAGAACATTTATGTTGGAGCAAACAAACGTTAAGGACTTAAGATTATTTATGGATATAGCAGGTATTACAACCGTAGAAACTGTGGATGAGATTCCAATAACCGTTGTAATCCCTTCTTTCATTATAAGTGAACTAAGAAAAGCGTTTATAATAGGGTTTTTGATATACATACCCTTTATAATTATTGATATGGTAGTAGCATCCACTCTTATGTCCATGGGTATGATGATGCTGCCACCAACAATGATTTCCATGCCCTTTAAGATATTGTTATTTATCATTGCAGACGGATGGAATCTTGTGATTGGGGGATTAGTAAAGACATTCTATTAGCGGCTAAGGAAAGTGCAAGTGAAAGGAGAAAGACCATGAATGAAAATATAGTAGTCGATATCGCAAGAGAAGCTATATTTTTAATAATAAAGGTAGCGGCTCCCATATTGATTGTATCCTTAACCGTAGGACTTATAGTTAGCATACTGCAGACAGTAACCTCGATTCAGGAGCAGACCCTCACATTTGTTCCTAAGTTGATAGCAATATTACTGGTTTTAATACTGTTTGGTAATTGGATGCTAACGTCAATAAGAGAGTTTATGGTTGAACTATATAGTAATTTCTCCTATTACATTAATGTGATATGACCTTTACAGTAGCGAACTTTGAAATATTTTTATTAATACTTGTGAGGATGAGTGGATTTATATATACTGCTCCATTTTTTTCTTTAAAAAATGTTCCTGTCAGAGTTAAGGCGGGATTTTCTATATTTTTGTCTATAATACTATTTTATACCATTCCATTATCGGGGGCTGAATACTATGGGGTTATCGGTTTTGCGATATTGGTCCTTAAGGAAGCAATCGCAGGCGTGCTAATGGGCCTGTTTTCAAATATAGCATATCAAATATTGGCATTTGCTGGACAAATCATGGATATGGAGATAGGTTTCTCCATGATTAATCAACTCGATCCAGTTACAAGAGTACAGACTACCATAACATCTAATTTATACGGTTATCTGATACTCCTCTTGATGATATTAACCAACCTGCATCATCATTTTCTAAGGGCGGTTGTAGACTCATACCAGGTTATTGGCTTGGGGGAGGCAGTATTTCCACCCAATATGTATCGTCTGATGGTACGCTTTATAATAGACTATTTTATCATAGCCATGCGTATAGTTTTACCCATATTTGCAGCTATATTAGTTGTCAATACGATATTAGGAATTCTAGCAAAGGTAGCACCGCAGATGAATATGTTCGTTATTGGTATGCAGCTGAAAATATTGGTAGGACTTATTGTCTTATATTTGATAATAGGACTTACACCATCAGTTGCTGATTATATTTTTAACGAGATGATGGAAATGCTAAGGGCTATCATAGATGTAATGAAAGGATAGCGGTGAAATAATTTGAAAAAGGTTAGTTGGGAAGTAGAATCGGAGCATCGATACATGATTCCTTATCATCTTCAGTTCTTCGCAGAAGGAGCAGAAAAGACAGAGCAACCGACAGCAAAGAAGCTCTCAGATGCCAGAAAGGAAGGACAGGTAGCAAGAAGTAAGGAGCTTACCACTTCTGCTGAGCTCATAGCTTTGTTTCTAACCTTAAAAATCTTCTTAGGTTATATGATAGAAAGATTTATAGAAACCTTCAGCAGCACATATCAAAATATCGATTTGGTAACTGAGGGTGAATTCACAACAGTAATGGCAGAGGGTATCTTAAGAAATTCTATAATAAGAATTATTATAATCTGCCTTCCCATTTACTTAACAGCTTTTGTTGTATCATTTATTGTAGTTTTGGTACAGGTAAAATGGAAGCCATCTGGCAAACCTTTAAAACCAAAATTCTCTAAGCTAAACCCTATTAGTGGATTTAAGAAGATATTTTCCAAGGATAAAGTATTCACTCTAGTCGTAGAGATTGTAAAGATTATTTTGATCGCATATATATCCTATGATACCCTAAGGAAAGAGTGGGATACCCTGATTATTCTTTATGATATTAGCTTGTTTCAGGCTATAGCCTTGATTGGTGACATTGTACTCGATCTGGGAATTAAGATAAGTATAATCTTTTTTGTGGTTGGTATTGCTGATTTTATATATCAGAAATTTAAATTCAAAAAAGATATGAGGATGACCAAGCAAGAGATTAAGGATGAATTCAAACAGTCAGAGGGAGATCCTCAAGTAAAAAGAAGAATTCGCTCAAGGATGATGGAGGTATCCCAGAGAAGAATGATGCAACAGCTTCCTCAGGCTGATGTGGTCATAACCAACCCTACACATCTTGCGGCTGCCATAAAATACGACAGAGAAGAGCTAGGGGCACCGGTTCTTTTAGCAAAAGGAGCAGACTATCTAGCCTTAAAGATTAAGGAGCTAGCTAAGGAAAATAATATAGAAATTGTAGAAAACAAACCTTTAGCAAGAATGCTTTACTACAACGTAGAAGTTGGGGATGAGATACCAGCTGAGCTCTATCAGATGACAGCGGAAGTCCTCGCATATGTATATAAGCTCAAAGGAAAGATTTGAGCTTATGCTTAAAGGAAAGATTTGAAGGGAGACTTGGCATGAAGAGAAATGATATAGCTGTCGGACTTTATATATTAGCGGCAATCATGTTTTTAATCATTCCTATGAGTCCCCATTTGTTGGACTTCTTTCTAGCTCTTAATATTTCCATATCATTGGTTATATTATTTAACTCCATGTTTACCAAGGAAGTCTTAAATATGTCGGCATTTCCGACAATACTTTTGTTTACAACGATCTTTCGTATAGCCCTGAATGTATCCTCCACAAGGCTTATTCTATCAACCGGTAATCCCGGCCGCGTTGTCAGAGTATTTGGCGAGTTCGTCGGTGGCGGTAATCTAGTTATAGGTATAATTATATTTATTATACTCATATTAGTTCAATTTATAGTCATTAACAAAGGCTCGGAAAGAGTAGCTGAGGTAACCGCAAGATTCACCTTGGATGCTATGCCCGGTAAGCAGATGGCTATAGATGCAGACTTAAATACCGGTGCAATTACAGATGTACAAGCTCTGGAACGAAGACAAAAGATTCAAGATGAAGCAGCCTTCTTCGGTTCCATGGACGGTGCCACAAAGTATGTTAAGGGTGACGCTGTCGCAGGATTAATAGTAACGGTAATTAACATTGCCGGCGGTACAATTACAGGAATGCTAAACCAAGGCCTAGGAGTTATGGAGGCCTTTCAAGAATATGCTATACTTACAATCGGTGATGGACTGGCTTCTCAGATTCCTTCCTTGATGATATCCTTAGCAACAGGTATATTGGTTACAAAGGTGTCTAAGGAGGCAGATTTCGGAGATCTGCTAATAGGACAGCTATTCGCCATACCCAAGGTTTTGTATATAGTCGGTGCTAGTATGATAATACTGGGTATAGTTACACCGCTTAATATCTTTCTTTTTGCAGGCTATGGCCTAGCCTTTATATTATCCGGTAGGACCATTGCCCAGAAGCTTGAGATAGAATCCATAGAAAAAGAGGTATCCTCAGAGGAGGCAGAGGCTGACGAGATTCGCAGGCCGGAGAATGTGGCATCCTTATTACAGGTTGACCCTATCGAGTTGGAATTTGGTTATGGTATTATACCCCTAGCAGACATGAATCAAGGGGGAGATCTGCTTGATAGAGTGGTTCTTATTAGAAGACAAATAGCAATTGAACTGGGAACCGTAGTACCCATGATAAGATTGCGTGATAATATTCAGCTTAATCCTAATCAATATGTAATTAAAATTAAGGGTATACAGGTAAGTGAAGGCGAAATTTTATTCGATCATTATATGGCTATGAATCCAGGCTATGTCGAGGAAGAGATTACAGGAATACCTACATTTGAGCCTTCATTTAACTTACCGGCTATATGGATTACAGAGAGTCAAAGAGAAAGAGCAGAATCCTTGGGGTATACGGTTGTGGATCCTCCATCAATCATAGCCACACATTTGACAGAGGTTATCAGAAGCCATATCCACGAGCTTCTTACAAGACAGGATGTACAGAATCTTGTTAACAATATTCAAGAAACAAATCAAACACTTATCACTGAGCTAGTTCCAAAGCTTCTTAGCATAGGTGAGATTCAGAAGGTGCTTCAGAATCTATTGAGAGAGCAGATATCCATCAGAGATCTTGTAAGTATCCTTGAAACCTTAGCTGATTATGCACCCTCCACCAGGGATATAGATGTGCTTACTGAATATGTAAGGCAGAATCTAAAGAGGGCTATATCCAAGAAATACTTTCCTTTTGGGGAGATGACCAGTGTAGTAACCTTAGATCCTAAGGTAGAACAGGAGATTATGGACTCGGTCAAGCAGACAGAACAGGGTTCATATCTGGCACTTGATCCTGATGTTACAAGAGAAATCATGGAATCGGTTCAGGCTGAGATTGGGAAGCTTGAGGAGTTGGGCAAAAACCCGATTATTATTACCTCTCCGATTGTAAGAATGTATTTTAAACGACTAACACAGGATTACTTTAGAGACTTGACCGTAGTATCTTATAATGAGATTGATTCAAATGTTGAATTACAGTCAGTAGGGATGGTGACAGTGTAATGATTATCAAGAAGTTTCAAGCAAATACTGAAACAGAGGCTATCATTCTTGCCAAGGAGGAGCTTGGTAAGGATGCCATCGTAATGAATATCAAAACTATTTCACCTAAGGGCTTTTACAAGCTATTTCGAAAGCCACTTGTTGAGGTAACTGCAGCTATTGATGATAATATATCCTATAAAAATGATAAGGCCGCTACTCCTAAGAAGCAGACCTTTCCAGATGTAATCTATGATGAGCCCGCCTCTTCATCTCAAGCTGCCGAGCCGAACCATGGCAAGGAATCCTCTGCGATAGAAGAAAAGCTTAACAACCTTCAAAATCTTCTTGAAAAGCAAATAGTTGAAAAAGAAACTATTAAGGAGGATAAAAAGGAAAAGGTAAAGGCAGCAAGTAAGAATTTGGCATGCATACAGCTTATATATAATCAACTTATTTTGAATGAGGTTGATGAGAAATATGCCAATCAGATTATTAGTGAAATAGAGGGGACTCTTAAGAAGGATTCCTCTATGGATAATATATTATCCTCTATATATCAGAAGATAGTTCTTAAGCTTGGACAACCAAATACTATAAGCCTTAAAGGAAAAACTCCAAAATTTATATTTTTTATCGGACCTACGGGGGTAGGTAAGACAACTACCATTGCCAAGATTGCATCGAAATTCAAGGTAGAAGAAAAGGCAAAAGTAGCATTTCTTACTTCAGATACCTATAGAATTGCCGCAGTTGAACAGCTAAGAACCTATGCCAATATCCTTGGCATACCACTTAAGGTAGTATATAATATAGATGAGATGGAACAATCTAGAAAAGAATTTGCTGATTTTGATGTAGTATTTGTAGATACTGCAGGCCGATCTCATAGAAATAAGTATCAAAGAGACGATATAGAAGGCTTAATGAAAGCAATTCCTGAAAATGAAAGAGAGATTTATCTGGTTCTTAGTGCTACGACGAAATATCGTGATTTAGTGACTATCACAGAAGCTTACTCTGAAATGGTCGGATATAATCTGATTTTTACCAAGCTAGATGAGACTAGCAGTGTTGGTAATTTGTTTAATATTAGAATGCTAACAAATGCACCCCTTTCCTATGCTACCTTTGGGCAGGATGTACCGGATGATATTGACAGAATTGATCCTCAGAGCATAGCAAAGCAACTACTAAGGGGGCATTAATATGGATCAAGCCGAAAAATTAAGAAAAATTGTTAAAGAGCAAAATACACCTAGACATATTTCAAGAGTCATTACAGTCACCAGCGGTAAGGGCGGGGTGGGTAAATCCAGTATAGCCGTTAATCTGGCTATAGCCTTAAGCCGTCTTGGAAAAAGAGTTGTTATTCTTGATGCCGATTTTGGCCTTGCCAATATCGAGGTAATGCTTGGAATACGTCCCACATATAATTTGGCAGATTTGATGTTCAGAGGTAAAAATCTGTCAGATATAATTACACCAGGCCCAGAAAATATTGGTTTTATATCAGGTGGTTCAGGTATACAGGAGTTGACCAATCTATCTAAAGATCAGATCATATATCTTATACGTAAATTAGTAGAGCTTGACCAGACTGTGGATATTGTAATTATAGATACAGGAGCAGGGATAGCCGACTCTGTCTTAGAATTTGTGGCTGCCAGCTCAGAAATACTTTTAGTTGCGACCCCAGAGCCTACATCCATAACCGACGCATACGCATTGCTTAAGACACTTAACAGAAAATCCGACTTTTCTGTGGATGATACAGTAATAAAAATAATCTCAAATCGTGTCACACCTGACGAGGATGGCGAGGAAATTTATGAAAAATTAAGTATAGTTGTCAGTAGATTTCTTAAGCTTAAATTGGAGTATTTGGGCCATATACCAATGGATAATTCAGTATCAAAAGCTGTTATGAAACAGAGACCTGCAATATGTGACTATCCAAACTCTAGCTTTTCAAAGATTATTAATAGCTTTGCAAGGCAGTTATGTGATAGTGAACCTGATATAGTTTATGGGAAAAAGGGTATTGCTCAGCTATTCTCCAACCTTTTAAAATCTAGAATAAGAAAGTAACTTTAGGAGGATTTATGTTTCGGGAGATAGTATCTATAGGGGATAAAATCGAAATAAAGCAATTGGACCAAAAGGGAGAATTAATTAAATCATCTAAGACCTATGTGAGTCAGATGATTGATTTTAGTGAAGATAAAAAAATCATTATAGCTACTCCCATAAAAAACGGGTTGATTATTCCTCTGGAGAAATGGGTAAATTATCGCTTATATTTTTATACAATTAAAGGCTTGTTCCAATGTGACTGCGTCATGCTTCAGACATACCGTGAGGGCAAAAATGTTCTTTCCTTAGTTGATTTGACCACCGAGCCGGAAAAGATTCAAAGAAGGCAATACTACCGTTTGGAGTATGTTCATGAGATAGAATACAGGCTAATTACCGAGGAAGAGGTAGCTCTGGAAGAAAAGCTTTTGTTAGGGAAATTCACACATCCCGATGAAAAAGCTACCTTAAGAAGAAAAATTGCCGAATTTAATAAAGAATGGCATCATGCTGCTATTACGGATTTAAGCGGGGGAGGCTGTAGGTTTAACTCTGAACTGAAGCTAAAATCGGGTGATAAAGTGAGGATTAGATTAGACTTCGTTATTAAAAACGAATTAAAGAAGCTTGATATAATTGCTGATATAATAGCATCAAATAAAATGATAGATCGCTCGGGTATATATGAAAATCGCGCTGAATTTTATAATATTATGCCAAAGGATAGAGAAGATCTTATAAAATACATATTTGAACAAGAGCGAAGACTTAGAAAAAATGATAAGACTATTTGACCCCTGTTAGACTACTGAAAGGAAATTTCTGATGAGCATGAAAAATATTTTGATAATTGATGACTCTGCACTCATGAGAAGGGTTATATCTGATATAATAGAAGCTGACCAGAGATTTAAAGTAATTGGTGCGGCAATAAACGGTCTTGCGGGATTAAGTATGCTTCAAGAGAATGCAGGCAAGGTCGATGCGGTTCTTTTGGATATAAATATGCCCAGAATGAACGGCTTAGAGGTTTTGGAGGAAATCAAAAAGCAAAATATTAAGACGACAGTTATAGTAGTGAGCGCGATTACTACTAAGGATGCCTTAGAAACAATTCGTGCTCTGGAGCTTGGTGCCTTTGATTTCGTTACAAAGCCAGAGAGCTTGGAGGAACTGAGAAGTAATGCATTTACTAACAGACTTCTCGACTGTCTTTCAGTAGCTACAAAGCTTAAAGGGCTAGAACCGGAAAAGAATATATCTACAGAGCCACCAAAGATTATAACGACTTCCATGCAAAAGGAGGCTCCTGAAGAAGAGTTACCACCTATACATAAGAAGGGTCATGTGGTCGGTCGAAAGATAAAGGATAAGCTGGTTGCTATAGCCTGTTCAACAGGAGGCCCAAAAGCCCTTCATAATATTTTACCAACTTTTCCTAAGAATATGGACGCAGGAGTAATTATCGTACAACATATGCCCGAAGGCTTTACCAAGTCTCTTGCAGATAGACTGAATTCAATAAGTCAGATTCAGGTTAAAGAAGCAGAGGATGGGGATGTTATAAAAAAGGGACGAGTATATTTTGCTAAAGGTGGCAGACAGCTACGTGTAACAAAAGATGAAAAGGGAAATCATGTATTGAGACTAACTATGGAAGCAGCACGCAATGGGCTTATCCCCTGTGCTGACATATTATATGAATCCCTTGTAAATACCGATTATGATGAAATCACCTGTGTTGTACTTACCGGAATGGGTAGTGATGGCATGGTTGGGATAACAGAATTAAGCAAGAAGAAAAATATTCATGTGATAGCTCAGGATAAGAAAACCAGTGTGGTATACGGTATGCCGAGAATGATTAGAATGACAGGATTGGTGGACAAAGTAGTATCACTTCATGAGGTCTCCGATGCTATCATAAAGAATGTGGGGGTGCATTAAATGGACGTAAGTCAATATCTTGAGATTTTTATTGAAGAGACAAAGGAACATCTGCAGAGTCTTAATGAGCATATTCTGATTCTGGAAAAAGAACCCGAAAACGAAGCTACCATCAATGAAATATTCCGTGCGGCTCATTCATTAAAGGGCATGGCGGGAACCATGGGCTATAAAAAGATGCAAGAGCTTACCCATCATATGGAGAATGTATTTTCAGAGATTCGTAATGGGAAGATGAAGGCATCATCTGAGCTGGTTGATGTAGTGTTTAAAGGTTTGGATACATTAGAAGCTTATCTGGCGAATATACAATCCGATGGTAGCGAAGGTGACCAGGATTGTAATAATATAATCATTGCCTTAAATAAAATCTTAAGTTCGGGATTGGGCAATGACAATTCAGCTTCAAAGGACAAGTATATGGAGCCTTTTGCAGATGAAATAACTTTGGCTGCTCCCGACAAAGACGATAAGTATAAATTCAGGTCACTCAAGATAGAGGAATACGAGAAAAAAGCAATAGCTAAAGCCATTTCCCTTGATTTGAATGTAGTTGGATTAACCATATATATTCAGGAATATTGTGTGCTTAAGGGTGCAAGAGCTTTCATGGTGAACAGAACACTTGAGGATCATGGAGAAATTATTAAGCTCTATCCCAGTGCACAGGATCTTGAAGATGAAAAATATGATTTTGATTACTCTGCTTTTGTTATAACTAAGGAGACCCCTGAGCAGTTAATAAATTTTTGTATGAGTGTTTCTGAGGTAAAGGAAGTTGTTGCAGATTACATACGTCTTGAGGAGGACGAGCTGGGCATTTATCTAGCTCAGATTAAGCAGGATGAAGCCCCAACAACGAAAGTGTCTACCGAGCCTGGCTCCTTAAAGGCGGGGGCTGCGACTACAAGCAAGCAGACTACAAAGCCTGTGGCAAATCGTTCTGTTCGTGTAGATATCGATAAGCTGGATGTATTAATGAATCTAGTAAGTGAGCTTATTATTGCTAAGAATAGCCTTGTGTCATCCTCTAGCAGCTTACATAATCAGCTAGAAACAGCCTTCTATGATCAAATTGAATATCTAGAGAGGGTCACAACAAATCTTCACGAATCAGTAATGAAGGTTCGAATGGTTCCCATAGAAAGCGTTGTTAATCGCTTCCCAAGAATGATACGTGATTTATCCAAGAATCTAAATAAGCAAATGGAGCTATATATGACCGGTGAAGAGACAGAGCTTGACCGAACTGTTATTGATGAAATCGGTGATCCCTTAATGCATTTGCTTCGTAACGCGGCAGATCATGGTCTGGAAAGTAGTGAAGATAGAATAAGTCTAGGCAAAGACCCGGTGGGGTCCATATATCTAGATGCATATCAGGATGGTAACAACGTAGTCATAGAAGTTAGAGATGACGGAGCAGGAATCAATGTTGATAAAATCAGGAAAAAAGCTATAGAAAGAGGCACAATTACGGAAGATCAGGCATCCAGAATGACTGATAAGGATGTTATTGACATACTCTTCATGCCAAGCTTCTCTACATCAGAAAAGGTTACTGATGTATCAGGCAGAGGTGTTGGTCTAGATGTGGTTAAAACTAAAATCGAGGCTCTTGGTGGCGATATTGAAGCAAAGACAGTCTTAGGTAAGGGCTCAAATTTCATTATACGACTTCCGCTTACCCTTGCAATCATTCAGTCATTAATGGTTAAGATTTCTAATGAGAAATATGCACTTCCTCTTGGTAATATTCAAACTGTAGAGAATATTGGTAGTAGGGATATTAAGAAGATTGGCGGAAAAGAGGTCCTAAACCTAAGAGGTGATGTTATACCTATAATACGTTTGGGTGAAATCCTTGATTGCGCTAAGGGTGATAAGACGAACCAGCTTCTTGTCGTTGTTGTTAAGAAAGGCGAGAGATTAGCCGGAATGGTAGTGGATGAGCTTATAGGACAGCAGGATATTGTAATCAAGTCCATTGGCAAGTATATTAAGAACCACAAAGTTATTAGCGGAGCAACTATACTCGGTAATGGTGAGGTAGCATTGATATTGGATGTAAATACATTGATCTAAGCGAAAGCGGGTTAGTATCCATAAGGGAGGTACAGACATGGGAGATATAAATTCCAAGCAATATATTGATATAAGATTGGGCGAGGATTTATATGGTATTGAGATTAAGTATATCGATAACATTATAATAATGCAGAATATTACAAGAGTTCCTAAGGCTCAGGAGTATTTTCTCGGAGTCATTAATTTAAGAGGAGATATAATACCGGTGATGAGTCTTAAGAATAAACTGGGTCTTGAAGAGAGTGAAGTTACATCAACTACAAGAATTATTATTGTTAAGCCTGAGCTATCTATGGCACCGGTTGGTGTGATTGTGGATGAGGTAAACGAGGTTATTACTCTTGATGATGACGATGTGGATATGATGAATTACAACGAAAAGGACAGCAAGGCTGTTTATAGTGCAGGAATTGGAAAGCTTGGCGATAACTTAATCAATATTTTAAATATTCCTGAGATTGTAGGTAAGGAAGAATAACCATTCTTAAGCTTATGGAGGTAGAAGGGTGTCAGAGTTAGATTTAAACGGAATTAACAATATGCAATATGATGTGCTTAGGGAAATTGGAAATATTGGTGCCGGAAATGCAACGACAGCACTCTCTCAAATGATTAATGCTAGGGTATCTATGAATGTGCCTAAGGTAGAATTATTAGAGTTTAAGGAGCTCTCTGATATTGTAGGCGGCGCAGAGAAAATAGTTGTCGGAATTCTATTTACCTTAGGAGGAGACATAGATGGTATGATGATGTTCATGATGGACAAGGTTGCATCGATGCATTTGGTTAATATTCTTCTTGGAAATTTGCAGCAGTCTGAGCCAACGGATGATACCGAATTTAGTGAGATGGGTCTATCTGCATTGAATGAAATCGGTAATATTATATCCGGAGCATACTTATCCTCATTATCTTCCTTGACTAACTTAACAATAACATCCAGTATCCCATACATGGCCATTGATATGGCAGGAGCTATTTTAAGTGTTCCGGCTATAGAGTTTGGAAAAATAGGCGATAGAGCCCTTTTGATTGAGACGGAATTTGGCGATATGGACAATTATGTAAACGGATATTTTATTTTGATACCTACCTTGAATTCATATTCGGCTATACTAAAATCATTGGGGTTATAGGGTGAGACAATGAACAATACGATAAAAGTCGGTATGGCTGATGCCAATGTGTGCAAGCCGCCGGACGTGATTACGACACTGGGTCTAGGATCCTGTGTCGGCATAGTTCTTTACGATCCGGTTAAAAAGATTGCAGGATTGGTTCATATTATGCTACCGGATAGTACAAAGATAATTAATAACTCTAATAAATACAAGTTTGCTGACACGGGGATAGATACAATAATCCAAGACATGGCGAGTTTAGGTGCAATCAAAAGGAATTTAGTTGCCAAAATCGCTGGTGGAGCGCAAATGTTTAGCTTCAATAATAACCTTGAGATGATGCGTATCGGTGAACGTAATGTAGAGGCTACTAAAAATAAGCTTAAGAAACTGGGAATTCCATTGCTAGCAGAGGATACTGGTGCCAATTACGGTAGAACTATAGAGTTTTATCCGGAGACGGGACTGCTACATATCAGGTCCGTTGGTAAGGATAGAAAGATTCTTTAGTTTTAGTCGATAGAAGAGTATATAGAGGTGAGAAAATGCGTGACAGGTATATACCTGCATTTATTACATTGATAGCCGGTGCAATAACCTGCATTATAGATATATATCGAAAGGCTGATTTAATACCCAGTTTAAAGCGACTTCTTTTGGTTATTATCATTTTTTATATTATTGGCTTAATATCAAGGGCAATTATCAGAAAGGTTCTTGAGCCTAAGCTAATAACCTCTGAAGAGAATGAGAATGAGGAAATGGAAGATCCCGAGGAAGGATCCGAGGATGATTCTGAAGACATTTCTAAAGATAGTACTGAAGACAATTAAAAACTCAATCCGGTTTGATTATAGGAGGCAATATGAATAATGAAGAAAGGCAGAAACTTTGGGAAGAGTATTCCAAAAGAAAGACCTCTGATCTTTATGAAAAAATCATAATTGAATATGCGGGATTGGTTAAGCTAGTTGCAGGACGTTTGAGCATGTATCTGGGACATAATGTTGAGTATGACGATTTGGTCGGTTATGGAACATTTGGCTTAATAGATGCCATTGATAAATTTGACTATTACAAGGGATATAAGTTTGAGACATATGCATCCCTTAGAATTCGCGGTGCAATTCTTGACCAGATTAGGAAGATGGACTGGATACCCAGAAGCATAAGACAGAAGCAACGTAAGATAGAGAATGCATATCAAACTCTTGAGACAAGATACGGTAGAAATGTTTCCGATGAGGATGTGGCAGGGGAGTTAAATCTGACTCTTGAAGAGCTGGAGGATTGGCAGAGTCAAACGAATATAACGAATATTATTTCACTAGACGAGTTCCTTGAACAAGGCTCCGAATCAAAGACAGACCAATATTTTGCTACTACATTTGAACAACCTGACAGGATAGTGGAGAGGCAGGAGCTTAAGGATATTCTAGCAAGGACTTTAGATACACTAACCGAGAAGGAGAAAAGAGTAATAGTTCTCTATTATTATGAGGACCTAACATTAAAGGAAATCAGTAAGATTCTGGAGGTATCAGAATCTAGAATATCTCAATTACATACTAAGGCATTACAAAAACTAAAGATGAAATTAGGAGTAAATATGGATGTGTTTACCAGTTATTAGGGGTTGATAGGTATACCATATTTTACAAGCTCTTATTATAAAATGTTAACCTACCACAAGGATAAAGGAGGGATAGCAAATGAGCGGAAAAAACGCATATTTTCAACTACAAATCAAAGAGGACGGAACCTATTTGAAGCTTTTTGATTCCGAGCCGGGCGGATTATCACTTAATTATGATGAAATCAGTAATTACTTAATAGATAAAAGGATATATGAATATGACAAAATTGCTTTAGGAAGGGGTATAGCAAACCTAAAGCATATGACGGAGGTTAAGCTTACCTCAGCTGTTATTCTTCCACAGGATGAATATATGAGAGTCAAAATAGATGAGGATAGAATGAATGCCACATGTAGATTCTATCCCCCCAGCAATGGAGGAAAACCTCTTACCAAGGATGATATAGTATCCGAATTAGTTAAGGCAGGAGTAAAGTACGGGGTGGATGAGGCTAGAATCTCTCAGTACCTAAGAGACCCACGATATTGCTCTGATTATATATTGGCTAATGCCACTCTGCCGATTCAGGGTAAAGATGCTGTAATCACCTATCATTTTAATACGGATTTGACGATGAAGCCTAAGACTAATGAAGACGGTTCTGTGGATTTTCATCAGTTGGATATAATCAGCCATGTCAATAAAGGTGATTTACTTGCAACATTATCGCCTGTAGACTTTGGAAAACCAGGGATTGATGTAACCGGAAAACCCTTAAAGCCGAATAAGGTTATTAATCGTGTACTTCGCCATGGTAATAAGGTTACAATGTCAGAGGATGGTCTTTCACTATACTCGGATGTAAACGGACATGTTTCTCTTACTGATGGCAGGGTGTTTGTTTCGGATACATATGAGATTGCCGCAGATGTGGATCCCTCAACCGGTGATGTAGATTACGAGGGAAATGTAGTTGTAAAGGGTAATGTTATAACAGGCTTTTCAGTTAAGGCCAAGGGAGATATAGAGGTATATGGCGTCGTGGAAGGTGCTTATTTGGAGGCAGGCGGTCAGATTATTCTAAGACGTGGTATGCAGGGAATGAATAAGGGCATTCTTAAGGCAACTAGCAATATTATTACTAAATTCATAGAAAATGCCGAGGTTATAGCAGGCGGATATATCAATACCGACTCCATCATGCATAGCAAGGTATCTGCTAAGGGAGATATTATCGTAGGAGGAAGAAGGGGCTTAGTTACCGGAGGAGTAATTCGTTCGGGTACTATGATATCCTTAAAAACATCCGGCTCTCATATGGGAACCAATACAGTACTTGAGGTTGGTATAGATCCCAGGGTACTGGACGAGTTTCATGAACTTGAGAAGCATATTGCTAATCTTAAGGCAGAAAGAGAGAGGATTAATCAGGCCATAGCTATGGTCCGTAAGAAGCTTCAAGCGGGTTCAAATATTTCTTATGATAAGCTAGAGACCCTTAAGCAAATAACACAAACTAGCATTCAACTTAACACTCAGCTTACCGAAGCTACTCATAAATATGATGTGCTTAAGCTTGAGGTAGAGGGAAATGCCTTCGGTACGATAAAGATTCTGGATACGGTATATCCCGGAACTAAAATAGTTATATCCAATGTCGTCTACTATGTAAGAGATTCTCTGCAGCATATTAAGTTCATCCGTGACAGAGCTGACATAAAGCAAGTACCACTGTAAAAGACATTTATTTTGGCATAGCATAATAAGAGACATCCCCAGGAGTACATGTTAACTGTTGTTTTTTTATAAAGGGGGAATAGAAATGCCCATTAGACCAATCGATGTAATGAAATCTCAGGAGGTTTCCCAGTACAAGCATATTCAAAGTCAAAAGACCCAGCATGAGCAGGTTCAGATAAGCAAGAGCTTTCATAACCTGATAGAATCCGAGGCAAATAAGCCATTGCAAACAACTAAGAGTGATAATAAGGAGTTTCGCTATGATGCCAAGGAAGAAAGCAAGAATAGCTATAAGGGCAGAGGTGGCAAGGGGAAAGGCGACAGGGAAAATCAGAACAAGGATGATGAATCCGACAATAATACAGGCAGACCCGGAGGAATCGATATATTGGTGTAATGTCCACGATATTCGGGTTAGTCCAAGTAAACTGTACATATATATGACGTGATTTTACCGTCATAAAAGAATGTAATTTTTATCTTAACATTAAACATTAAAGTTGTAGGAGTGGGGTAATAATGAACCTGTTAGAAATAGTAATGCTTATACTTGGAATTATAATCATAATAATTAGCTGCAGGATAGTTGCCCAACCCGATAAGAAAGCAAAAGGCCTATCCTTAGAAAGTAGCGGTATTAAGGATATATACTTTCAAGAAGAGCTTAATACCTTTAAGGAACAGCAAAATGAGATATTGACTTATGCGAGTGAAGAAGCCATAGCTAAGACCGAGGATTACCTTAGTAAGCTCTCTAATGAGAAAATAATGGCAGTTAGTGAATACTCCGATCAGATTCTAGAGAAGATAACAAAGAATCATGAAGAGGTAGTATTCCTTTATAATATGCTAAATCATAAGGAGAAAGAGCTGAAAGAGACAGCTAAAGAAATCCAAAACTCCCAGCGTAAAGCCAAGGAGATTATTAATTATGAGAATGAAAAGGATAAAGAGCCCGAAAAAGACATGGTAAAGCCTAAGAAGCTTGATATTCAGGCAGAGAATATTAAGAGACAAAATGTAAAAGTACCTGCAATAGAAGAGGAAGATAATAACCAGTCAACTATCTCCATAAATAATACAGAGATACTTAAGCTATATTCACAAGGTAAATCTGTATTGGACATTGCTAAGCAATTGGGAATCGGACAGGGTGAGGTAAAGCTTGTAATAGATTTATTTTCAGATAGATAGAGGAAGATCAAATCATAATAAGGTGGCAAGAAGGACGGGGTTATGGAAATGAAGATAAAATACTATATGAGAGGACTTGGAATCGGAATTCTAATAACAACAATCGTTCTTTCCTTCGGCGGTAAGAAGGAAAAGCTGACCGATAAGGAAATTATGGCTAGGGCAGGCGAGCTTGGTATGGTGATGAAGGATGAGAGCCATGATAAGCTTGAGGAGGTTCTGGAGCAATCCTTAGAAAGGGAAGAAACGGGAGTAGATTTGGTTGAAGGCGATAAGGAGCTTGATATTGAGGAAGCATCTGATGATGAAGAGCTATCCGAGCCTTCAGGTGTGGATGATGATACGAATATAACAGATACAGGTGTTGTGTTAGATACAGATGCAGAGATTAATACAGAGACAGATACTGATACTAATACAAATCCAGATACTAATACAAATCCAGTTACAAATACAAATCCAGTTACTGAGACAGATACTGAGACAGAGTCAGAGACTGATGCAGATATAGATACAAATACCGATGTAGGTACTGATATAGATGTAGAAGTTCAGGAACCAGTTACCTTTACAATTTCAAGGGGTATGTCATCTCGTCAGGTGTCTGAACTACTTGCCAGGCAAGGCTTAATTGAAGATTCAGTAGATTTTGATGATTATATTAAAAGGCAGGGTAAGGCAAGTGTAATTAGAATAGGTACGTATACACTACCTAGTGATTCAACCTATCAAGCAATTCTGAATGCAATTGCCGGATAAGCAAGATTTTCAAGTAAAACATTTTAAAGAAATATCCTTTACACGTTCAAATTGTTGTGGTATAATCACAATGTTTTGATAAGATACACGCATGCTGATTTCATGCATGGTGCCGGAGTTTCCGGTGTGCAGGAAATATGATGTATGCGGATGATATTAACCAATGGAGGTAAATTATGAGCGTTATTTCAATGAAACAGTTATTGGAGGCTGGTGTACATTTTGGACATCAGACAAGAAGATGGAACCCCAAAATGGCGGAGTACATCTACACAGAGAGAAACGGAATCTACATTATTGACTTACAGAAGTCAGTAGTTTTGGTAGACCAAGCATATACTGCAATTAAGGAAGTTGTTGCAGATGGTGGAACCATTCTCTTTGTAGGAACAAAGAAGCAGGCACAGGATGCTATTAAGGCAGAAGCTGAGCGTTGCGGAATGTTCTATGTAAATGAAAGATGGTTAGGTGGTATGTTAACCAACTTCAAGACAATTAAGAGCAGAATTGACAGATTAAGAGCAATCGAAAAAATGTCCATTGATGGAACATTTGATGTTCTTCCTAAGAAGGAAGTTATTCAATTAAGGAAAGAATGGGAAAAGCTTGAGAAAAACCTTGGCGGACTCAAGAATATGAAGAAGCTTCCTGATGCCATATTCGTAGTAGATCCTAAGAAGGAAAGAATCTGTATACAAGAAGCACATAACCTTGGAATCCCCTTAATCGGCATAGCAGATACCAACTGCGATCCAGAAGAGCTTGATTTTGTTATTCCAGGTAATGATGATGCTATTCGTGCTGTAAAACTAATTGTATCTAAGATGGCAGATGCGGTTATTGAAGCAAATCAGGGCGTACAGTTAACAGATAATACTGAAGGAGCCTTAGATTCTGAAGTAGGAGAATTTAATGATGCTGATGTAGAGGAAGCATTTACAGAATAGTATGTGGATGGGTCTGTTGCAGATGTAGGGCTTACCGTATGGTTAGTATCAGACATTACAACAGTCCCATTTTAAAATATTAGATTTGGAGGTATTATAATGAATATAACAGCTAGTATGGTAAAAGAGTTAAGAGACATGACCGGCGCAGGAATGATGGATTGTAAGAAAGCACTTGCCGAGACAGAAGGTAATATGGACAAGGCTGTTGAGTTTCTTAGAGAAAAGGGACTTGCTGCCGCAGAGAAGAAGGCTGGAAGAATTGCCGCAGAAGGCATTGTTGATACAAATGTTAGCGAAGATGGAAAGACTGCTTCAATCGTAGAAGTAAATAGTGAGACAGACTTCGTAGCTAAGAATGAGAAATTCAGAGAATATGTAGCAGCTGTAGCAGCACAGGCAGCTAAGACAAGCGCAAAAGATATAGATGCATTTTTAGAAGAGAAATGGGAGCTTGAGCCTGCAAAGACCGTTAAGGAAGAGCTTTCAACCATGATATCTATAATCGGCGAGAATATGAACATCAGAAGATTCGAGCAGCTTAAGGCTGAGAACGGCTTTATAGCTTCATATATCCATGGTGGCGGTAGAATCGGTATCTTAGTAGATGTAGAGACCACCGCAGTTACTGATGATGTTAAAGAGGCAGCTAAGAACGTTGCAATGCAGATAGCGGCTATGAATCCTAAGTATGTGAGCAGAGATGACATCTCCGCGGACTATATTGCTCATGAAAAGGATATCATAAAGGCTCAGATTAAGAATGATCCGGCTAATGCTAAGAAGCCTGAAAACATTATTGAGAAGATGCTTGAAGGAAGATTTAACAAGGAACTAAAGGAAGTCTGCTTACTTGATCAGGTATATGTTAAGGATGGCGACATGAATGTTGCCCAGTATCTTGCTTCTGTATCAAAGGAAGCTGGTGCTCCTGTAGCAGTTAAGTACTTTATTCGTTTCGAGACCGGTGAAGGTCTTGAGAAGAAGTCCGAAGACTTCGCTGCTGAGGTTGCAAAGCAGATGGGACAGTAAGGTTAATTCATGACAACACAATTTCTCGCGTAGCGTGAAATTTGTTGTATAGCATAATTTTATAATGACTTTATAGGAGGCTCTAAAAGCCTGTAACTATCGCATATATGCGGTTTACGGGATTTTAGGGCCTTTTAGCTTACCCGAAGGTAAAGAAGAGTGCTTTAAGCCTAATAGATCTGGAAACTACACATATTTTACAATGTGTAGATAGTTCTGATTGACAGTATAGTAGACATACTTTTATTAATTTTTGCACTTTTATTTTAATTTTAGCATGCTATTCTTTACAAGTGAAGAATAACATGCTAAAATTAAAATAATGAACAAGATATTATTGTAATGAATATAATAATTTTAGAAACATAATGTTATTCTTTAAATACGAAGAAAATCATGCTTTAAATAAAAGAGGTGAAATAAATGGATGTATATACTCAAATGGCAAAGTATCCTGTTTTTTCAATCAATGATGTAATAAAGCTTACAGGTAATGAGAAAACTGCTTATTCACAGCTAAATCGTTTAATGAAAAAGGGACTGGTCAAGAAAATTCGGAAGAATATATACTCTGTAGTTAACCCTGCTACAGGGCTAATCTTAGCGACTCGTTATCAAATAGCTTGTGCCATAACTAATACAGCCTACATCTCTCATCATAGTGCTTTTGAATATTATGGCTTAGCAAATCAAGTATTCTATGAAGTGTATGTTTCATCAGAAACAAAGTTTAATCATTTCGATTATGATCATGTGACTTATAAATATGTTGCTTCAAAAATGAAAGAAGGCGTTGTGGAGGCAAAGAATACTGCAGGTGTAATTATCACAGATATAGAAAGGACAGTCATAGATAGTATCAGAGATTTCAATAAAATAGGTGGATTTGAAGAGCTAATAAACTGTTTGGAAGGTGTCCATTACTTGGATGAGACGAAGTTAAAAGGGTATCTAGATATATATAATACCCAAGGGCTTTTTCAAAAGGTAGGATTCCTTTTGGATCATTATCGTAAAGAAATGCAACTTTCAAAGGAGTTTTTAGGGTATTGCAAAAGCAAAATTGGAAAAAGCATAAGGTACCTTGTTAGTGAAGCAAAGGAAAATAGCTTTTATAATAGTGAGTGGGGACTGATGGTACCAGAAGGTCTATTTGAAATAACAGATCAGGGAGGTGACATCCTTGTCTGATTACGATATTATATATTTAGGAAAGAAAGCAGAAGAGTTGGGATTTGTAAGAGATACATTAGAAAAGGTAACGAGGCTAGCGGATATTTTGGAATATCTAAATACAAATCCAATTTTAAAAGATAGTCTTGCTTTAAAAGGTGGAACAGCCATTAATCTAACTATTTTTAACTTGCCTCGTCTTTCTGTTGATATAGATTTGGATTATTTAATTACCAACAGTAGAGAGGAAATGCTTGAGAGTAGAGAAGTCATTAATAGGACAATTGATCACTATATGGTGTCACAAGGTTACTCAAAAAATCCGAAGACAAAAAATCCTCATAGCTTGGACTCATGGGTCTATGATTATATGGGAGCTAGTGGAAATAAAGATAACATTAAAATTGAAATCAATTACTCACTACGATCCCATATACTTGAAGCAGAGGAAAGACCAATCATTACAGAACATTTCTCCAGTGAGTATAAAGTGAAATCTCTAGCTCCACTAGAGATTTATGGCGGCAAGATTAATGCATTAATTAGTAGAGCAGCGACAAGGGATTTATATGATACAAGAAATATGATCCACTTTGGTCTATTTGATGAATCAGAAGAGGGGATGCTAAGAAAGTGCATTGTATTCTATGCAGCCATATCAGCCAGGGAGAAAAACAGTATAAACAAGAATTTTGATACCACGGCTATTGACTTGATTACAAAACAAAAGATAAAAAGGGATTTGCTTCCTGTTATTAGGAGAAAAGATTATTTTGAGTTGGAGGCAGCAAAGAAGCTTGTCAAAGAATATATTTCTGATTTAATGGTCCTGACAATGGAAGAGAAGGAATTTCTGAACAAGTTTGAAAACGGTGAATACATTCCAGAACTGTTATTTGAGGATAAGGAGATCCTTGACCGTATTAAGAATCATCCAATGGCTTTATGGAAAATAAGATAAATGAAATTATGACGAACTCCCCTAAGAGAGAATCTAACATAGAAATGATCCCGAAGATAGAAGGGATCTGGGTATGTTATATTTAGCAGAAGAAGCACAAATTTGTACATGGTTTATCAAGTTGGAGGTACAGGAATGAATATAGAGGCTTATGACCTTGACTCACTTAGAAAAATAGTGCGAGCTCTTCAAAAAGAGAATGAAGCCTTAAAATCTCAGTTGAAAAAAGCTGATATTGCATTCGATGCTCATAATCCATTTGAGGAGACAATAGAGAGTATTAATGAGTACGATCCTGATCAGGGAGAGCGCATTCTTGGAAGATATATAACTGAGAATTTAGCAAGGCGGTTTTTTGCTATGTTTTGGGGTAGAGAAGATGTTTATGCCAAAAGAGGGAAAAAAGGTGGATATTTTCCGCAATGTGATAACCGATGGAATGATGTCTTGTGTGCGAAACAACGTGGTGAAAAAATGTTTTGTGATGATTGTGAGAATACAAAATGGACTAAGCTTGATTTAAAGAAAATTGTGTGTCATCTTGTTGGCAAAAAAGAGGATGGAACAGATGTGCTTGGAGTATACCCACTTTTGGCAGATGGTACGTGCCGATTTATTGTATTCGATTTTGATAATCATGAAAAGGATGCTGAGAAGACGGATTTCGCTAATACGGATGATGATTGGCATGATGAAGTAGATGCCCTTAGAAAAATGTGCGAGCAGAATGGCATCAAGTCTTTAGTTGAAAGGTCTCGCTCTGGAAGAGGAGCTCATGTATGGATATTCTTTAAAAGACCAATAGCTGCATCTTTAGCAAGGAATTTTGGCTTTCTTTTATTGGACAAGGGATCCGCTTCTATTAATATGAAATCTTTTCACTATTATGACCGAATGTATCCTTCACAAGATGTTGCTAGTCGTATTGGTAATTTAATTGCTCTTCCATTGCAAGGCCAAGCTCTTAAAAGAGGAAATAGCGCCTTTGTTGATGAAAATTGGAATGCATATCCTGATCAATGGAAGGTTTTGCTGGAAGAAACAGAAAAGCTATCGCCTGAAGATATCGAGAAGTATATGATAAAATGGAAGGTAGAACTTTCCGAAGCCAGGGGGATGTTAGCCAATTCAGTTACTGAAAAAAGACCTAAACCATGGAAAAAGAAGGAGAGATTTACGAAAGCAGATGTTGTAGGAAAAGTACATTTGATTCTAAGTAATGGCATATATGTTGATACTCTTAATTTAATGCCACGTTTACAGAATCAGATTCGTAGTATGGCAGCCTTTGATAATCCAGAGTTTTATAAAAACAAGCGTCTAGGCTATTCAAATTATTATAATTTTAGCGCTATTTATCTTGGTAAAGATATAGATGGGTATATAAGGCTTCCGCGGGGACTGAAGGAGTCTTTCATTGAAGAATGTGAGAAAGCGGGTATTGATATAGATATTACAGATAAGAGAGAAAAGGGGCGCCCGATTAGAGTATCATTCAACGGGGATTTAAGAACACAACAAGATCTTGCTGCCCAGAAATTACTTTCCTATACCGATGGAGTGTTGAGTGCAGCTACTGCATTTGGTAAGACGGTAGTATGTAGTTACCTGATTTCACAAAGAAAAGTGAATACTTTAATTTTATTGCAGAGTAAAGATCTGTTAAATCAGTGGGTGGATGAACTTAATAAATTTCTTATTATTAAAGAAGAAACACCAGAATATGAGACAAAGACTGGACGTAAGAAGAAACGAGATAGTGTCATTGGAATTTTACATGGAGGCAAAAATACATTAACAGGAATTATTGATGTAGCTATGGTTGGTTCTATGTATAGTAGGGGTAAATTTAATGAGCTAATTAATTCATATGGAATGGTGATAATGGATGAATGTCATCATGCTGCATCAAATACATCTATGGAGCTATTGCAGAAGGTTGATGCAAAATATGTATATGGTGTATCAGCGACGCCTAAAAGAGGTGATAGCCTTGACAAAATCATATATATGATGCTTGGACCACTTCGTCATAAATTTACTGCGCTTGAAAGAGCTGAAGAACAGGGAATTGGACATTATTTCATTCCAAGATATACCAGAGTGGTTGATACGGATGAAAGTAAAAATGATATAAATCGTGCCTATGGGTTGATTAGTTCTAGCAATGTCAGAAATGAAATGATTACTAGCGATGTAAGGGAATGTATTACAGCGGGACATACCCCAGTTATTCTTACAAAATATAAAGAGCCTGCGAAATATTTATATGACAAACTGCAAGGTAGTGCTAATCACGGATTTATTTTGTATGGAAAGAATAATGATAAAGAAAATACTGAAATCAGATTGTCTCTAAAAACAGTTCCAAAGGATGAAAGCCTTATTCTTGTTGCAACAGGACAGAAAATTGGAGAAGGCTTTGATTTTCCAAGACTTGACGTACTAATGTTAGCAGCTCCAGTTTCTTTTGAAGGACGTTTAGAACAATATGAGGGGCGATTGAATCGAGATTATGAAGGAAAAGAGGTAGTTTTTGTCTATGATTATATAGATTCTCACATTAGATATTTTGATAATATGTATGCAAAGCGTTTACGGACCTATAGAAAGATAGGATTTTCATTATGGACTGGTGAGGATACTACAAAGCAAATAACAAATGCAATATATGACTCAGGTAACTATATCGAAGTATTCGAACAGGATCTTGTTGAAGCTGAAAAGAAGATCGTAATCTCAAGTCCTGAAATTATTCTTGATAAGATTGAACGATTGATATTTATTGTGAAGAGCAGACTGGAAGCCGGTGTCAGCGCTGTTGTAATTACAAGAGAACCAGACAATATCTCATATGGTAGCCCAGACGTATGCAATGAATTAGTAGAACAACTGAAACTTGCAAGTATTACAGTGAAACTAAAAGAAGAGGTAGAAGAGCATTTTGCGGTGATTGATGATGAGCTTGTATGGCACGGCGGTATGAACTTACTTGGAAAAGAAGATGCCTGGGACAATCTCATGCGTATTAAAAGTCATCAGGTTGCGGCAGAATTATTGGAGTTAGCATGGGAGAAAATTCAGGAGAATAGCTAATGGATTATGATGGATAATGAGAGCTTGGTTATGGCGGGGAAGAAAGAGGATGTATAACAAAATGCGATATATTTCTATATACATAACACATTTACGCAAACTGATAGAAAAGTTGCGTATGAAAATCGGATTGGTATCATTTAAAAAGGAAATCTTACGCAAATTATTTGCGTAAGGAAAATAGAGCATATCTCATAAAGCATTCGAAAAGTCACTATTTATGCTTATTATAGAAGTTCGAATTTCAGAACTTCGCAAAGCAGATGGGACAGTAACAATTTTGTAACGGTGCCAGTCACCATTACAAAAGTATTAACAAAATATTAATTCGGTATAATTTTATAATGGATTTATAGGAGGCTCTAAAAGCCTGTAATGATTGCATGTATGCGATTTACAGGATTTTAGAGCCTTTTTATTCTGAAAGATCAGTTAAACTGAAATAGTTTAAAAAGATTATAAAACAGTCTTTTGGTAAACTAAAATATTATTAAAATAAACTGACAATATTTCTAAAATATGTTAAAGTGGTTTATATATATAGGAAAACGGTTTAATTATGAACTATAATTGATGGAAAGTAAACGGTGAATAATATGAATCTATATTTTGAATTAATGCAAACACCAGTATTTACAATGGATGATGGTTGTAAGTATTACGATAAAATTGAAAGTGCACGGTCGGCAGTTAAGCGTCTCGTAAAACAGGGATCAGTAGTTAGAATACGAAATAATATGTATACCTGTATCAGTGGAGAGACCGGAGTACCTATTGCCAATCGATTTCAAATTGCCAGTTGTATCACACCAACATCATATGTTTCACATCATACAGCAATGGAGTATTATGGGGTGGCTGATCAGGTCTACTATGATGTATATGTTTCTTCAGAGACAAAGTTCCAAACATTTGATTTTTATGGTTACACATATCAATGTATTATGGCAAAATGTAAGCAAGGAATTGAAACTGTAAAATACAGCGGTGGTGTAAAAGTAACGAATAAAGAGCGCACATTGGTGGACTGTCTTAAGGATATTGATAAAATATCAGGACTAGAAGAAACGATGGCAAATGTCCAGGGACTGCATAATTTACAGGAGAAAAAAATATTACAGTATTTAGAAGAGTATAACAATCAATTTCTGTATCAGAAGATGGGGTTTCTGTTATGGAACATAAGGAAACAACTTGGTTTATCAGATACCTTTTTTGAAGTGTGTTTGGGGAGAATTGGTAAAAGTAAACGGTATTTAACCAAGGATGCTAATGATGTGGTATATGACAAGGTTTGGAGAATTGTTGCACCAAAGAATATCGCCCATATAAAGAACGGTGAGGGTATATAAATGATTGAATATAATAAAGCACAAATTGGACGGATTGCAACTAAGAACGCGAAAATGCATTATATTCTACAATACTATATCGCTAGAAAAAGTGAATAAAACCTTTGACACGTCAGCTATCGATACTATAAACTTTTCAAAAATTAAAAGAGATTTATTTCCGGTTCTTAGAAAAAAATAACTTTGATTTTTAGTTAATCATAATTTAATCACAGGTGTGAGCTATGCTTTGCTTGTGATATTAATTCCTAATTAGAACAGAAAATGGAGAGAGATTATGAAACTTCAAATAACAACCTTGATTGAAAATAATCCGGATGATAAGAAGAGACTTATAAATGAACACGGCTTATCCTTATATATAGAAGTAGATGGAATTAATATATTATTTGATACTGGACAAACCGGTGATTTTATAAGAAATGCAGAAATATTAAAAAAGGATTTGAATATTTTAGATTATATTATAATAAGTCATGGTCATTATGATCATAGTGGAGGATTGAAGAAATTAGTAAACAAACTAAGCAAATATCCAAGACTTATTGTGGGAGAGGAATTTTTCAAACCAAAATATAAAAGGATTGATAAACTAACATATAAGTATAATGGTAACCCTCTTGATGAGGGATTTATATTAGATAAAAACATATACTTGAATATGGTTAAGGAGGATATCTTTTTTATTTCTGAAAATATCATGATCTTTCATCATTTTACAAGAAGGAATAATTTTGAAAAAAGAAATGATAAATTTTTTATAGTGGAAAAGGGCCTAAAAATTCATGATGATTTCGATGATGAAATTGTACTTGGGGTTGTTACTAAGAAGGGAATGGTTGTTATTGTCGGATGTTCTCATGTAGGAATCGCTAATATATTAACATCAATTTCAGAAAAAACTGGAATACCGATTTATTCAGTTGTAGGAGGTACACATTTATTTGAGGCAGATGAAAATAGAATGCAAAAGACAATAGAGGTATTTCGTTCAATGAATATTAAACTGATTGCGCTTTCTCATTGTACAGGGGAAGAAGGGATAAAAAGAATCAAGGAGGAATTTACTAAGGAGTTTATATATAACAATACGGGTAATATTATTGTAATTGATGACTAATAGAACTGGAGTAATTAATTTTATATAGTAAAAAATTATAATCAGGAGAGTGTTTTTAAAGAATTCATATTGACATATGTCAATAATTATATTATTATAATTATGGGCATATGCCAATTACTACTTTTTATTGGGATTATCATTGGAGGTGATTGATATACCAAGATTAGATGGAACAGGTCCGCTGGGATTGGGACCAATTACTGGTAGAGGTGCTGGACTTTGCTTTAGAAGAGGTTATATGAGTATTTTTGGTATAGCTAGCCTGGCACTTATGTTGCTTGGAATACTTTTTTATTTATTTAAAATTGATGCTAGTAATAAGAAGGAGGTGTAGATTGTGCCAAGATTAGATGGAACAGGTCCTATGGGAAGAGGAGCAATGACAGGAAGAGGAGCAGGATTATGTGCTTATCCCGGACTTGGAGCTCGTCTTCAAAATGGGCCGTATGTTGGATATGGAAGAGGCTTTCGTAGACAGTTTTATGGAACAGGATTACCAGGGTATTCTAGAAGTGATTACTGGGGAGATGGTCTAGCTATTAATGAGAAGACTTATCTTGCTGATCAGAAAATTCTACTTAGTCAACAGCTAAAGTTGGTTAAAGAGCGATTAGCCGAGATGGAAGATAGCAATGAATAATTAATGACCTTATGTTGGGGAGGCTGGCTATATTGTCGCCTCTCTAATATTATGTAAAAATTGAGGAGAAGGCTTGTAGTGACAATTTTGAGCTTATGATAGAATGGAGAATGGAGATGGCAATAAGAAACATAAGAAATAATATTGATGATAATATATTATTGCGTAAGCAGTCAAAAAGGGTTGAGAGTATAAACCATAAAGTGCTAATATTGTTGGAAGATATGGTGGAGACAATGTACAAAGAGGAAGGAGTGGGTTTGGCAGCGCCGCAGATAGGAATTCTAAGGAGATTAGTAGTGATTGATATTGGTACAGGTTTGATTAAACTGATTAATCCTGAGATAATAGAGCAAGATGGGCAACAGCAAGGGATAGAAGGATGTTTAAGTGTTCCTGGCGTTACAGGAGAAGTAATTCGACCTCAAAGGGTACGCATTAGTGCCCAGGATGAAACCGGTGTTTATATTGAATTAGAAGGAAGTGATTTATTGGCAAGAGCTATATGCCATGAGATTGACCACTTGAAGGGGGTGTTATTTATTGATAAAACAGTGTCGGCTCCTAGTATTGACAGCGACAGTTATTATAGAG